>NZ_CP016777.1:1011014-1348019 GCF_002288225.1 Candidatus Planktophila dulcis
CACCGAATATTGTTGTTGGATTCGCGCGTATCGAAGGTCAATCCATCGGAATCATTGCTAACCAGCCATCACAACTTGCTGGAACACTGGATATCAACTCATCTGAAAAAGCAGCGCGCTTCTTGCGTTTCTGCGATGCCTTTAATATTCCAATTCTTACTCTCGTCGATGTGCCTGGATTTATGCCTGGAACAGAGCAAGAGTGGAACGGCATCATTCGCCGCGGCGCAAAGCTTCTCTACGCATACGCTGAAGCATCAGTGCCTCTTGTAACACTTATTACTCGTAAGGCATACGGTGGAGCATTTATCGTGATGGGTTCTAAATACCTTGGTAGCGATATCAACTTTGCGTGGCCTAGTGCTGAAATTGCCGTCATGGGTGCACAAGGCGCGGTCAACATTCTCTATCGTAAGGATTTAGCGGAAGCTAAAGATCCAGATGCAAAGCGTGCAGAGTTAATTACTGAATACACCGAAAAGTTCTCAAATCCATACTTGGCCGCAGAGCGTGGAACCATCGATAGCGTCATTGAGCCTGAAGATTCACGTCAATACATCACCAAGGCTTTTCGCACGTTAAAGACTAAGCGCGATACCTTGCCAGCTCGTAAGCACGGAAATATTCCTTTATAAGAATGAAATTCACTGTTACAGCAGGCAATCCAACGCCTGAAGAACTCCTTGCGCTCCAAGCGGTATTGGCGCACCACAAAGCAGTCGACATCAAACCTGTCATTAAGCGAAGTGTCTTTGCACTTCCTCAACTCCGCCAGCCTCTGCCACATCAACTTACCTTCAGCGCACGAAAGCACCGCTAAATGCCTCGTATTGTCTTAGCATCACAATCAACCTCTCGACGTCGCCTGCTTGAAGATGCAGGGCTTAAGCCAACGATCATCGTCAGCAATGTTGATGAAGAGACTGATTTCTTCAATGCCATGCCTCCTACAGATATGGTCATTGCTCTTGCAATATCGAAGGCTCACACTGTTCGCGAGATGCTTGATTACCCAGCAATTATCATCGGGTGTGATTCCACATTTGATGTCGATGGAGTCTCCTTCGGTAAGCCAGGAACACCTGAGATTGCAATCGAGCGCGCGCAGAAGATCAGTGGTCGAACAGGCCTTCTCCACACAGGTCATTGCATTATTGATACAGAGCAAGGAATAGAGATTGCTGATCGCGTGACTACAAAAGTCACCTTTACAGATATGACAGAAGAAGAGATTGCTGATTACGTGGCATCTGAAGAGCCTTTGCATGTCGCCGGAGGATTTACTCTCGATGGCTTCGGAAGTCCATTTATTCCCGTGATTGAGGGCGATTACACCAATGTTGTAGGTATATCGATGCCATTTCTTCGTAGCGCCATGAAGCAACTTGGTTATTCTTGGCCTCAAGTCAAGGAGATGTCATGAAACGTGTATTGATAGCAAACCGAGGAGAGATTGCTCTTCGCGTTATACGTGCTTGTAAAGACCACGGACTTGAATCTGTAGCGATGTACTCTGAAGAAGATCGCGATGCACTGCATGCACAAAGTGCAGATTTTGCTTATTCACTCAAGGGCACAGTTGCTAAAGATACTTACCTCAACATCCCTAAAATTATTGCTCTTGCAAAAGAGTCTGGTGCTGATGCTGTGCACCCTGGATATGGATTTCTTTCAGAGAATGCACATTTTGCTCAAGCAGTTCTCGATGCTGGACTGATCTGGATCGGTCCCCCACCTGAAGCAATTAGCGCACTCGGAGATAAAGTCTCGGCTCGTCGCATTGCAGCTAAGGCGGGTGCGCCACTTGTTGCAGGCACGAAAGATCCTGTTACTGGCCATGAAGAAGTTACCGCCTTTGCAAAGGAACATGGACTTCCTATTGCTATCAAGGCTGCATTTGGTGGCGGAGGCCGCGGACTTAAAGTTGCGCGCACTATGGAAGAAATTCCTGAGCTCTATGCATCTGCAGTTCGTGAAGCTATTGCAGGCTTTGGGCGCGGTGAGTGCTTTGTTGAGCGCTATCTCGACAAACCTCGCCACGTTGAGACTCAAGTTCTCGTTGATAAACATGGCCATGCAGTGGTTGTTTCAACTCGTGATTGCTCATTGCAACGTCGCCATCAGAAACTTGTAGAAGAAGCACCTGCACCATTTCTTACTGATGCGCAGAACGAGGAGCTTTATCGCTCTAGTAAAGCAATCATGAAGGAAGCCGGTTACATCGGCGCCGGCACATGCGAATTCCTTGTTGGACTTGATGGAACTATCTCATTCCTTGAAGTAAATACCCGTCTACAGGTTGAGCACCCCGTCTCTGAAGAGGTAACAGGAATAGATCTAGTGCGCGAACAATTCCGCATTGCAATGGGCGAAAGTCTCGGTTTTGATGATCCGGTTATTCGTGGGCACTCCATTGAGTTCCGGATCAATGGTGAAGATCCTGGACGATCATTCTTGCCAGCTCCAGGTCGCATTACTGCTTGGAATATCCCAACAGGTCCTGGTGTCCGAGTTGATGCGGGTTTCCGTAATGGTGATGTTATTGGTGGAAATTTCGATTCACTACTTGCAAAGTTGATTGTCACTGGTGCAACGCGCAAAGAGGCAATTCAACGTGCTCGTCGTGCTTTGGCTGAATTTGAAGTGGGCGGACTTGCAACAGCTATTCCATTCCACCGCGCCATTGTTGAAGATCCTGCATATACAGAAGATTTCAAGATCTACACAAGCTATATCGAAAATGAATTTAAGAACGATATTCCTGCCTTTGAATCAAGTGCTGCAGAGATCCAGACTCACGTTGCTGCTGAAAAGCTAGTCGCTGAAGTCAACGGAAAGCGTTTTGAAATCCTTGTTCATGCACCAGAACCTGTAGTCAAGCGCCATCGTGCCAAGCAATCATCAGGTGGTGGGTCATCGGGTACAGGACTCTCAAGTCCGATGCAGGGTACTGTCGTAAAGATTGCGGTTGAGGAAGGCCAGAGCGTTGAAGCAGGAGATCTCATCATTGTTCTTGAAGCGATGAAGATGGAGCAACCTCTCAATGCTCATAAGTCAGGTGTGATTAAGAACCTAAAAGCTGTTATCGGTGAGACCGTGGCCAGCGGAACAGTTCTCTGTGACATTATTGAGGCATGACCTCAACCGAACTTCTCTACTCTGATCCACTTGCTGCAGCCACTAAGGCAGCGGCAGAAATCGCAGAACGCACAGGTGTCACTTCCCACGATGTCGCCCTCGTGATGGGTTCTGGTTGGGTAACGGCAGCTGATGCACTGGGTGCTCCTGCATACGAGTGTGATGCACATGAAATCACTGGTTTTTTTGCACCAGCAGTTGAAGGTCATTCAGGAAAAGTTCGCTCTTATGAGATCGTTGAAAATGGAAAGACTATCCGCGCACTTGTATTTCTTGGTCGCACACACTTGTATGAGGGCAAAGGTATGGAGCCTGTTGTGCACGGAGTCCGTACAGCGGTAAAGGCAGGCTGCAAAGTTGTCATCCTTACCAATGCATGTGGCGGTATCAATACTTCTTACAAGGTAGGCCAGCCAGTCATCATTCGCGATCACATCTCTCTTACCGCCGCATCTCCACTATCTGGTGCAACATTTATCGATCTCACCGATCTCTATAACAAGCGCATTCGTGAGATTGTAAAGAAGGAAGATTCTTCACTCTCTGAAGGTGTCTATGTGCACTGGCGTGGACCTACATATGAAACACCTGCTGAAATCTTGATGATGCGCACCATGGGTGCTGACCTTGTTGGAATGTCTACAGTTCCTGAAGCAATTGCAGCACATGCACTCGGTGCAGAAGTTTTAGGTATCTCACTCGTTACCAATGCTGCTGCTGGTGTTACCGGCGAGAAGTTAAACCATGAAGAAGTAATTGCTGCTGGAAAAGCTGCAGCAGATCGCATGGGAACGCTCCTCAAGAACACTATTCCTAAACTCGTCTAACGCGATTAAACTTCATTTATGAATCCCACTCTGCGCGCTGAAGTTCAGGCGTGGATTGCTGACGATCCAGATCCCAAGACAGCTGCGCAGCTTCAATCGCTGCTGGATGTAGAAGATGAGAGCACATTAGGTAAGTACTTCAATGGTTTTCTTCAATTCGGAACTGCTGGCCTTCGTGGTCCTATAGGTCCTGGACCCTCCTGCATGAACCGCGCAGTTGTCGGTCGCACCGCAGCAGGCATTGCTTCCTATATGAAAAAGCGTGGAATGACGAAGGTAGTTATCGGACGTGATGCTCGTTATGGATCAGAGGATTACACCATTGAAACAGCTGAAATCATGAGTGGTGCTGGAATGGATGTCTACGTACTTCCGCGCCCGCTACCCACCCCTGTACTTGCCTTTGCAACAGCACATCTTGGATGCGATATCGGAATCATGGTGACTGCTAGCCATAATCCACCGCAAGATAATGGTTATAAAGTTTATGTGGGACCCGTTGCTGATGGAATTAACTACGCTTCATCACAAATTATTAGTCCAACTGATAGTTTCATTGCAACAGATATTGATGCAGTCACATCGCTAAAGTCACTTCCTCGTGGGAGTAAATGGACAGAGTTAAGCGAAGAAGTTATCACTGAGTATGTAAAGCGAACCTCAGCTCTTGCTCCACGCCCTGGTGATCTCAAGATTGTTTATACCGCTATGCATGGCGTGGGAACAGAGACAGTCCAACGAGTCTTTAACCATGCAGGATTTGCCACTCTGATTCTTGTAGATGAGCAATGCACTCCTGATCCAGATTTTCCTACCGTTGCATTTCCCAACCCTGAAGAACCAGGAGCAATTGATTTAGCTCTGAAGAAAGCTCGTGATTTTGGTGCAGACCTTGTTATTGCAAATGATCCCGATGCAGATCGCTGTGCTGCTGCATTCAAGGACCCTCTGGTTGGCTGGCGCATGCTACGCGGTGATGAACTCGGCATTGTTTTTGGTGAATGGATTGCTCGTTCAAAGCCTAAGGGAAGCTTTGCTAACTCCATCGTGTCATCTTCCGCTCTTCGAAAAATTAGCAGTCATTACGGTATAGATTTCCAAGAAGTACTCACAGGATTTAAGTGGATTGCAAAGATTGAAGATCTCGCCTTCGGATATGAGGAAGCAATTGGTTATGCCGTTGACTCTGATAACGTCAACGATAAAGATGGAATATCTGCAGCAGTCTTCTTGGCTCAAATCGCCATGGATCTCAAGCGTGATGGTTTAACAATCTCTGATTTGCTTAATCAGGTGTGGGAGCGACATGGTTTCCATGGCACTGAACAGATTTCAATCCGAGTAACAGATATGTCTGCGATTACGAATGTACTGACAGGCCTGCGCGCTAACCCTCCACGTGAAATTGCAGGCCGCGCAGTCGAATCTATTGATGACTTGGCAGCACCCAGCGATGGCCTTCCTCCAACAGACGGTCTTCGCATCTGGTTAGCAGGAGGCATCCGCATCATTGTGCGTCCATCAGGCACTGAGGCGAAGATGAAGTGCTACATAGAGGTTGTCACTGCGACGTCAGATGAATCACAGAAATTGCTCGACGAGATTCGCCAGCCTCTGAAAGAATTACTTTCATGAGTTTCTACGGTCTAGTTGATGGATCAGAGAAATCTCTTATCCACTTCCTTGATCAACTCTCTGGCGTTGATCAAGTTGGCGCAGAGGCACGAGCTGCGATGCTTGCAACTCGAAGCATTAAGACTTCGAGTAAGAAGTGGGCTATCGAAACTGCAATATCCATGGTTGACCTCACGACTTTAGAAGGTGCAGACACACCAGGCAAAGTCCGAGCGCTCTGTTCTAAGGCTGTGCGACCAGATCCCACAGATCCAACCGTTCCAAGCGTTGGTGCTATCTGTGTCTATAACGATATGGTCGCAGTTGCTCGCACACATCTTGATGCAATCGGTGGAAAACACGTTCCAGTTGCTGCAGTTTCCACTGCATTCCCATCTGGGCGTGCATCCATGGAAGTAAAGATTCAAGATACGCAGGATGCAATTGATGCAGGTGCTGCCGAGATCGATATGGTGATCGATCGTGGAGCATTCCTTGCTGGCAAATACGGATTAGTTTTCGATGAAATTGTGAAAATCAGAGAAGTCTGTGGAGATAAAGCCCACCTCAAAGTTATCTTTGAGACAGGCGAGCTAGTCACCTATGACAACGTTCGCAAAGCTTCTTATCTTGCAATGCTTGCAGGCGCTGATTTCATCAAGACTTCAACCGGCAAAGTTGCCCCAGCCGCAACGCCTCCCGTAGTCCTCGTGATGTTAGAAGCAGTCCGCGACTTCTACTCGATCACTCAACGCAGAATTGGTGTGAAGCCTGCAGGTGGTATCCGCACTACAAAGGATGCAATCAAGCAACTTGTTCTGGTCAATGAAACGGCTGGTCCCGAATGGTTGACACCCGAGCTCTTCCGTATCGGTGCCAGCGCTCTTCTCAATGACTTGCTGATGCAACGTATGAAAATGTCAGATGGCTACTACGCTAGCCCTAACTACGTCACGATTGATTAGAAGAGGCCAGAATGACTTTCGAATACGCACCAGCGCCTGAATCTAGATCAATCGTCTCTATCAAGCCTAAGTATGGCCACTTCATCAATGGCTCCTTTGTCGCTGGAAAGAAGCATTTTCCCACCATCAATCCTGCAACTGAAGAGATCCTGAGCCATATCGCATTAGGTGGAGCATCTGATGTTGATAAAGCTGTGATGGCTGCGCAGAAGGCATATACAAAGACATGGTCAAAGTTATCTGGCAAAGAGCGAGGGAAGTACCTCTATCGCATTGCACGCATTCTTCAAGAGCGAGCACGTGAGTTCGCAGTTCTTGAAACTCTTGATAATGGAAAGCCAATTCGCGAAACTCGCGATATCGATATTCCACTCGTTGCAGCACACTTTTTCTATCACGCAGGGTGGGCAGATAAATTAGATTATGCCGGCCTTGGCCACTCCCCTAAGGCATATGGTGTTGCAGGACAGATCATCCCGTGGAATTTCCCGCTACTTATGCTTGCATGGAAAGTTGCACCTGCACTTGCAACAGGTAACACGGTAGTTCTTAAGCCAGCTGAAACCACATCTCTTACCGCACTTCTCTTCGCTGAAGTCTGCCAGCAAGCAGAACTTCCAGATGGTGTTGTAAACATTGTTACAGGCGATGGTTCTACGGGTAGTGCAATTGTTAATCACCCAGGAATCCACAAGATTGCATTCACAGGCTCGACTGAGGTTGGTAAGAAGATTGCTCGCGCAATAGCTTCCACTGATAAGAAGGCAACTCTTGAGCTTGGTGGCAAAGGTGCAAATATTGTCTTTGATGATGCGCCTGTCGATGAAACAGTAGAAGGCATAGTTAACGGAATCTTCTTCAATCAAGGCCATGTCTGCTGCGCAGGCTCACGTCTGATTGTGCAGGAAAGTATTGCTGAAGAGATTATTGAAAAGCTCAAAGTGCGAATGGCAAAGATTCGTGTGGGCGATCCCCTTGATAAGAACACAGATCTCGGTGCAATCAACTCCAAAGAGCAGCTCATTAAAATCAAGGAGCTCTCTGCCATTGGAGATGCTGAAGGCGCTGAAAGATGGAGCCCACAGTGCAATCTCTCCAATAAGGGTTTCTGGTTTGCTCCCACTATTTTTACTGGTGTCACACAAGCCAATCGCATTGCTCAAGAAGAGATTTTTGGTCCCGTCCTTTCAGTCTTAACCTTTAGAACTCCACAAGAGGCGATGGATAAGGCAAATAACACTCCCTTTGGATTATCGGCAGGAATCTGGAGTGAGAAAGGCTCACGTATTTTCTGGGCAAGCCAACACCTCAAGGCCGGAGTTATCTGGGCCAATACCTTTAATAAGTTTGATCCAGCATCTCCCTTCGGTGGTTATAAAGAATCTGGCTGGGGCCGCGAAGGTGGCAAGCATGGCTTAGCTGCATATTTGAAAAATGGTAAAGAAACGGGGGCGAAGTAAATGGCTACTAAAAAAGAGTCTCGCGTAGAAGTGAAGAAGACATACAAGCTATTTATCAATGGTGCATTCCCCCGCAGTGAATCTGGTCGCGTCTTCGAAGTCACTGCAAAAAATGGTGACTTCATTGCAAATCCAGCACTTGCATCCCGTAAGGATCTGCGTGATGCAGTCACCGCAGCTCGCGCAGCGCAATCTGGATGGTCAAAAGCAACTGCCTATAACCGCGGCCAGATTCTCTATCGCATTGCAGAGATGCTTGAAGGACGAGCAGATCAATTCGAAGTAGAGATTGCTCTCACCTCTCAGGTAACTCCCACAAAAGCGAAGGTGCTAGTTGCTGAAGCAATCGATCGATGGGTTTGGTATGCGGGTTGGAGCGACAAACTTCAAGCTGTCAGCGGTGCAACGAACCCGGTCTCGGGTCCATACTTTAACTTCTCTATCTCTGAACCTCAAGGTGTGGTTGCAATCGCATCCTCAGATAGCTTCCTTGAATTTATCGATGCGATTGCTGCAGCAGTAGTTTCAGGAAATACCTCTGTTGTGCTTGTTCCAGGTGGCTTGGCAGTTCCTGCAATGTCATTTGCTGAAGTTCTTGCCACAAGTGACCTTCCTGCTGGTGTCATCAATATTCTCACTGGCTCACTTGATGAACTTGCTCCATGGGCTGCATCTCACATGGATATTGATGGCTTTGATATCTCTGGAATACAGAAGAAGAAGCATGGTGGACTCAAAGAAGCTGGCGCTGAGAACCTCAAGCGGATTCACTCATTTGGATCAGGCAAGACTCCTGCGCGCATTCTTGCATTTATGGAATCTAAAACTGTCTGGCATTCAGTAGGAGTTTAAGCTCTTACTCTCCAGAAATCTTTAGGTAGGCAGGCTTCACAACGCTTTCAATAATGGCAAGTCGCTCTTCAAATGGAATAAATGAGCTCTTGAGTGCATTAATGGTCACACGCTGTAAGTCCTGGAAGGTCCAATCGCATTGATTGACCATCTCCGTCATTTCGCGAGTCATAGACGTTGCTGACATCAGGCGATTATCAGTATTGATTGTGACTCGGAAGCGAAGCTTTGCAAGGCGCGCAAGCGGGTGGTGAGCAAATGAATCTGCAACACCTGTCTGAATATTTGATGATGGACACATCTCAAGAGGAACGCGGCGATCGCGAACATATGCAGCAAGCCGACCAAGGCGCGGTGGCGTGTGATTGAAATCGATATCGTCAGTGATGCGAACTCCGTGGCCTAAGCGCTCAGCACCACATAATTGAATTGCTTCCCAGATAGAAGGGAGTCCATATGCCTCACCAGCATGGATGGTGAAGTGTGCATTTTCACGACGCAGGAACTCAAAGGTATCGAGCTGATCACTAGGTGGGAATCCGTCTTCAGGGCCAGCGATATCAAATCCCACAACACCTTGATCGCGATACTTCACTGCAAGTTCTGCTACTTCCTGCGAAAGTTCATTCTGGCGCATTCCACAAAGCAGAGTCATCACACGGATAACACTTCCTTCAGTCTTTGCTTCAGCTTCTCCCTCACGGAATCCTTCAAGAATTGCTTCAATAGCTTGTGAGAGCGTTAAACCCTTTTCTGTAATGAGTTCAGGTGCCATACGTACTTCGGCATAGACAACGCCATCACGCGCTAAATCAACTGCGCATTCACGAGCTACGCGCACGATGTCCTGCTTACGTTGCATCACAGCAACAGTGTGGGCAAAAGTTTCAAGATAGAGAACGAGTGAACCTGAATCACATGAGCTACGGAACCATTCAGCAAGTTCAGCTGGGTCATAGGTTGGAAGCTCATGGCCAATTTCCTTGGCAATATCAATAATTGTTTGAGGACGCAGCCCACCATCAAGGTGATCATGCAGAAGTGCTTTAGGTAAACGCTTTACCTGCTCCGCTGTTGGCTTCTTTGTTAAGTCACTCATTACTTAAATTCTCTCTAACACTAGAGGCAGACGATTGACCGTTCCACCTTCAACTATTGTGACAGCACCTTCGAGAATTTCCAGAGCGCGAGGGAAGCGGGCACCTTCATCGGTGTGCAAGGTCATCAGCGGTGCGCCAGCTGCGATGTAATCCCCAGGCTTTGCATGCAGTTCGATTCCAGCACCAGCTTGGACCTTCTCGCCCTGCTTAGAGCGTCCTGCGCCTAGTCGCCAAGCGCTGACACCAACCTTCATCGCATCCATCGTTGTAATCGTTCCGCTATTTCCTGCCTTCACAACGTGGGTCTCACGTGCCACAGGAAGCGCTGCATCAGGATCTCCACCTTGTGCACTAATCATGCGACGCCAATGATCCATCGCACTTCCATCTTTAAGCGCTGTCTCCGGATCTTTACCGACAATTCCTGCTGCATCAATCATTTCTCGTGCAAGGATAATTGTTAACTCAACAACATCAGATGGACCTCCACCTGCAAGTACTTCAACAGATTCACGGACTTCAAGTGCATTGCCAGCAGTAAGTCCAAGTGGAACATCCATAGCTGTTACTAATGCGCGAGTCTTCACGCCTGCATCTTTGCCCAGCTGAACCATTGTGCGAGCCAGTTCAGATGCCTTTGCAGGATCTGACATAAATGCTCCACTTCCAGTCTTCACATCCAGAACGAGTGCCGAAGTGCCTTCAGCAATCTTCTTGCTCATAATCGATGATGCAATCAGAGGAATCGCCTCGACAGTTGCTGTGACATCTCGTAGTGCATAGAGCTTCTTATCTGCAGGAGCTAACCCAGCACCTGCAGCACAAATGACTGCACCTGTCTCTTGAAGAACTTTCAACATCTCATCATTTGTTAATGATGCGCGCCATCCAGGAATAGATTCAAGTTTGTCGAGAGTTCCACCTGTGTGGCCAAGTCCGCGACCAGAGAGTTGAGGTACTGCTCCCCCGCATGCTGCAACAAGGGGTGCAAGAGGTAGAGTGATCTTGTCTCCAACTCCACCCGTTGAATGCTTATCTGCAGTCTTACGATCTAACTTCGACCAATCCATACGTTCGCCGCTATTGATCATCGCATTGGTCCAGCGAGAAATCTCGCGAGAGTTCATACCATTTAGAAGAATGGCCATAAGAAGTGCTGACATCTGTTCATCTGCAACAGCACCCCGCGTGTAAGCGTCGATGATCCAATCGATTTGTGGATCTGTTAACTCGTTGTGATCACGTTTAGCGGCAATAATTTCAACGGCTGCAAAAGGCTCAATCATGACAAACGTTCGTTCATCTCTTCAGGGCCAAATGCCCATGGGAGTAAATCACCAAGAGTCTTAATGCCTTCATTGGTAGCCATCTGCAACTTAGATCCACCGTGTTCTTGCAAGAGCTGGCGACAGCGGCCACATGGCATCAAAGGATTTCCTGCAATATCAACACATGCAAATGCCACAAGACGACCACCACCGGAAGCGATCAGAGTAGAGACCAATCCGCACTCAGCGCAGAGAGTTAACCCATAACTAGCATTTTCAACATTGCACCCTGTAATGATGCGACCATCATCGACAAGAGCTGCAACACCGACAGGAAACTTTGAATAGGGGGCATAAGCCTTCTTCATCGCACCGAGTGCTTCTGTGCGAAGCAAATCCCAATTGATGTCCATTAGTGAGAACCGCCTCCACGTTTATAAGCGACGCCATCGGCTGCCGGCGCTCGAACCCTGCCGACAAAACCTGATACAGCGATGATCGTTGCAATATAAGGAGCCATCAACATAAATTCAGATGGAATTGGTGTGCCTGTGATGGTGAGCAATCCTTGCAAGTTATCGGCAAAGCCGAAGATAAGAGCTGCAGCTACTGCTCCAAGAGGACTCCAGCGACCAAAGATGAGAGCGGCAAGTGCAATAAATCCCTTACCTGCAGTCATCTCCTTACTGAAGGAGCCAACTGCTCCGAGTGTGAAGAATGCCCCACCCAGACCTGCGACAGCACCCGCAATAAGAACATTGCGGAAACGAATTTTGTTGACATCAATACCAACAGATTCGGCAGCCGTTGGATGTTCTCCAACAGAGCGAGTACGAAGGCCCCACTTAGATTTAAAGAGAGCTACGTGAATAACAATCACAGCCACATACATCAAATAGACAATGATGCTCTGTGCAAAGAGAGTCGGTCCAATGACAGGGATTTTCGAAAGTATCGGAATTTCAATAGGTGCAAAGGTGCCGCCTGAATTCCATGTGGATTGATACGGGATAAGCAATCTCTTATAGAGGAAGCCAGTAAGACCAATGACAAGAACATTGAGCACGAAGCCTAGAACAACTTGATCTATTCCATACTTAATCGCAAAGACTGCAAGTAACCAAGCGATAGCCATACCCGCAAATGGGGCGATGATGAGTCCAGCAATCTTGTTTTGTGTCAGGGAGGCAATGACGCCTGACATAAATGCACCAGCAAGTAACTGACCTTCAATGGCGATATTGATAACACCAGAGCGCTCTGAGAGAACACCTGCCATCGCTCCAAAGATCAATGGAACGGAGAGGAAGAGCGCACCTTGCAAAAGCCCTGTGAATGGAATGAACTTACCTGCAGCTGCCCAGCAGAGAAATGACATGAGGAAAGTGGCGCCAAAGAGAGCACTCGCTGCGCGGCTTGTCTTGCGAGCACGGAACTGTAGCGTTGCAATTCCCACGGCCAACAAGGAAATTACTGCAAAGAGAAGTCCGCCGGTCTTTGAATTAACAATAATCTCTTTTGCAAGTACCCATTCATTACCTAAGACAAAGCTATAGGTGACAGGTTGTCCTGTCTTTGGAAGCAGACCAAAGATCGCAAGAGCAAATGCTCCAAGGCTTGCCATCGTGATGATTCCGCGCTTGCGGCGACGTTCTGGCGCAGAGAGTGCGCGCACTTCAACAGTACTCATTAGCCATTCCATCCCTTCGAAGCAACGGTTGTGCCCTCATCGACATTCTTAAGACGGAAGAGAGATTTAATCAGCGCAGGTGCTGCAATAAAGAGAACTACCAACGCCTGGATCACCAAGACAAGATCAAGTGGCGTTTCAGTACTTGCCTGCATCGTTAATCCACCAGCGCGTAGTGCGCCAAAGAGAAGCGCTGCAAAGACGGTTCCGATGGGTGTTGCGCGACCAAGGAGAGCCACAGTGATTGCATCAAAGCCAAAACTTCCACCCACACCTGAAGTCATCGCAGGTTCTGATCCAAGAATTTGAACTGCTCCACCAAGACCGGCAAGTGCTCCTGCAATAAACATTACGGAAGTTGTCACGCGAGCGACAGAGATACCTGCGGTACGAGATGCTGCTGCGTTTGCACCAACTGCACGGAATCTAAATCCCCACGTACTGCGGCTAAGGAGCCACCAGATTGCAGCTGCTGCGATTAGTGCAATGATGAAACCTAAATTAGCGCGCAGGTCAGGACCGAATAGATGCGGCAATTGCGCACTCTCTCGCACATCAGGTGCCAATGGATCTTGTCGACCTGGACGCAAGAACGCAGTTGTACTGAGCAACCAGAGCAAGAAGTAGCCTGCAACATAGTTGAGCATGATTGTCACAATAACTTCATGGGCACCGGTTCGAGCTTTGAGTAATCCAACAAACCCGCCATAGAGTCCTGCAAAGAGCATTGCAACCACAATTGCTGCAATTGTGTGGATGACAATGGGAAGTTCGAATGTGAAACCAATCCAGCTTGCTCCTATTGCACCAGCAATAAATTGACCTTGTGCACCGATATTAAAGAGCCCTGCGCGGAAGGCCAGTGCCACAGATAAACCAGTAAGGATCAAAGGAGAGGCTGCAACAAGAGTTTCAGAAAGCGGATAGAAACCTTGGAAGAAATGTCCTTCTGCAAGTTGCGGATCAAAGATTGATCCGCGAAAGAGCGCCCAATAGGCGCCAGCTGCAGTTGAAAATCCTTTACCAATCATTGATAGAGGTTGATCCTTAAGCGCTAATACCTTGGAATCAGAGAGTGCAACAAGTAAGCCACCCACAAAGAGCGCCATTCCAAATGAGAGTGCAGGAAGAATGAGTTTCTTTAACTTCATGGCTTCACCCCTGCCATCAATAGACCTAGATCTTCGCGAGAAGTAGTTGCGGGAACAATTGCGATAAATTCTCCGCGATACATCACAGCGATTCGATCTGCGAGTGCTGACACTTCATCGAGTTCGGTACTGAAGAGAAGTACTGCTCGACCAGAATCGCGCTCAGCGATAATGCGCTCATGCACAAATTCAATAGATCCCACATCAAGGCCACGTGTTGGTTGAGAAGCAACGACAAGCTTGACCGGACGCGATAGTTCTCGTGCAAGAACTACCTTCTGCTTATTTCCACCCGATAGTGATGATGCACTGTCTTTTGCTGACTGAGTACGAATATCAAACTCGGCAACGAGCTTTTGCGCCTCTTGTGAAACAACGCTCTGGGAGATGACAGGTCCTTTTGCATAAGGAGGCAAGTCATGAAGATCAAGGATGAGATTCTCCTCAATACTAAATGAACCAATAAGTCCATCCTCTTCGCGTGATTCAGGCACAAATGCGATCCCTGAGTGCAAGGCTTCACGCACGGATGCCTTAGTGATATCAATGCCATCAAGTGCAATAGAGCCATGAACATGCTCTTGCAGACCCACGATGGCTTCAGCTAATTCAGTTTGCCCATTACCTTGCACTCCTGCAACAGCGAGTATCTCTCCCGTATGGAGCTCGAATGAAACATTCTTCACAAGAGAGCGCCCTGTGTGATCTGAAATATTGAGATTCCTTACATCAAGCATGACCTTGCCCAAATTTGGTGCTTTCTTTTCGACATCCAGAGAAACCGGACGACCCACCATAAGAGATGCCAGTTCTTCTTGTGAGGCACTTGGGGAGGCTGTTCCTACAACTTTTCCACGGCGGATAATGGTGATCTTGTCGGCTGCTTCCTTCACTTCACGTAGTTTGTGAGTGATAAAAACAATTGAAGTTCCCTTTGCTTTGAGCTTTTTCATATTACGCAGCAGCTCATCAGTCTCTTGTGGGGTGAGAACTGCAGTTGGCTCATCAAGGATTAAGACCTTTGCGTCATAGATCAGTGCTCGAATGATTTCAACCCGCTGTTGAAGTCCAACTGGAAGATTCTCAACGAGTGCATCAGGATCGATATCAAAATTGTATTCAGCCGAGACGCGCAAGATCTCTTTCCGCGCAGCCTCAAGATCTAGTAGTCCAGGTCCTTTGGTTTTCTCATGTCCTAGGACAATGTTTTCTGCAACAGTAAACACTGGAATAAGCATGAAGTGCTGATGAACCATTCCAATACCTGCAGCGAGAGCATCTAATGGAGAATCAATAGAGACGACTTTGCCATCAACACTAATCGTTCCTTCATCAGGGGCAAGTAAGCCATAAACAATATTCATTAGAGTTGATTTGCCTGCACCGTTTTCACCAAGGATTGCGTGAATCTCACCATCACCTACTGCAAGATCTATTCCATCGTTTGCGGTGAGGGACCCAAAGCGCTTGGTGATACCGCGCAATTCGAGTGACATGTGCGTAAATCTACTAGTTTTCGTTCACTTTAGAAAGTTAAATCAAAATAAAACTGGGCTAGCACCGAAGTGCTAGCCCAGTTTTATAACTGATTGGTCAACTAATTACTTAGCTGAGACCTTTCCGTTGCGAATATCTGCACCAAGCTTTGTAACTTCTGTACGAAGCTTTGTTGGAACCATACGGATTAGGTCATGGTAAGGAGCTAGGAATGTTCCTGCATTCTTGAGGTTACCGTTGTAACCTGTTGCAGAGAACTTTCCATCAGCTTGGTCCTTGATGACAGCCTGTACAGAAGTTCCAACACCCTTAACTACTGATGTAAGGAGAACCTTCTTGTACTGTGGAGCTGCAACGTAACCATCTGTATCAACCCAGATAACTACTGACTTCTTTGAAGTAAGTGAGTTTCCTGCTGTTGCTCCACCAAGTCCACCAGCAACAGGGAAGATTACATCTGCACCCTGCTGCTCGAAGTTCTTAGAGATCTGAAGAGCCTTCGCTGAATCTGAGAAGCCACCGACGAATGTTCCGTCCTTCTTAGCTATATCCCAGCCGAGAACTGTGACTGACTTGCCCTTTGCCTTGTTGTAGTGAGCTACACCCTTAGCAAAGCCATCCATGAAGATTGTGACTGGTGGAATATTAAGTCCGCCGTATGTTGCAACCTTGCCGGTCTTTGAAACACCAGCTGCTACATAACCAGCCTGGAATGCTGATTCATTTGTAGAGAACTGAATTCCCTTCAAGTTAGCAAACTTTGTACCTGGGTAGACGGAACCGTCTGCACCGTGGTCTTCGCCATCCTGATCAACAATTGCAAAGTTAACTGTTGGGTTTGCCTTAGCAGCTGCAACGATTGCATTGTTAATAAGGAAGCCAACGCCAATGATGATGTTGCACTTCTCGTCTACAAGCTTCTTAATGTTTGGTGCGTAATCTGCATCTGCCGCAGCCGCAAGATACTTAACTGTTACGTTCTTATCTGCCTTTGCTGCAGCCTGTGCGCCTGACCATGCTGATGCGTTAAATGACTTGTCGTCAACGCCGCCTGTATCGAGTGCAAGACATGCCTTTGTTGGTGTTGATGCGGTTGCAGCTGGAGCTGCACCGAATGCAAGTGCTGCAGCAGCGAAAACTGCTACAAACTTAAGTGTCTTCTTCAAGGTTTCCTCCAAGGAATAAATTGAGTGTTTCTGTATCGGTGAGCCTAGTAGTTAGGGGTGAGAATGGTAAAAAATGCTGCCTATTTCGAGGGTGTGGCATATAACATTTGAGAAAACTCTCAAGTTCAACTTTAAAGCTATGCGAGGATTTTCTCCGCGGTTGCAGCAGCCAGATTGATGGAATCGCTCATGGCTGCAAGCTCCTTGGAGCGAATCGTGAATTCGATTCCCCCGCCTGTAATGCCATAGCGGCGCCCGTAGATACCGGCATCGCCATCAAGAATATCCAGGTATGCCTTCTTGGCAACAGAGAGTGCGATGACATCGTAGATCGCTTTATCAACACGCTTAACAACAGATGCAAAAAGGAACTTCTTTGTTGCACTTGTCACTGTGATGTACTGATCAGGTTCAATATTGATAAGGCCAATATTTGAGCCCTTCTTCTTCGCATTGCGAGAGACGATGACTTTGAAAATCTCTGAGTTCGACCCATGAGTTGCTGCAAAGACAACATCGGCACCCGCATCTAGGACCTGAGTAGTTGCAAGTGAATACGAGCCAGAGACATATTTAACAATGGGAATCACTTTTTTCTTGCTGGCAAATACTCCAGCCGAAAATCCATCCTTATAGAGATCTGCTTGATCAGGATTGGCAATCATGGCAACTTTGCCGCTCTTGCTTACTTGAGCTGCGCTAAAGCCTGCAAGGTACGCGCCTTGAGTATCTGCAAAGACCACAGAGGTCACATTAAGAGCTGCAACGCTTGCATCATTAATGATTGCGAATTGAGTGTTAGGAAATTCAACAGCGAGTGCCTGCAAGGTTGCTGCATATCCAGCGCCAATTGCGATGATGGGATTGCACTTCTTTGTAATTAATGAGCGAATACGTTTTTCGCGATCGGCACTTGTTCCATCGGTTACTACTGCTTCAAGGTTGAAATCGAATTGCTTTTGAGCCTTCTCAAGTCCTGCAGCGGAGGCATCATTGAAGGATTTATCTCCACGGCCACCAATGTCATAGGCGACTCCCACGCTGAGTTCAGGCGCAGCATGAGCAGGAGCTGAGACAAGTGATGCCCCAAGCACCACTGCAAGGAGGATGGAGCGAATCTTCATTAAAGAACCACGCCTAAATTCTTATAGGTGGTTGCAATCGTCTCTTGCGCAACCGCCCGAGCTTTCTCAGATCCTTGATGCAAAATCTGTAAGAGGTGCTTTTCATCTTCAAGCAACTCCATTGCCCGTGCGCGAATAGGGCGTAGGTATTCAACAACCACATCTGCAACTGCTGCCTTAAAGTCTCCATAGCCCTTGCCATCAAATTCATTTTCGAGCTCTGCAATTGTGCGCCCTGAGAGCGCTGAATGGATCGTAAGAAGGTTACTGATGCCAGGCTTTTGCGCCACGTCATACTTCACTTCGCGCCCCGCATCAGTCATCGCACTCTTAATCTTCTTCAAGTTTGCCTCTGGTGTATCCATGATTTCAATAACGCCTGCAGCCGATCCTGCAGATTTACTCATCTTTGCAGTTGGTTCTTGAATATCGTTGATCTTTGCAGCTGTCTTTAAAATATATGCCTCAGGTAATTGGAAGGTCTGTCCATAGCGCGCATTAAATCGTCCAGCTAAATCGCGAGTGAGTTCAATGTGTTGTCGTTGATCCTCGCCCACAGGAACGAAGTGCGCTTGATAGAGCAGGATGTCTGCAGCCTGCAACATCGGATAGGTAAAGAGCCCAACCCTTGCAGAATCAGCTCCTGCCTTAGAAGACTTATCTTTAAATTGCGTCATGCGACTTGCTTCACCGAAACCAGTCAGGCACTCCATGATCCAACCCAATTGATTGTGCTGCGGAACTTGTGACTGCACAAAGAGCGTGGACTTCTCGGGTGAGATGCCGAGTGCAAGCAATTGTGCTGCAGATGCCAGAGTGCGCTTACGAAGTAGAGCAGGATCGGTTTCGATAGTGAGCGCATGCAGGTCCACGATGCAATAGAAAGCATCGTGACCGTCCTGGAGTTCCACCCATTGCTTTACAGCACCTAGATAATTTCCCAGGTGGAAAGAATCACTGGTTGGCTGAATGCCAGAGAGAACGCGCTTCATAGTTGTAATTCTCGCACGACTTAGTAGTTACGCGAGATCAATAGTCGGCCAGCGCGCTTTCCTTCCATAGAAAGCACTGTGATTCGGACTCCATTAACTCCAACAATGTCGCTAATAACCGGTATTCGACCGAGGAAATGCATCACAAAACCGCTTGCGGTTTCATAAGGCCCTTCTGGGAGTTCGATTCCCGTCTGCTCTAGAAGGTCTTCCAGGGAGATCAGGCCATCAATTTCGAAGTCACCTGTGCGAGATTCAAGAGAGACATCTTTCTCATCTCCATCATATTCATCGCGAATATCACCGATAAGGGTTTCGACAAGATCTTCGAGGGTAACGATGCCATCTGTTCCACCATATTCGTCAAGAACGATTGCTAAATGCTGGCGCTGATTACGCATCTCAGTCAGCGCAGGCAAAATTCCATTAGTTCCAGGTAAATACATAATATTGCGTGCAAGTTCTTGAATCTTTGCATTGGAATTTGCAAGCGAAGTATCGAGCAAGTCGCGCACATGGATAAATCCAATGACTTCATCAGATGAGCCACGAACAACCGGATAGCGTGAATGTGCCTTTTCGATAGCGAGCGCAATTGCCTTACTCACCGTCAGCGATGCATCCATAAAATCAACTTCAGTACGCGGAACCATCACTTCATGAACCTGGCGCTCTGATGCGTTAAATACTTCTTCAACGATGTCACGTTCTTCATCGGTAAGGGCAGCATGACCTGCAACGAGATCTAGGAGCTCCTCTTCTGAAATCTGAGCACGTTGCTCTTTAGGGTCAATCCCAAAGAGGCGAACGACAAGACTTGTTGAGTGCGAAAGAATCCAGATGATGGGGCGGAAAAGATGGGTAAGGATCTGCACGATTCCAGCGGATGCAAGTGCAATCTCCTCCGCGCGATAGAGAGCAATTCTCTTAGGAACAAGCTCGCCGAATACAAGTGAGAAGTAAGCGATGATAAGAGTGACACCAACGAGTGATGTTGTATTGGCGGTCCTAGAAGCAACTCCTAGTTCTTCAAGCCAAGGGATCACATAGACGCCAAGTTTTTCGGCGCCTAGGGCTGCCGAGAGAAATCCCGTGACTGTTACACCGACTTGAAGGGCTGCTAAGAGTCTGTTGGGATTTGCTGCAACTTCGGCAACCTTTGCCCCGCGCTTTCCCCGTGTAGCGATCTGCTTGATCTGGCTTTCGCGCAGGGAGATTAGGGCAATCTCAGCTGCGACAAAGAGTGCTCCCAGAAAGATGAGGCCGACGACAAGGGCTACTGCAGGGAAGATAGATCCCGGGGGGTGGCTTTCCATGATGTGAGAAGTCTAGCGAAAGCACTTCCTAAACGCTCCCCTGTGACATAGCCTTGCCCACGCTGGTCAACCGACCAGCACCTTCATCCTCGGACCGTCGGGCACGTACCTGCCCGGATAAGGAAATGTAAAAAATGGCATCAGTTGTATTCGAAAACGCATCACGTATCTACCCAGGCACAACAGCTCCTGCAGTAGACAAGCTCAACCTCACCGTCGCAGATGGAGAGTTCCTTGTTCTTGTTGGACCATCAGGTTGCGGTAAGTCAACATCACTTCGTATGTTGGCAGGACTTGAAGAGATCGACGGTGGTCGAGTTCTTATTGGAGATCGTGACGTCACAAACGTTGCACCAAAAGATCGCGATATCGCGATGGTCTTCCAGTCATATGCGCTCTACCCACACATGACCGTTGCAGAGAACATGGGCTTCGCACTCAAGATCGCAGGCGTCGATAAGGCAGAGCGTGAGAAGCGAGTTCGTGAAGCAGCTAAGTTGCTCGACCTTGAGCCATACCTAGAGCGCAAGCCAAAAGCGCTTTCAGGTGGACAGCGTCAGCGCGTTGCAATGGGTCGCGCGATTGTTCGCGAACCACAAGTGTTCTTAATGGATGAACCACTTTCAAACCTTGATGCGAAGTTGCGCGTTGCAACTCGTACACAGATCGCCGCTCTTCAGCGTCGCCTTGGAATTACAACTGTTTACGTAACACACGACCAGGTTGAAGCTATGACCATGGGTGATCGCGTTGCAGTTCTTAAGGATGGCTTGCTCCAGCAAGTCGATACTCCTCGTAATCTCTACGATAAGCCAGCAAATGCATTCGTTGCAGGCTTTATCGGCTCTCCTGCAATGAACCTTCTTACCGCACCTGTATCAGGCGGAAAGGCTCAACTCGGAGATCTCAATATTGATGTTCCAGCATCTGCTGGCTCATCTGTCACAGTAGGTATTCGTCCAGAAGGTTGGATCCCTGCAGATAAGGGCTTCCACGTTCTCGTAGAAGTTGTTGAAGAACTTGGTTCTGATGCATTCGTCTATGGAAAGCCTGCAGATAGCAATGTGAAGTTTGCAAATGCAACTGAAGAAGGCGTTCAAGTAATTGTTCGCTGGGATCCAAAGAATCCACCTAAGGCTGGTCAGACAGTCACAGTGGCAAACGTTGCAGGTGCTCTACACCTCTTTGATTCAACAACAGGTCTACGCATTAACTAAGTCCAACTTAGTAAAAAGCCCGTCGCATCACTGCGGCGGGTTTTTTATTCCTCAAATTCGAGCGAACCACGTAAGACGTGAACTTTGCCGCGACCATATCTACGCCACGCATCAGTAAGCACAAGGGCGGTGTTCTCATCAATTCCAAGCAGAGTTCCTCTGGTAATGCTCTGTGTAATAAATGCTGCAACGCGGTCAGGTAACCAGCCAAGCATCTTGTCGTAGTGCGGAATCACTTCAATATCAGGAAGCAGTGCAAGGCCTTCGCTATGTTGAGAGCGGCGCAAACCCATAATGCTTCCACCAAAGGCCATAGCCCCTGCAGAACATCCAGCAAGGGAAGTGCCGGTTCGCCACTCTTCAACAATCTTCTGCCACACAGGTGAATCTCGATAAATCTCGGCAACGCGATGAGGGTCTCCCCCAGAGAAGTAGATCAACCCTGCATCTTTTATCGCATCTACAAATTCTGCGTTGAACGCATCATCACGTTCGTGAATCGGCAGGTAAATACATTCACTACCAATACGATCAGATTGTTCTTGACCCAGACGCTTCCACTTCTCACGGCTTGCATCGCCTTCATGCGAGGAGGCAGTTGGGATCTGTATAAAGGTATTTCTCTTACCCTTAGAAATAGCACGATGCAGAAGCTGTGTTTCCAGCTCCTGCATCTGTACTGAATATTCACCAGAACCTACGAGCGCAATCGCACCTGGGTTCTGATCCATAGGCTTTCTTAAGCCGAAGCTTTAAGCCATCGCCTTCTTAAGATTTTCATCGATTGAGTTAAGGAACTCTTCCGTCGTTTGATATGGCGCAGTCTTTGAGATCAGAAGCGCGAGATCCTTTGTCATCTTTCCCTGTTCTACAGTCTGAATACAGACCTGCTCAAGAGTCTTTGAAAACTTCGCAAGTTCAGCGTTGTTATCAAGCTTTGCGCGGTGAGCAAGACCTTGAGTCCAAGCAAAGATGGATGCAATCGGGTTGGTAGATGTTGCCTTGCCAGCCTGGTGATCGCGGTAGTGACGTGTCACAGTTCCGTGAGCTGCCTCTGATTCGCAGACCTTTCCATCTGGTGTCATCAATACAGATGTCATCAAACCAAGTGAGCCGTAACCCTGTGCGACGGTATCTGACTGAACATCTCCGTCGTAGTTCTTACAAGCCCAGACATAGCCACCTTCCATACGAAGTGACATTGCAACCATGTCATCGATAAGGCGGTGCTCATACCAAATTCCTGCAGCTTCAAATTCAGCCTTGAACTCTGCTTGATAAATCTCTTCAAAGATATCTTTAAAGCGTCCGTCATATGCCTTAAGGATGGTGTTCTTTGTTGAAAGATAGACGGGGAACTTACGAAGCAGTCCGTAGTTAAGGGATGCGCGAGCAAAGTCGCGGATGGAATCATCGACGTTATACATCGCCATTGCCACACCTGATGATTCAAATTTAAAGACTTCAAACTCTTGAGGTGCAGATCCATCTTCAGGAACGAAAGAGAGTGTGAGCTTTCCAGCTCCTGGAACCCTAAAATCTGTTGCGCGGTATTGATCACCAAATGCGTGGCGACCGATAACAATCGGCTTAGTCCAATGTGGAACAAGACGTGGAACGTTGCTGATGATGATTGGTTCGCGGAAGATCACGCCACCAAGGATGTTGCGGATAGTTCCGTTGGGAGACTTCCACATCTTCTTCAGGCCAAACTCTTCAACGCGTGCTTCATCAGGAGTAATAGTTGCGCACTTAATACCAACGCCATGCTTCTGAATTGCTTTTGCAGAGTCGATAGTGACCTGATCATCGGTTGCATCGCGGTGTTCCATGCCAAGGTCGTAGTACTCAAGGTTGACGTCGAGATAAGGCAGGATCAACTTATCCTTGATGAACTGCCACATAATGCGGGTCATCTCATCGCCATCGAGCTCTACAACTGTGCCTTCTACCTTGATCTTTGACATTATCTTCTCCGGTTAGTTTCTTGTGATTAAAGAGTTAAAACATCTGCTTGCTTAGCGCGGACTGCTTCAGCAGCTTCCTTCAGGGATGCAACTTCTGCATCGGTGAGCTTGCTTTCAACAACCTTGCGAATACCACTCTTGCCAATCTCTGCTTCAACGCCGAGATAAACACCTGAGATTCCGTATTCGCCATCAACCCATGCACACACTGGCATCACAGCACCTGAATCTTCGATAACAGCCTTTGCCATACGGGCAGCGGCTGCAGATGGTGCGTAATAAGCAGAACCTGTCTTAAGGAGTGCAACAACTTCTGCGCCACCATTGCGTGTGCGATCAACAAGTTCATCAATCTCAGCTTGTGACAACTTATCCGACAGTGGAACGCCACCAACGGTGCAGCGACTTGGAACTGGCACCATGGTGTCACCGTGTGATCCAAGGGTCAGAGTCTTGACCGACCCCACTTCAACGCCGAGCTTTTCAGCAACAAAGTTGGTAAAGCGCGCAGTATCAAGCATTCCTGCTTGACCCATCACGCGGTTCTTAGGAAAGTTAGTAGCAATCTGAGCAAGTGCTGTCATCTCATCAAGTGGGTTTGAGACCACGATAATGACCGCATTCGGTGAGTGCTTAGCGATATTTTCTGCAACGCCACGGACGATGCCAGCATTAACGCCAATCAAATCCATACGGCTCATACCAGGCTTACGTGGAAGGCCTGCTGTAATGACAACTACATCTGAGTTAGCTGTCTTTTCATATCCAGCGCCTTCAGCAGTTGTGGTTGCTCCAGTGATCTTGGTTTCGAATCCTTCGATGGAACGTGATTGGTTCATATCGAGCGCCAAGCCTTCAGGCTTTCCCTCGAGAATATCTGTTAATACAACTTCATCGAAGATGTTGTATTCGGCAAGACGAAGAGCTGTTGTTGAACCATAGAAACCTGCACCTACAACGGTGACTTTCTTTGACATAAAAGTTTTCCTTTTTAGCTAGAACTGGATATATCTTGACGTCGAGAGAACTCTACAACCCCTTCGGAAGGGCTATTGCCAGACCAAAGAGAATGATTGCAATTGCCAGCGGGAGGTAGCGCTCAATTCGTCGCTTATCCCACTGAGAGAGGGCAATCACACCGGTGCCAGCTGAGATCAGCAGGGCGCCAGTGCGAACAAATCCTGCAATGCCTGCAAGAACGCCGAGTGAAATCGCGATGTATGCAGCGCGAAGTTGAAGGCCTGTTATCGCTCGCATGCATCAACCACATTCGTCAACAGCATTGCACGCGTCATTGGTCCAACGCCTCCAGGCATCGGTGCAACAAATGCAGCCACATTCATCACGCCAGGATCAACATCGCCAAGCAATCCTGCATCTGTGCGAGATATTCCAACATCGAGGACTGTAGCCCCTGGCTTAATCATCTCGGCCTTAAGGAAATGCGCCTTGCCAATTGCAGCGACGACAATATCTGCGCGCTTTGTATGAGCTGCTAAATCTTTTGTTCCAGTATGAGTAAGAGTCACTGTTGCATTCTCTTGCTTACGAGAAAGAAGAAGTCCGAGTGGGCGTCCAACAGTGAGCCCGCGACCAATGACAACAACTTCTGCTCCCGCAAGTGAAATCTTGTAATGGTTAATCAGTTCCACGATTCCGCGAGGTGTGCATGGAAGTGGTGCGTCATAACCTGCAACGAGTCGACCTAAATTCATTGGGTGTAATCCATCAGCATCTTTATCAGGATCAATCGCTTCAAGAATTACTTGAGTATCAATCCCGTTCGGAAGTGGAAGCTGCACGATATATCCCGTGCACTCACTTGCTGAGTTAAGATCTTTAATCGCAGCAAGAACATCTGCTTGCGTAGCAGATGCGGGGAGATCAATACGGATGGAGTTAATGCCAACTTCTTGGCAGTCGCGGTGCTTGCCACTCACATAGGAGTGTGAACCTGGGTCATCACCAACAAGGACAGTTCCTAGCCCCGGAGTAATTCCCTTAGCTTTAAGAGCGACGGTGCGAGCAGCAAGGACTTTCTTGATGGATGCGGCAAGTGCCTTGCCATCAAGTACTTCTGCGCTCATGAGTGAATCCTATTGGCTGCTCTATGCGTGTGAGAAATGTCGAGTGCCGGTAAAGAACATTGCCACGCCTGCCTTGGTGGCTGCAGCGATTACTTCTTCATCGCGCACACTTCCCCCTGGCTGAACAATTGCCGTAACCCCTGCTGTGGTGAGGATTTCTAGACCATCAGCAAATGGGAAGAATGCATCCGATGCTGCCACACTTCCTGCGACGCGATCTCCTGCGCGATCTACTGCAAGCTTTGCAGAATCAACGCGATTGACCTGACCCATACCAATTCCTACTGCTGCACCTTCTTTAGCAAGCAAGATTGCATTGCTCTTCACAGCGCGCACTGAGCGCCAGGCAAATACAAGATCCTTCATTACATCTGCTGAAACAGGTGAGCCTGTTACCTGATTCCAATTCTTTGCATCATCGCCTTCAGCGCTAATCAAATCTGTCTGCTGCACAAGCACTCCCCCAGATACTGGGCGAAGTTCAAGTGGAGATATCTGTGTTGTAGGGCATGTGAGAATTCGAATAGATGGCTTCTTCATTAATATTTCACGGGCTGCTGGTTCATACTCCGGGGCAATAATTACTTCAGTAAAAATCTGTGAAAGTGGCTGCGCCATTGCAACGGTAACTTTTCTATTCGCCGCAACTACGCCACCGAAGGCCGACACTGGATCACATGCATGTGCCTTTGCATAGGCATCTGCAATATCTGAACCCACTGCAACTCCACAAGGGTTTGCATGCTTGATGATGGCAACACAGGGTTCGGAGTGATCAAGGGCTGCTCGCCATGCAGCATCTGCATCGGTGTAATTATTAAATGACATCTCTTTGCCATGTGATTGAACTGCGTTCACAATTCCGGCAGGGCCGCCTCGATATATCGCAGCCTTCTGATGCGGGTTCTCGCCATAGCGCAATGAATTCTCGCGCTTCCAAATAAGTCCCAGCCAATCGAGATCTTCCACCTCATGGCTCATCGTTGATCCAAGCCAGCTTGCGATAGTCAGGTCATATTCAGCTGTTGTGCGAAAGACATCAAGTGCCAAACGTTTACGTTCTTCATCAGTAAATCCACCAGCTTTAATGGATGTAATGACATGGTCGTATTGAGATTCATTACAAACAACAGCTACAGAACCGTGGTTCTTTGCAGCTCCCCGCAGCATGGAAGGGCCACCGATATCAATCTGCTCTATGCACTCAGCAAAATCAGCACCTGATGCAATCGTTGATGCGAAGGGGTAAAGATTGATGACAACCAAATCAAAGGGAGCGATATCTAGATCTGCAATCGCTTTGAGATGTTCTGGATTATTCTGATCAGCCAAGATTCCTGAGTGGATCTTTGGATGCAACGTCTTCACACGACCGCCCATGATTTCTGGGAAACCTGTGTAGTTACTGACTTCAGTAACGGCAATGCCAGCACCAGCTAGAGTCTTTGCTGTAGATCCTGTTGAGAGAATTTCAACACCAGCATCTGATAGACACTTACCGAGTTCAAGAAGTCGCTCTTTGTCATAGACGCTGACAAGTGCGCGTCGTATTGGTTTGCGATTAGCCATTGGTCTTCTCCAGAGTTGGTAAGAGTTCTGCAATGGTCGCAACTATGAGACCCCGTTCCACAATCTTAATGCGCTCGTGCAGTGACTCCTGCGTATCGCCAGCAAGGATCTCCACGCGCTCCTGAGCAATCACCTGGCCTGTATCAACGCCTGCATCGACCCAATGAATCGTTGTTCCAGTCTGCGTGGCCCCAGCAGCCAGAGCATCGCGAACAGCATGGGCTCCTGGAAATAGTGGCAAGAGAGCAGGATGGCTATTGATGATCTTAAATTTGCTGGTGATGCGCTCGGAGAGAATGCGCATAAACCCTGCACTCACAACGAGGTCTGGTTTGAGAGCTGCAATAAGAGTTTCAAGCTCGCGATCCCACTCTGTGCGATCTGGCAACATGGGAATCGTAAAAGTTTCAATATGTGCTGTGTGTGCGCGTTCTATAACAGCTGCATCTTTCTGATCTGAGATCACCGCAACGATATCTGCATCAAGCTGTGCGTCAAAGATTGCTTGAGCAAGGGTTCCACTTCCTGATGCGAGGATGACAATCCGTTTCATCGCAGATTTCTATTCATAATCAACATCGTTGCAGCAGCTCCCAGTCCCACTTCAACTGCTATTGAGAGTGCAAATTTCCATATAGAAACTCCCATCGCACCCATCTCAGCTGTCATCAGCGAACCACTTGCTAGATATCCAATAAGAATGGCTCCCACAACTGTGAAGGTATAACTCTGAATTAGCGCTTGTATTCCATAGACAAGTGACCATCGAGCAAGGAGAACTCCTAGTCCAATAAATAGAAGAATTCCAAAGAGTGCATATGGTTGCTTACCTGTTGGGAGAATGCCAAGAAGTGGCAGCGCCGGTATTTGTCCCAATTGATACCACAATGGTGAAACGAGAGTTCCTGCACCCACAGCCAATCCAGTTCCTGCAAAGTATGAAGCTAGCGCAACTGCGGCATTTGGAAGATAGAGAACGTTGAGGAAGAGAAGTAATAAGCCACCAAAGAAACCAGGCTGCAGTGTTGTCGTGATGTCTTTTACTTGAGAAAAGTTAATGAAGATCAATATGGTAACCATGGTCAGAGATGCGCCAAGGATCAAAGCCCATATGCGCGCAGCAATACGAACTGGGCGTGAGAGCGCAACCCGGACGCCTGCAGTGAGAGTGGCAACGAGTGCTATCAAGAATGCAATCAGAGGAGCTAAATACCACTGCGGTGTGATTGCATCAGACTTACTTAAGAATGAAAGAGCTGTAACAAGGAGTGCATACAACGCCGCGAAAATGATGCGCACGCCGTTGATATCGTGGAAATCTCCTTGCAGGCGATCTGCTGCACGATTAAATGCAGAGCGAATTGCAATGAATGGAAGAACCACTCCTCCAATCGGCAGATAGGTCAGATACCCAGCTATTCCTGTTGGTGGAAGTTCTAATTGAAAAGGTATGTGGTGCGCACCAAGCCAAATCCAGACAGCGCCTCTTATGGGATCTGTCGTACTGCCACTTGCACTACCTGCGGTAGCCCAAGCGATGAGTGCGAGAAATGAAAATGGGAGGAGAAGAAAAGCGGCGCTACGTATTACATGAGACAACGAGACCGAGAGGACGCGTTGCATAGGAGAACTAGCGACCTAGAACATCGCGCATCAATTGCGCGGTTTCACTTGGTGTTTGTCCAACCTTGACCCCAGCTGCTTCTAGCGCATCTTTCTTAGCCTGCGCTGTGCCTGAAGAGCCAGAGACGATTGCACCTGCATGGCCCATCGTCTTTCCTTCAGGTGCTGTAAATCCTGCAACATAACCAACAACAGGCTTTGTTACATATTCAGAGATGAATGCTGCTGCACGCTCTTCCGCATCTCCGCCAATTTCACCGATCATCACAATCGCTGTTGTCTCAGGATCATCTTGGAATGCACGAAGGCAATCAATATGAGTTGTTCCAATAACAGGGTCTCCACCGATGCCAACAGCTGTTGAGAACCCAATATCACGTAGTTCATACATCATCTGATAGGTCAATGTTCCTGACTTTGAAACAAGTCCAATTGGTCCACGCTTTGTAATATCTGCAGGAATGATGCCGACATTAGATTGATCAGGGCTAATTAGTCCTGGGCAGTTTGGCCCAATGATCTGTGTTGTTCCCTTTTGTAGTGAGTATGCATAGAAGTATGCAGAGTCATGCACAGGAATTCCTTCAGTAATGACAACTACCAGCGGCATCGTTGCATCAATTGCATCAATGACCGCGGCCTTTGCAAACTTAGGCGGAACGAAGACGACAGAGACATTGGCACCTGTTGCAGCCATCGCTTCAGCAACTGTGTTGAAGACAGGAAGTGATGTTCCATCGATATCGACTACTTGACCACCCTTGCCCGGTGTTACTCCACCGACGACTTTGGTGCCTGATGCCAACATACGACGTGTGTGCTTAGTTCCTTCAGAGCCCGTCATGCCTTGAACGATGACATTGCTTGATGAGTTAATAAAAATTGACATTACTTTGCCGCCAATTCTGCAGCACGTGATGCTGCTCCATCCATGGTTTCAGCTTGCTCAACCAATGGGTGGTTTGCAGCGTTAAGAATTGCACGTCCCTCAAGAACATTGTTTCCATCAAGGCGCACAACAATCGGCTTTGTCGCCTTTGGTCCAAGTAGTTCTAGCGCTTGAACAATTCCATTTGCCACAGCATCGCATGCTGTAATTCCACCGAATACGTTCACAAATACGCTCTTCACATCAGGATCGCCAAGAATGATCGAAAGCCCATCTGCCATCACCTGCGCAGATGCACCGCCTCCAATATCAAGGAAGTTAGCAGGGCGCATTCCACCGAATTTTTCGCCAGCGTAGGCAACAACATCGAGAGTCGACATCACAAGTCCTGCACCGTTTCCGATGATTCCAACTTGACCGTTATCGAGCTTGACGTAGTTCAGGCCCTTCTCTTTTGCAGCAGCTTCAAGAGCATTTGCAGTGTCATGGTCAACGAGTGCTTCATGATCTGGCTGACGGAAATCTGCATTCTCATCGAGAGTGACCTTGCCATCGAGTGCAACAACGCGACCATCTTCAGTCTTCACAAGTGGGTTTACTTCAACAAGGGTTGCATCCTCTGATTGGAATGTCTCCCATAGCTTTACCAATACATCGGCAACTTGAGCTGCGACATCTGCGGGAAACTTAGCTTGGGCAACAATTTCTTTCGCCTTTGCAAGTGAGATTCCATCGACCGCACTGACAGGAACCTTTGCAAGTTTTTCAGGAGCAGTGTGTGCTACCTCTTCAATTTCCATACCACCGGCAACAGATGCCATCACAAGGAATGTGCGATTAGAGCGATCAAGAAGAATGGAGACATAATACTCATCAACGATAGGTGCTGCCTGGGCAATCATCACTTTGTGAACTGTGTGGCCCTTAATGTCCATTCCAAGAATGGCACTTGCCTTTTCAAAAGTATCTGCCGGATCTACTGCAAGCTTTACGCCACCAGCTTTTCCACGACCGCCCACTTTAACCTGTGCCTTCACGACAACCTTAGTTCCCATCTTCGCAGCAGCATCACGTGCTTGCTCTGGGGTTGTTGCAACAGCGCCTTGTAATACAGGAACGTTGTGCTTTTCAAAAAGATCGCGTGCTTGGTATTCGTAGAGATCCACGTAGGCTCCTCGTAGGTTCGAGATAAGGGATGCGTTGAGAGCCCAATCCTAAGTGGTTATTTTAAAGAGTTGTGACAGGGGCATAGCGCAGCAATAAGCGCTTATCGCCATATTGGCCGAAGTTGATGGTCGCCTCTGATTTATCGCCTTCTCCAGCAAGTGCCACCACAGTCCCTAATCCGAATGTGTCATGTGACACACGCTGTCCCACTTCAAGAACCATCGCGGTTGATTTCTTGCCCGTAGCTCGTGGAGGTGGACCAGATGGAAGACGAGATTTCTTCACAGCAGAAGATGTTGTAAATGTGCTGCGACCTTCATTCTTCCATTCGATCAATTCAGATGGGATCTCATCAAGGAATCGAGAACCTGGATTGTATTTCGGTGTTCCAAAAGTTAAACGATATTCAGCGCGTGAAATATAGAGACGCTTTTCTGCGCGCGTTAATCCAACATATGCAAGGCGACGTTCTTCTTCAATCTCTTTGGGATCATCGAGTGTGCGTGCATGAGGAAAGATTCCATCTTCCATACCTGTGAGAAAGACTGTGGGAAATTCAAGACCTTTCGCAGTGTGCAGAGTCATCAGTGTGACAACTCCCCCGTGATCTTCTCCATCAGGAATCTCATCAGCATCGGCAACAAGGGATACCTTCTCCAAAAACCCAGAGAGTGAAATCTCTTCATCTTCACCAAGTTCTTCAAAGGGGCGCTCTTCATACTCCATCGATGCAGAGACAAGTTCCTTCAAGTTCTCAACGCGCACTTCATCTTGTGGGTCTTTACTTGCTTCAAGCTCTGTCAGTAACCCTGACTGTTCAAGGACTGCTTCGATAATCACAGATGGCTTAGTCTTTGCCTCCACCAGTGTCTGCAGCGCAATCAGCATCGAAGTAAAGGAGGCGATGGATTGCGCTGCCTTATTGGGAACAGATGTTGCCTCTGATACTCGCAGTAGTGCGTTCCAGAAAGAGATTCCTTGAGCTTCGGCGAAGATTTCAACTTCCTCTAGCGCGCGATCTCCAATACCTCGCTTAGGTAAGTTGATGATGCGACGTATGGAAACTTCATCATCGGGATTAGCTAGAACGCGAAGGTAGGCAAGTAAATCCTTCACCTCTTTACGTTCATAGAATCGAAGGCCTCCCACAACTTTATAAGGAATGGCAGCGCGCATAAAGATTTCTTCAAAGATACGAGATTGAGCGTTGGTGCGATAGAAGACCGCTGTATCTCCTGGATTGGAGTGGCCCATATCCTGTAAGGAACGAATTTCACTCTTAATGAACTCTGCTTCGTCATATTCAGATTCAGCAACATAACCAACAAGTGGTGCACCAGATCCTGCATCAGACCAAAGGTTCTTCTCTTTCCGTGATTCATTCTTGGTAATCACAGCATTTGCAGCGTTGAGAATATTCTGTGTTGAACGGTAATTTTGTTCAAGCAAAACTGTTGCAGCATTGGGGTAATCAACCTCAAATTGCAAGATATTGCGGATGGTTGCACCACGGAATCCATAGATAGATTGATCAGCATCTCCCACAACGCAGAGCTCTGCAAGTGGGAAGCCATCTCCTTCAACACCGGTGAGTTCCTTTACCAATTGATATTGCGCATGGTTGGTGTCCTGATACTCATCGACAAGGATGTGGCGAAAGCGGGAGCGAAAGCGCGCTTTAGCTTCAGGAAACTTCTGCAGAACCTGCACAGTCTTCATAATCAAGTCATCAAAGTCCATCGCATTTGCCTGCTGCAAGCGCTTTTCATACATCGTATAAACATCGGCGACGATGGTCTCGAATTGATTGGTGGCATGGCTTAAATACTCATACGGAGTTTGAAGTTCATTCTTTGCATTAGAAATCAGGTTCTGGAATTGACGGGCTGGATATCTCTTGGAATCAATATTGAGAGTCTCCATCACACGTGAGATCAGCTTCTGTGAATCTGCTGAGTCATAGATGCTAAATGTGCTGCTATATCCAAGACGTTCAACCTCTTGGCGCAGCATGCGCACACAGGATGAGTGAAATGTTGAGACCCACATTGATTTAGCAACCGGTCCCACAAGTTCGCTCACACGCTCTTTCATCTCACCAGCTGCCTTATTGGTGAAGGTAATTGCCAAGATTTCATAGGGGCGAACTTCGCGACGAGCCATGATGTATGCGATGCGACGAGTAAGAACTCGAGTCTTTCCAGATCCAGCACCTGCGACTACTAAGAGTGGAGAACCAGCGTGGGCAACGGCCTTTTGTTGCTGGGGATTGAGTCCATCCAGCAATGGGTCGGTCGTGGTCATGGCGGGGAGTCTATTAGGCTTGGCTGTCATGGAGCCTTTAGCAGATTCAGAGATCAAGCGCGTTTTAGTTATCAACGCCCACCCCGATGATTCCGACTTTGGCGCATCAGGAACTATCGCGCAGTGGGTTCAAAAAGGCATTGAAGTCTCCTACGTTCTCTGCACCAATGGCGACCAAGGTGGCGAAGAGTCAGGTTTTACCAAGGAAGAGATGCCTGCTGTGCGCCAACGCGAACAACGCGCTGCATGTAAAGCACTTGGAATTAGCGATGTCACATTCCTTAACTATGTCGATGGCCATCTTGAGCCAACGATTGCGCTGCGTAAAGATATTGTTCGTCAGATTCGTCGCGTGCAACCAGATCGCATCGTCTGCCAATCACCTGAACGCAATTGGGAGCGCATCGGTGCAAGCCATCCCGATCACTTAGCTGCAGGGGAAGCAACTATTCAAGCTGTCTATCCCGATGCGCGTAATCCTTTTGCATTCACAGATCTGCTTGAACAAGAGAATTTGCAACCATGGAGAACGAAAGAGGTATGGATGCAAGGCCATGCCCACCCAGATCACTTCGTCGATATCACAGACACATTCCATTTCAAGATTGCTGCCCTTAAAGAGCATGCATCACAGACTGGCCATATGGAAAATCTCGAAGAGATGCTTCGTGAATGGGGTCAGCGCAATGCAGGTATGGGGCAACTTCCTGAAGGGCGTATTGCTGAAGCCTTTAAGATTGTTAACACCAACTAAATTACTTAGCTGAAGCCTTAACTATTTCAACCATCTGGATGGGAAATCCATCTGCTGCATACATCGCCTGAGTTCCACTCATTTGATACGCACCCACTGCGCCAATTTTCTGCACAAGATCTAAGCCTTTGGTGATCTTGCCCCAGATTGTGTAGTCAGGTCCAAGCGTGGTGTCTTGATAGACAAGAAAGAACTGTGATCCGTTGGTGTTGGGGCCAGAGTTAGCCATAGCCACTGTCCCTGCTGGGTAATTGATGCCGGCAGCCTTTGGAAGGTTTTCATTGGCATAACCTTTCCATCCTGTTGGAGAACCACTTCCACTTGCTGTGGGATCGCCACATTGCAGAACAAAAATTCCTTCCGTTGTTAAACGATGGCAGAGAGACTTGTTGTAGTAACCAGCATTTGCAAGGGATGCAATCGATGTCACTGTGATTGGCGCCTTTGCACCAAGGAGTGAAATCACAATAGGGCCGCAGTTAGTTGTAATCGTTAAAGTCTTTGCAGGGCTCTTTGCAGCAACAGTTGGCTGCTTTACCTTGGCCGGAGCATGTCCCTTAGCGGTGCTCTTTGCGCATCCTGGAACTGAGATGGCACGCTCGGCTGCATGAGCAGGAGCTGTTACCGACGTTGCTGCAAGAAGTATGAGTGCAATGGCTGCGACCTTCGCGTTCTTAAACATTTCTGTGGTTCCTATTCCCATTCAATCGTGCCTGGTGGCTTACTTGTCACATCAAGGACCACGCGGTTGACCTCGCGGACCTCATTGGTAATTCGTGTTGAAATCTGCTCAAGAACTTCGTATGGCACACGTGACCAATCTGCAGTCATCGCATCCTCACTTGAAACTGGGCGCAAAACTATCGGATGACCGTAAGTGCGTCCATCGCCCTGAACTCCAACGCTTCGCACATCAGCCAAAAGCACAACCGGGCATTGCCAGATATCTCGATCAAGGCCTGCAGCCTTTAATTCATTGCGCGCAATCAGATCGGCATGACGCAAAATTTCTAAGCGCTCAGCTGTTACCTCACCGATAATGCGAATGCCAAGGCCAGGACCTGGAAATGGTTGGCGCCAGACAATCTCTTCAGGCAAGCCAAGTTCAATTCCAACCTGGCGCACTTCATCTTTAAAGAGAGTGCGCAGTGGTTCTACAAGTTTGAATTTAAGGTCATCAGGAAGCCCACCAACATTGTGGTGAGATTTGATGTTGGCAGTACCTGTTCCGCCCCCTGATTCAACAACATCTGGATAGAGCGTGCCCTGCACAAGGAATTCAACATCTCCGCCCGCTGCAATATCGCGAGCTGCTGCTTCAAAGGAGCGAATGAATTCACGGCCGATAATTTTGCGCTTTTCTTCAGGGTCTGTAACTCCAGCAAGTGCGTTCAGGAACTGATCTACGGCATCTACGACGACGAGTTCGACTCCAGTGGAGGCAACAAAGTCACGCTGCACTTGCTCTGATTCACCACTGCGCAGTAGACCGTGATCTACGAAGACACAGGTCAGTTGCTTGCCCACAGCGCGCTGCACGATTGCAGCTGCAACTGCTGAATCAACGCCTCCAGAGAGACCACAGATAACGCGCTTATTACCAATAACTTCCCTAGCCTTTGCAACTTCATCTTCTGCGATGTTATGCGTTGTCCACGTTGGCTTACATCCTGCAATATTGATAAGCCAATTCTTCAAGATTGCTTGGCCATGCTCTGAGTGAAGAACTTCTGGGTGAAATTGCACTCCTGCAAGCTTTCCGGATGCATCTTCAAATGCTGCAATAGGTGTGTCAGACGTTGATGCTGTCACGCTGAAACCAGATGGAACCTCAGAGACTGCATCACCATGTGACATCCACACAGATTGCGCTGCAGGAAGACCTGCAAACATCTTGGAACCAGCTTTTACTGCAAGGGGTGTGCGACCAAACTCTGATTTACCAGTCTGTGCCACAACGCCAGCAAGGGCTGCAGCCATTGTTTGAAATCCATAGCAAATTCCAAAGACTGGAATACCGAGCGTGAAGATTGCAGGATCGACTTTTGGTGCGTGATCTGCATAGACCGATGAAGGCCCACCTGACAAGATAATTGCTTCGGGATTCTTTGCACTTACTTCATCTGCAGTAATGGAAGATGGAACAATTTCAGAGTAAACATTGGCTTCGCGAACACGACGAGCAATGAGCTGTGCATACTGTGCGCCGAAGTCGACGACAAGAACGCCGTGCTTATCGGCCATGCTGCATAATGATTTCTACGCGCTGGAATGACTTCACATCTGAGTATCCGCAGGTGGCCATTGCACGACGTAGTGCACCGAACAAATTCATTGAGCCATCAGAGGTATGAGATGGGCCGTTGAGAACTTCTTCAAGAGTGCCAACAGTTCCGACATTCACGCGCTGACCGCGTGGAACATCTTGGTGATAGGCCTCAGATCCCCAGTGCCAACCAAGTCCTGGAGATTCAACTGCCTTAGCAAGTGCTGAACCCATCATGACCGCATCTGCCCCGCATGCAATTGCCTTTGCGATATCGCCAGATTTACCAACAGAACCATCTGCAATAACGTGAACATATCGTCCGCCTGATTCATCAAGGTATTCACGGCGCGCTGCTTCAACATCGGCAACCGCTGTCGCCATCGGAACCTGAATTCCAAGAACAGTCTGTGTTGTGTGAGCTGCTCCCCCACCAAAGCCAACGAGAACACCAGCAGCTCCTGCACGCATCAAGTGAAGGGCGCCTGTTGTCGTTGCAACGCCACCAACAATGACAGGAACATCGAGCTCATAGATAAACTTCTTTAAGTTAAGAGATTCACTCTCTGCAGCAACATGCTCAGCTGAGACAGTAGTTCCGCGAATAACGAAGATATCAACGCCTGCATCGATCACAGCTTTGTGTAGCTGTGCGGTGCGCTGTGGTGAAAGCGATGCTGCAACGGTAACGCCCGAGTCGCGGATCTGCTTGATGCGCTCCTTAATCAATTCAGGTCGGATTGGTGCTGCATAAATCTCTTGCATACGTCGCGTTGCATGCTTATCTGGCATTGATGCGATTTCACCCAGTGGAATACGTGGATCGTCATAACGAGTCCACAAGCCCTCAAGGTTGAGAACTCCAAGGCCTCCAAGCTTTCCGATAGCGATCGCTGTCTCAGGTGAGACAACTGAATCCATTGGAGCTGCAATCAGTGGAAGATCAAACTTATAGGCATCGATCTGCCATGAGGTGCTGACCTCTTCAGGAGTGCGAGTACGACGGCTTGGAACGATGGCGATATCGTCGAATGAATAAGCCTGGCGGGCGCGTTTTCCGGGAGCGATTTCGTAATCCATAGTTATTTCTTCTTGCTGTAGTTAGGGGCATCGGCCACATCGAGAACATCATGTGGGTGGCTCTCTTGTAAGCCAGCTGCAGTTATTTGAATCAAGCGACCTTCACGGCGCAGAGTTTCGATATCAGGAGCGCCTGCATATCCCATGCCGCTACGAAGTCCGCCCACAAGTTGGTGAACAACATCGGCAACAGGTCCGCGATAGGCAACCTTTCCTTCAATTCCTTCAGGAACAAGTTTATCTTCTGAGAGAACATCATCTTGCATGTAGCGATCCTTAGAGTATGACTTCTTCTCTCCACGAGATTGCATCGCACCGAGTGAGCCCATTCCGCGATATGCCTTAAACATACGGCCATCAATTTCAACGAGTTCGCCAGGAGATTCTTCACACCCTGCAAGAAGTGAACCGAGCATCACTGAATGTGCGCCGGCAACAATTGCTTTGACGATATCCCCTGAATATTGAAGTCCACCATCTGCAATCAGTGGAATGCCAGCTTTATTACAAGCCTTCGCAGCTTCCATGATGGCGGTGACTTGTGGAACACCGACACCTGCTACAACACGCGTTGTGCAGATAGATCCTGGACCAACACCAACCTTTACTGCATCCGCTCCTGCATTAATCAGGGCCTGTGCACCTGCACGTGTTGCAACATTTCCACCAATGATTTCGATGGTGGAGGAAAACTTCTTAATGCGCTCTATCGCATCGAGTACTGCTCGGTGATGGCCATGCGCTGTATCCACAACGATGACATCAACTCCTGCCTCAATCAGCTTCTGTGCACGGGCAAAACCATCATCGCCCACACCAACTGCTGCCCCTGCAAGGCCAACGTTTTTTACTAACTTCACATGGGTGACTTGTTCATCGACAGGAAGGTTGCGGTGAATAATCCCGATGCCACCAGCCTTTGCCATAGCAATCGCCATCGTGGATTCTGTAACGGTATCCATGGCGGAGGAAATAACAGGAACTGCCAGAGTGATATTGCGTGTGAGGCGAGTTGAGGTATCAACCTCAGATGGCACTACATCAGATGCATCTGGAAGAAGAAGGACATCGTCATATGTCAGGCCAAGGAGCGCGACCTTCTCAGAATCGATCACGGCGGCTCCCTTGAATAGCAACGAGAGCGCAGTCTACCTGCTCAATTACGCGCCTAACGCCTGCGCAATTTCCTCACAGGCATGCTCAAGGCCCTCGGCCCGCACAACTTGATCACATGAAATTGCATCCCAACCAGGCCCACCCACCACGATGCGAGGAGCTGGGCGGATTGCAGGAATTTCATTCCAATATTTGCTTTCGGCATTCTTTGGTAATTGTGCCCATAAGAAAATTGCAGGGGGTGCACATCGCGTCACCATCGCAGATAGGGCCTCAAGCGGTGTGCGAGCACCAAGAACCGATGTCTGGATATTGCGTTCGCAGAGCGCTGCAGCCAGGGCATAGATGGGCAGCGAATGAAGCTCTTCGCCCACTGCGGCCAGTAATACAGGGCGAGGATTGATGGGCTTCTTTAATTCAACTACTCGATTATGCATTGTGCGTTTGAGAATTTCAGAGAAGAGATGCTCAACCTCAATACCCTTCTGATTGTTCTCCCACTCTTCGCCAATCAAAAAGAGAACCGGCGCAATCACATCAGACCATGCGCCTTCAACCCCGTATGTATCAATTTCATGGGCCAACGTTGTTTCTACAAATGTATGATCAAAACTTTGTAAGGCTTTATAGAGAGCTGCGACAACTTCTTCGCGGACTTCAAAATCATTCACGATCTTCTTCAGTGGCACCGCTGTCTTGCAAGCCTTCGCTTGCTCGGCTGCATCTGCAGGAGTAACCCCAGCAACGATAAGGCGGCGCATCATGGTCAGCTTTGCTAAATCATTGGGGCAGTAACGGCGATGCTCGCCCTCTTCATGATCGGATGGTCCAAGGCCGTAGCGGCGGGCCCACGTGCGCAGCGTGGCTGGTGCTACACCGATGCGACGGGCAACTGCTGCCACCGTCAGTTTCTCTTCAGCGTCTACTGAAGCGCTCTTTGCCATGCCCCTATCGTGGCGTGAAGTGGCCTAACTCACCACTCCAAAATCGGACATTTCGCACATTGAACAACGCGTGACCCGATAGGTACTTGAACAACCTACGAAACGGTTGTATGGTGCAGATATCTAGAACAAAGGAGAACCACATGGCTGAACTATCACGTCTACCGCAACCTATTGCTGAGCAATGGGAGTGGCAGTATGAAGGTGCATGCCGTTCACTCGATTCAGAGATGTTCTTCCATCCAGATGGCGAACGTGGTCCACGTCGACGCAATCGTGAGAATGCTGCAAAGGCTGTCTGCGCTTCATGCCCAGTTATTCAAGCCTGTCGCACACACGCCCTTGCAGTCCAAGAGCCATATGGAATCTGGGGAGGCATGTCAGAAGATGATCGCGCCACTATCCTGATTCAGCGCGGTATTCCTTTGATTTCACACGCTTCATAATTTTTGAGTTAAAAAAGAAATCCCCCGCACATAATGTGCGGGGGATTTCTTTCTTTAATTACTTAGTGACCGTGTCCACCTGGACCATGTGAATGACCATGACCGCTCGATGCTGGCTCTTCATTTGCCGGGCGCTCATAGACAACAGCTTCTGTTGTAATAAACATTGCAGCAATAGATGCAGCATTTGCAAGTGCTGAACGAGTGACCTTCACTGGGTCGATAACGCCATCTTTTGCAAGATCGCCATAGACATCAGTTGCAGCGTTGAAGCCTTCATTTGGCTTCATTGCGCGGACCTTTGCAACTACTACGTAGCCTTCAAGTCCAGCGTTTTCTGCAATCCAGCGAAGTGGTTCATCGCATGCCTTGCGAACAAGTGCAACACCGACAGCCTTATCGCCTGTGAAGCCGAGGTTGTCATTGAGAGCATCAGCTGCATGCACAAGGGCAGCGCCTCCGCCGATAACGATTCCTTCTTCAACAGCTGCGCGAGTTGCAGAGATAGCATCTTCAAGACGGTGCTTCTTCTCCTTCAACTCAACTTCTGTATGTGCTCCGACCTTGATAACGCAGACTCCACCAGAGAGCTTTGCAACTCTCTCCTGAAGCTTTTCGCGATCCCAGTCAGAATCAGATTGTGAAATCTCTGCACGAAGTTCTCCAACGCGACCTGCTACAGCTGCCTTATCGCCAGCTCCATCGACAATGGTGGTTGTCTCCTTGGTGACCACGATGCGACGAGCGCGTCCGAGATCTTCCAGAGTTGCAGCCTCTAACTTCATACCAACTTCTTCAGAGATGACAGTTGCACCAGTCAAGATCGCCATATCTTGCAAGATTGACTTGCGACGATCTCCAAATGCTGGAGCCTTTACTGCAGCTGATGTGAATACTCCGCGCATGCGGTTTACAACGAGAGTTGAAAGCGCTTCGCCTTCAACATCTTCAGCAACGATAAGAAGTGGCTTTCCTGCCTGTGAAACCTTCTCAAGAAGAGGAAGGAGTTCAGCAAGAGCTGAGACCTTGTTGGAGACGAGAAGGATGTAAGCATCTTCAAGGACTGCTTCCATGCGATCTTGGTCTGTGACGAAGTATGGAGAGATGTAGCCCTTATCGAACTGCATACCTTCAGTGAACTCGAGCTCCAGTGCTGTAGTCGATGCTTCCTCCACAGTAATGACGCCATCTTTGCCGACCTTATCCATCGCTTCTGCGATGAGGTCTCCAATTGCGCGGTCCTGTGCTGAAATCGTTGCAACATCTGCGATCTGCGCCTTGTCTTTAACGACAGTTGCATTCTCGCGAAGACGAGCTGAGATTGCCTCAACAGCTGCTTCGATTCCCTGCTTAAGATCCATTGGCTGTGCTCCGGCAGCAAGGTTACGAAGACCTTCCTTGACCATTGCCTGAGCAAGCACTGTTGCAGTCGTTGTTCCGTCTCCTGCGACATCGTTGGTCTTTGTAGCAACTTCCTTCACGAGCTGTGCGCCCATGTTCTCAACAGGATCTGAGAGTTCGATTTCCTTAGCAATTGTCACACCATCGTTAGTGATGGTGGGTGCGCCAAATGACTTAGCGATGACAACGTTACGACCCTTAGGTCCTAGCGTTACCTTGACGGTGTCAGCGAGCTGATTAACACCGCGTTCCATTGCGCGACGAGCATGCTCGTCGAATTCCAACATTTTGCCCATGGACTACTTCTCGATTATCGCGAGAATGTCGCGAGCAGAGAGAACGAGGTAATCCTCGTTGTTGTATTTAACTTCTGTTCCGCCGTACTTGCTGTAGAGAACGACATCGCCGACCTTTACATCCATCGGTACGCGAGCGCCATCATCGAAGCGGCCTGGGCCTACTGCAACAACTGTGCCTTCTTGTGGCTTCTCTTTCGCTGTATCTGGGATGACAAGACCTGATGCAGTTGTTGTCTCAGCTTCATTTGCCTTAACAACGATGCGATCTTCGAGCGGCTTAATGGCTACTGCCATGGTGGTACTCCTTTTAGATTCGATATATCCACTTTGTTCGGGGCTCACCTGCTTTAGCAGTGTCGACCCTAGAGTGCTAACGCCAAGCCTATGGGGGCTTATTCCAGCGGGCAAATCGGGCCTACAGGCTGACCTGCTCCACCTTCAGGCTGGAATCAGCGTCAAAGGCGCCCTTGGTGGCGGGCCTACCAGCGCTGACCATCAGGCTGCCCAGGGATGCCACCATCGCCCCGTTATCGGTGCAGAGAGCCGGAGATGGAATACGAAGTGCAATACCAGCCTTCTCACAGCGCTCTGTGGCAACGGCTCGAAGACGAGAGTTGGCGGCAACACCGCCTGCGATCACCAACGAATCAATGCCCGTTGATTTACAGGCAGCCAGTGCTTTGAGCATCAAGACATCAACTATGGCTTCTTGGAAAGATGCTGCAACGTCGGCGCGAATGAAGGATGGAGTTCCTTCAAGATAACGAGCAACCGCAGTCTTTAGCCCTGAGAATGAAAAATCATAGGGGCGCGTTGCCCAGTCATTTGATGTTGTCAGGCCCCGTGGAAAATCGATGGCGCTCGCAGATCCGCTCACTGCTTCTCGATCTATCGCAGGACCACCAGGAAAACCTAAATCCAGAATACGTGCAATTTTATCGAATGCCTCACCTGCAGCATCATCCATCGTTGCGCCAAGTTTGGTTATTGAACCTGTGATGTCATCAACTTGAAGAAGGGATGAGTGGCCACCGCTGACAAGGAGTGCGATAGTGGGATCAGTTGGTTGATCATGAGTTAAGTAATCAACGGATACGTGAGCTGCTAAATGGTTAACGCCATAGAGCGGACGACCAAGTCCTTGCGCCAATCCACTTGCTGATGCAACACCGACAAGGAGTGCGCCGACGAGTCCTGGGCCAGCAGTGACCGCAATCGCATCAATATCTGACAGTGAAATCTTCGCATCTGTGAGTGCGCGCTGGATACTTGGCAACATCGCCTCCAAATGAGCACGCGATGCAATCTCAGGAACTACTCCCCCAAAACGTGCATGTTCATCAACGCTGGATGCAATGACATTGGCAAGAAGTGTGCGACCACGAACAATGCCGATTGCGGTTTCATCGCATGAAGTTTCAATACCAAGGACTACTGGTTGCATTAGGCAAAGTCCTTGCGCATCACAAAGGCATCTTTACCGGGGCCGTAGTAATCCATGCGTACTGAGATCTTCACATAGCCAAGGCCCTTATAGAGCTCGATAGCTGATTCATTACTCTGTTCTACTTCCAGCATCATCGCGCTGGCGCCACGCTCCATCGACCACTGCTCAATCTGGCGCATAAACTCTTTAGCAATACCTTGTCTGCGATATTCAGGTAGCACTGCCACAGTGAGAATGTCTGCTTCTACCCCTGGGGCTGGCACAAATACACCGCAATAACCCACGATGGTGTTATCGCTTTCAGCAACAGACATGAAGCGCGTTGTGGGAATACCAGCAAACTCTTCCTTGAACTGAGCTGTGTTCCAAGGAGAGTAAGGAAATAACTGCTTCTCATAGGATGCAAGAACAGGAATATCGAGAGCAATCGGTTGGCGATAGGTAATCATGTGCGCTCCGCAGTTGGAACAGCATCTGGTCTGCGCAAATACATCGGCTCTGTGACATTCTGTGAAGTGGCAAGGGCAACCAACTTCTTCATATCTGGATAGTGATCGATGATAAATCCATCAACCTCCGCAGGCTTACTTACCAAAGGGCCTTCAACGCGCACACCATCTTTATAGCGAGCCCAGTAAATCTCTTTACGGCGTGCGTCAATTGCCACGGTGTATTCGCTCTCTTCGATTGCAATTGCATCCAGTGAACACACTCCAATCACAGGGATGGTGCGAGCAAGTCCAAAGGTGTGAGCAAAGGAGATTCCAACGCGAAGTCCAGTAAATGGTCCAGGTCCCATTCCAACAACAACCTGCTTGGGTGGATGTGAAACCTTGAGGGCTTCTGCCACCAACTCCGAAAGAGCACGACCATGATCTGTGGCGCCTTCATGGAACTTTTCAAAGAGAACGCTATCTCCGTCAATGATTCCAACGATGGTGCGCGAAGTTGATGTATCAATAGCGAGCGTCAGAGTCATAGCTTTAACACCTGCCATCGTGTTCCCACAGGAGTAATTGTGACTTCACGAATTTCTTCAGTGCGATCAATAACTATCTCAAGGCGCTCTTCACTTAATCGCGCAGATTCTGCCCCACCCCATTCGATAACGGTGACAGCTCCTTCTCGAGGTGAATCAAGATCAAGATCATCTAAGTACAGGGCAGCTTTGCCACCTTCTAGTAACCGATAGGCATCGACATGAATTAAGGGAAGTGGCGCCTTATGAATACGAGAGATAACAAAGGTGGGAGATGTGACATCACCGATTCCGAGGGCATCGCCAATTCCTTGCACCAGAACAGTTTTGCCAGCACCGAGTGGGCCATTGAGAAGGATGAGATCACCAGCTACGCACTGCGCACCTATGCGTTTACCGAGTGCATGCATATCGGCAGCTGTCGTTATCTTCACTGGTTGAGGATAGTTCAATAAAAAGAAGAAGGGCCCCGGTCTCCCAGGGCCCTTCTCTACTTAACTTATATGTTACGCGAGTGACTTGAATGTCGGAACGCGGAACTTCTTGTCATAAGACAAGCCGACCTTCTTAGCAGCGGTAACGATTGGTCCCTGGATAGGGAACTTACCTGCATTGACTGCTCCTGCAACCATCTTCGCAGCAGCAAGGTACTGAGCAGATGTGAAGAGGCAGTGACCTGTACCGGCACCGACTGTGGCACCAAGATCAGGTGAACCAGCAGCAGTGAACTTGGAGTACTTAGGAGCAGTCTTTGCCCAAAGCATGACCAACTTATTCACTGGTGCTTGGTAGTTACGTGAGCTCTTTGCAGCAGCAATTGCAGCATCTTTAGCTGCAGCAAATTGTGCGTCGTAGCCATCGATATACCACTGTGCAATTGATGCAGGTGTGTACTCATCTGATTCAGCAGCCATGATCACTGTTGGCTTTGCAATCGTTCCCTTAAGACCAATGAGTCCAGGAATCTTTGCAACAGCTGCAGCATCTGCTGTTTCACGCGGAGTTGCAGCTAGTGCGCCAAGCATGGCGTCAACTGCAGAGTTTCCACTGAATGCGAATGAGTAGATATCGCGATCTGATGCAACACGTGCTGCGTAATCAGTCTTTGAGTTATCAAATACCTTTCCACCAGTGAGCAATTCACCATCTGCGATAAGCAAGCTTCCAGCAACTCCGACAGTTCCCATGTTTTCAAGAATTGCCACAGCTGGAGCAACAGCTAATGGATAAGTCTCAGCAGCACCTGCTGGACCTGAAGTTCCATCAACGTGCTTGCTTCGAGTTGGAATTCCAGCCATCGATCCGACTAAGAGAAGTGCAGATCGTGATGGGATTCCAGCTGCCTGAAGTGCCTTACCTGCAGGGCTTGCTGTATCTGGCCATGCGCCAGATGAAAGTCCGCCAGAGAGCTTTCCAAGAACGGTAAGAACCTTACCGATATTAGCTAACTGCTCTGTTTGGCGAGTTACTGGGTCAGTTGAATATCCACCAACCTTGATGCTTGGATCAAAGAAAGCCTTAAATCCATAGAGTGCATCACCGAAGTAGTTAATCATTGCATCACTTGGGTTAGCAGCAGGACAAGCTAAGACAACACCATCTACAAGATCAGGGTTTGTCTCAGCAAGCTTCTGTGAGTGCATTGATCCAAGTGAATCTCCCCACGCAACAACCTTCTTTGTCGTTGGGAACTTCTTCTTAAATGCGGCAATTAACTCAACGTTTGCAGCAAGTGCTTCCTTAACGTTCAAGCTCTGTCGAGAGAAACCAGAACCTGCAACGCCGTAGCCAGCTGCAACAAGTGCGTTGACTACAGAGAGATCACCTGAAGATGAACGAGGACCAGGCTCAGCCGCATTGGTAATTGTGTATGGGCCAACTGGTGCAAGAGTTGCTGGGATGTTGATTGCTGGGCGAATTCCGTGGGACCAGATAAATACTGTTCCGTTGAAGTTCGCTGCTGCGATCATGAGGTAAGGAGCGCCATCAGCACCCGCACCTGCGCACTGAGTTACATAACTTGCAGTTGCGCACTGTGGGTCAGCTGCCTGAGCAACTGATGGGATTCCGATTACTGCTGTAGCAACAAGTGCTGCAGATGCAACAGTTGTTATTACACGTGATTTTTTAAATGAGATTTTCATTAGTTTGGTAATCCCTTCGCAGGCATTGCTGGACGCTTGTATGTTGATTCAACAACTGGACCATTGCCTGAGTCTGTGGTGTACACGGTGTACTTGCCACCATCTGGCTTAAGTGCTCCAGTTTGGTCATATGTTCCAATCCAGTATCCAGTTGCACCTACGTGTGATGTTGCTGAATAACCAAGTGGAGTGAGGAATGGGTTAGCAAAAGATGCACCCTTTGACTCAATTGCCTTAATCAATCCGGCACGTGTGAGGCTTGATCCAGCTGCTTGCAGAGCCTGCACTGCTACGAATGCATTAGACATACCTGCGACAACGTTATTGTCGAAAGTCTGTGTTGGCTGAGCTGTTGCATAGATTGACTGGAACAACTTGATGTATTCATCAGTTGCATCTGTTGGAGCGGGAGCGAAAGAGAAGCCCTTTGCACCGAAGAGAAGTGGGACATATGCCTTGTTAGTAGCTGCGATTGTTGTTGCATCGCCACCAACTGAGCCGAGTACCCACTGAGTCTTGAACTGCGCTGCATATGCGTTAGCAAGTGCTGCAGTTGAAGCTGATGAGACACCGAAGAGAACTGTTACTTCAGCGCCAGATGCCTTGAGCTTTGAGATCCAGCCAGCACCTGTTGCAGGTAGTGACTGTGATCCTGATGCGTAAGGAATATATGTTCCGAATGTGATGCCTGCCTGCTTAAAGCCTGCGAGCGCATCGCGACCGAAGTCATCATCCTGATAGATAAGTGCAAGCTTCTTATCTGCATACTTATCTTTCAGGAACTTACCCATGATTTTTGCTTCCATTTGATAGGAAGGAAGGATTGAGAATGTTGTTGGGTATGCCTTCTTATCTGCGAATCCGCTAAATCCTGTGTTGACGAAGAGTGATGGGATGCCGCGCTTTGCTAGCTGTGTTGATGCTGAAATCGCTTTTGTGCTCGCGGTTCCAAGAGTTCCAACAAGAGCAAAGACTTTATCCTTCAAGATGAGCTCGTTCGCCTTGGCGACAGCAGTTGTTGGAATGTATTGGTCATCTTTGACTACCAAAGTAATCTTGCGACCATTTACTCCACCATTTGCATTGACGTAATCGAAGTACGCCTTCATTGCGCCTGGAATCTTGTTATAACCAGGTGATGCGATACCAGTCAGTGGGACAGTGATGCCCAACTTGATTGTTGTCGAAGTTAAACCTGGATCAGATGCTGCTTGTGCTGGTAACGAGCTAGCCGTCATTGCTGCAACTGCTAGCACCGCAGAAGTTAGAGCTAACTTCCGACGATTTGTTCGGATCATGTCATTCCTTCCATCGAGGGCCTCTAGGTATTTCCCTAAAGGGATGTTCTAACGCTTTGCTCGCTTTTCATGGCGCGCACGCATTTGTTCGACAGGGCCATTTGGGACAAAGAGCACTGTCAAAATCAGTAACGTACTAACCAAGAGACCGGGCAAGTTATTGGCAACGCTCTCTGAGCTTTCGAAACGATGAACCACCGTATCGACGATCTCAGGTATTGCTACCAGTGTCACTGCCCCAATCATTACGCCTCCGAGGGTAGTAACGCCAGATAGCACTGCGCCTGTCGCCAGAGAAAATGAGAGGGCAAGAGGGAAGGCACCGGGTGATACGGTGCTGATGGTCATGGCTAAAAGGGCTCCTGCAAGGCCTGCAAGGCCTGCGCTGACGGTAAATGCCAGCACTTTATTGCGCCCCACGTTTATACCTGCAAGTTCGGCTGCAACATCATTTCCTCGCACAGCCTTCCAGCTCCTACCGTAACGAGAGTTCATAACATTTCGTAACCAATAAATGGCGATGAGGGCTGCCAGGGATGCAATCCAGAAGAACCACTTGTATTGGGTGAACTCTTCTCCAAGAAATGATGGTGGTGTTCCAATATCAAAGAGTAACCCTTGCTCTCCACCAAGAATAGTAAATTGATTTGCAATCGATGGAAGACCAATAGCAAGTGCAAGAGTTGTGCCAGCTAAGTAAGGACCACTTAATCGAGCCGCTGCTAATCCAAGGAGATAGCCACCGAGTGCTGCAGCAAGCACGGCAATGCAGAATGTTAACCAGACTGGTGCTCCCCATTCATTGCGCGAAAGTGCTGCTGCATATCCGCCAATTGCAAGTAGGGCGCCATGACCCAAAGAAACTTGACCGGAATAACCGGTGAGAAGAATTATTGAAGCAATTGCAATGACATAGATTGCAACAGTTGCGCCTTGGAAAACACGTAACTCATCAACTCTATTACTCAAAAGAAAGAGAATTACTCCAAAGATAATGAAGGTGAAGAGTGGATGTTTCTTAAGCACGGCGACCTGCCTTTGATCCGATAAATCCTTGAGGGCGCACTAAGAGCACAAGCAAGAGAAGAGCAAAGGCGACTATAAAGACAAGAGTTCCACTGATATAGATCTGAACTACCGCTAAGACCAATCCGAGGACCACAGCGCCTAGAACTGCACCAGGTAGCGATTCAAGTCCACCAATAACTGCTGCAATAAATCCAAAGGTGAGTAGAAGACTAAATTCAAGAGAATCAGGTGAGATAGCACCTGTTCCATTCACAGTTTGCAGAAGTCCTGCTGCAGCTCCCGCTGCTCCCGCAATCGCCCAGCCGATGGTGCGAATTGCTCCCACTCTGATTCCAGCAAGCTGTGCAATCTCCGGTGAATATGCCGATGCTCGAAGTGAAAGACCCAAATTAGTCTTCTGAAAGATAAACCCAAGGATGATCACCATTCCGACAACTGTGAGCAGAACCAGTAAATTCATTGGCGAGAGCGCAATGGTCTCTTCGCCCACTTTAAATCCAACTTTTGAAAGTGGTGGTTGAATCTGAATATCTTGATTACCCCAAATAAATCCTATGGTTGCTCGAATAACTCCAAGTAACCCCAGAGTGGCGATAATCGGAACTATGCCGGCAACAGGTCCGGAAGTACTGTGTTTAATCAGAGTGCGGATCAAGAGAATTTCAACCAGTGCACTAAAGAGAGCACCAAGGATCATCGCTAATGGGAGAGCAATCCAAAAGTTTCCAGTTTTTTGCACTAACTCAAAACCGATATAGGTGGAGAGCAGAGCCATTCCAGCTTGAGCAAAGTTGATCACGCGCGTTGAGCGCCATACCAAAACCATGGCAATCGCCATCAGCGCATAGATGGATCCTGCACCGATTCCGATTAAGAGCATATTAAAAAATTGAATCATCAGTACCCCAAGTAAGCAGCGCGCACTGCTGGGTCGGCGATGAGGTCTGCTGCGCTTCCAGAAGTTGCAACACGTCCCAAGTTAAGAACAACTGCAGTATCTGCAATCTTCAGGGCTCCCATTGCATTCTGTTCAACCAAGACAACCGTCAGACCCATTGAGTCCACAATGCCACGGATAGTTTGAAGAATCTGTTCAATCACAAGAGGAGCAAGTCCAAGTGAGGGTTCATCAAGGAGCAAAAGATTTGGCTTAGACATTAAAGCGCGACCGATTGCAAGCATCTGACGTTCTCCGCCCGATAACGTATCTGCGCGCTGGCTAAGGCGCTCACCTAAACGTGGAAAGAGTTCAAGGGCTTGCTTCTTAGATTCTGCAGCTTCCTTCTTATTGCGACGCCAGAGAGCTCCTAAATCGAGATTTTCTTCAACGGTAAGTTCTGCAACAACTGACTTTCCTTCAGAGACATGCGAGACACCGCTTCGCACATGAGACTCTGGCTTGCCATGCAAAAGATTGTGATCGCCCCAATGCGCACTTCCTTCTGTTGCCTTATTAAGTCCTGAGAGAGTGCGCAGCAAAGTGGATTTACCAGCACCATTGGCGCCAATGACTGCAGAGAGCTTTCCAGTTTCAACGGCAAATGAGACTTCACTGATTGCACGGATTGCACCGTGATCAACGGTGAGATCTTTAATAACGAGGCTCAACTTATGCCCCCGTTCCAAGGTAGGCGGCAATCACTGCTGGATCACGGCGCACAACATCTGCTGATCCACTTGAAATAACTTCACCGAAGTTGAGAACATAGAGGCGATCACAGACTGACATCACTACATCCATATGGTGTTCGACAATTAAGACAGACATATGGGCCGTCAAATTACGAATCAGCCCATTCATCCATTCAATATCTTGAGGACCCAATCCGCCTGCAGGTTCATCAAGCATCAATACCTTGGGTTCGCTTACAAGTGCTCGTGCAATAGCTACTCGCTTAGTATCAGGATAAGAAAGTGTGTTTGCGCGACGATGAGCAAGTGCTCCTGCATAAACGCGCTCAAGGGCAGCCATAGAACGATCTGCAAGGTCTGCTTCATCTTTTGTATTGCGTCCAAAGCTTGCAGAAATCAAACCAGTCTTTGCAAACTTCTGAGCACCAATCATGACATTCTCAAGAACTGTCAGATCTGGAAAGAGACCGACTCCTTGCAGAGTTCGTGCAATTCCAAGATCGGCTAATTCATCGGTGCGTGGCCATGAACGTTGCTTACCTTCAAATGAGAATGTTCCAGAATCTGGAGTAACCAGACCGCAGATAGCGTTAAAGAGAGTTGTCTTGCCAGCACCGTTTGGACCAATAACTCCAACAACTTCTCTCTCATTCAGCTGCAGATAAACATCATGCAGAGCGCGAAGTCCCCCGAAGGAGACAGAGACTCGTTCGGCGTGGAGAAGGGGCGTATTAGTAGACATGAGCTGAATAGATTCTAGGCACACGAGGACCGATTCGTGTCACTATCTCGTAATTAATTGAGTGTGAGGCTGCTCCCCAATCATCGGCTGTGTATTCACCATGGGAGCTATTACCGAAGACGACGACCCAATCCCCCGACTTAGCCTTTGATGCAGCCCCTAAATCCACAACGAATTGATCCATTGAGACACGACCAATAATCGGTGATTTCTTACCTGAGAACCAGATACCTGCATCATGAGCAACGCGTGGAATTCCATCTGCATAACCCATCGCAATCACACCTAGCTTGGTATCGGCACTGGTGCTCTCTGTTGCTCCATACCCAACGGGTGTGTGAGCTGGAACTTCTTTTACTAAATAGAGAGCTGCCCGTAATTGCATTGCAGGTCGAAGTCCAAGTGATTGTGAATTACCAAGAGTTATCACATCAGGTGATAACCCATACATAGCAATACCTGTGCGGACCATGTCGAATGCAGCAGCGTGATTCTTCAAGGTTGCAGCAGAGTTAGATAAATGGCGAATGACATCGGTAAATCCAAGTTCGTGCACACGTGCAACCATCTTGTTAAAGCGATCCATCTGATCAGAGTTCTGTTTCTCATCCGGCTCATCAGCGCGTGCAAAGTGGGAGAAAATTCCAACAATCTCCACATTCACAAGATGCGAGGCCGTAAGTGAGTCCCATTCACCAAGGAATCCACCACGTGACATTCCTGTATCAACCTCTAAATGCACCTTGGCCTTCTTTGAAGTCGATGCATCAGAAATCTCTTTTAGGGCTGCAAGAGATGCAACAGCTATTTCAATATCAAGTTCTATCGCCTTCTTAAAATCTGATCCAGGTTGCACAAGCCATGCCAAGATGGGTGCATCAATTCCTGCCTCACGAAGAGCGATTGCTTCTTCAAGAAGTGCCACACCTAAATAATCAGCACCTGCAGAAAGTGCTGCCTGTGCAACAGGAACAAGTCCATGTCCATAGGCATCAGCCTTCACAACTGCGAGCAGCTTTGTTCCAGCTGCCTTCTTTAACAACTCAACATTGTGCTTAATTGCGCTGAGATCAACGATTGCCTCTGCTCTCATCGCTCAAGCACCACCATGGCGGATGCAATTCCAGCATCGTGTGACAGTGAGAGATGCACCTGTGCGCCATCAACAAGATCTGCAATCTCACCGCGGAAGAGAAATTCAGGTTTTCCATTCGGTTGATTAATCACTTCAGCATCATGCCAGTGCAAACCATGGCTTGGGCTCAACGCTTTATAGAGAGCCTCTTTAGCAGCAAAGCGTGCAGCAAGTGATTGTGAAGATAGCGTGCGCTCTGATTCTGTAAAGAGCTTCTCGCGTAACCCTGGTGTGCGCTCTAAGGATTCAAGGAATCGTGCAATATCCACGACATCGATGCCGATTCCATCAATCATGGGAGTGAGTGTATTAGCCCCTAGTGAAGTTGGCTATCAGATGGAAAGAAGCGATCGATTGCGATGATGAGGACCAAGAGAGCGCCGCCTAGTAGTAGCCCTCCAAATAAATCCAAGAACCAATGAGTATTACGAAGAAGTGAGACCACACAGACAGTCAAAGCTAGGAGTCCCACACCAGCACTCGCAAGGCGTCCGTTATATCTATCCACATGCGCATATCGATAAATCAGATATGCAACAACGCCCCAGATGAAGATTGCATTGGAAGCATGCCCACTGGGATATGACATCCCTCCTGCATGCAAAATATCAAAACCATCGCGAGGCTTTGTGCGACCTAACCCATATTTAAATGCACCGACAACAACATTGAGTGAGATGAAAGATAGGAGGCCGAGATTGATTGGTCTCCACGTCTTAAAACGTCGGGATATATAGAGAGCGACAATCAGGAGTGCAATGCCTGAGACACCGCGCAGACCCAGATCATCAAGGCGGCGAACAATGAAACCGACAGTTCCTGTAAATCGTGGGTGTTCGAGTTCACTGAGTTCGCGATCGATGCGGACCATAAATCCATCGGTAAGAACTTGATAGGTAATAAAGAGGTAACCTGCAAAGAGGCTCGCAGACCACTTGAGTGCGCGGCGCATCTGACGGTGGCGATGATCGAGAACTGTTGGCATGGTTATTCGACGGTGACTGATTTAGCGAGATTACGTGGCTGATCGACATCATTTCCACGAGCGACAGCGATTTCATAAGCAAATACTTGAAGTGGAACGGTTGCAAGAACTGGTTGAAATAGTGGGGAGGCGACAGGAATACGAATGATGTGCTCTGCGCCAATAACTTCAGCACCTTCGGGCGCAATTACGATCACGCGAGCACCACGTGCCTTCACCTCTTGAATATTGCTCAGCATCTTCTCATCAAGTGCATGCTCATCCTTTGTTGGAAGGATTGCAATCACTGCAGTTCCTTCTTCAATGAGAGCAATAGGACCGTGCTTAAGTTCTCCGCCTGCAAAACCTTCAGCATGGATATAGGCAAGCTCTTTGAGCTTGAGCGCACCTTCTAGGGCTACTGGGTATTCAATCCCGCGACCTAAGAAGAGAACAGTGTTGTCCTTTGCAAATTTACGAGTTAATTCACGAAGTGGCTCAATAGTTTCAAGAATCTGTTCAACCTGTCCTGGTAGCTCAAGCATTTCGGTATAGAGGCTCTTGACCTGTGCATCGGTGAGTGTGCCGCGCACCTGTGCCAACTTAAGACCGATGAGATAGACAGCAACAATCTGTGTAAGAAAAGCCTTAGTGGAAGCAACAGCAATTTCAGGGCCAGCATGTGTATAGAGAACAGCATCTGATTCACGTGGAATCGTTGAAGAGTTTGTATTGCAGACTGCGAGTACTCGAGCACCTGCTGCCTTTGCATGGCGCACAGCCATCAGTAGATCCATCGTTTCACCTGATTGTGAAATAGCAATCACAAGTGAATCTTTATCAACGATGGGGTCGCGATAGCGATACTCAGATGCAATCTCAACATCAACAGGAACTTTTGCCCACTTTTCAATTGCATACTTTGCAACCATTCCAGCGTGATAAGCAGTTCCGCAGGCAATGACTGAGATGCGCTTAATCTTCTTCATTTCATCATCACTCATATGTAGCTCATCGAGTTGGATCTGATTGTTATCGCTCAAGCGACCAATCAAAGTATCTGCAATCGCCTTAGGCTGATCGAAGATCTCCTTCAACATAAAGTGGGAAAAGCCACCCTTTTGCGCAGCAGCTGCATCCCACGTAATTTCATACTCTTTCAAGGCCAGCACCTTGCCATCTAGGTCGCAGATAGCAATACCTTCAGGAGTGATAGTCACAACTTCATCTTGGCCAAGTTCAACAGCGCGCTTTGTGTAATCGATAAAGGCTGCAACATCTGATGCCAAGAAGTTCTCACCATCACCGAGGCCAGCAACAAGTGGTGAATTGCGGCGCACACCGACAATTGTCTGTGGTGCATCGGCATGAATTGCAAGGAGAGTAAAGGAGCCGCGAAGACGCTTGACTGCAGCTCTCATCGCAGCTGTTAAGTCACCTTTATATTCTTTGCGAAGTTCAGAGAGCAGGTGAGCCACAGATTCTGTATCAGTCTCTGATTCAAACTTATGGCCACGCTTTTCAAGTTCTGCTTTGAGCTCTGAGTAATTCTCAATGATGCCGTTGTGAATAACAGCAAGCTTGCCTTCGTTATCAAGATGCGGGTGGGCATTGCGATCTGTTGGTCCACCGTGGGTTGCCCAACGTGTGTGGCCAATACCTGAGTGAACGGTCGGAAGATTTGCAGGTAGTGCACCTTCAAGGTTTGCTAGCTTTCCTGCGCGCTTTTCTACAAATAAAGATGTGCCGGTGCCGAGTGCAATACCTGCTGAGTCATATCCTCGATATTCAAGTCGGCGAAGTCCTTCAACGATGGGCGTGAATGCAGATTGTGGTCCTGTGTAACCCACGATTCCGCACACGAATTAGTTCCCCAGTTCTGCCTTAACGGTTGCAGCAAGTGATGCTGCGATTTCTTGTGCAAGGTTATCACTCGAGGCTTCGACCATGACTCGAATGAGAGGTTCTGTGCCTGATGCGCGAAGTAATACTCGACCATCACTGCCCAGAATTGCTTCAGCTTTGGCAACAGCATCGGTAATTGCCTTAGATGTTGCAAGCTTGTCTTTAGCAACATTAGGAACGTTAATCAATACTTGAGGAAAACGCTTCATCGTTGCAGCAAGATCTGCCAAAGACTTCTTAGTGCGAACGACCTCTTGAGCTAATTGAAGAGCGGTAAGGATTCCATCTCCTGTGTTGGCAAACTCGCGCATAATCAGGTGGCCAGATTGTTCCCCGCCTAATGAGAAATCACCTTCGAGCATCTTCTCAAGAACATAGCGATCGCCCACAGCTGTGGTGATGACTTCAATGCCAGCTTCTTTCATCGCATGCATAAATCCAAGGTTGCTCATCACTGTGCCAATGATGGTGTTGGACTTCAGTGCACCGCGCTCTTTAAATCCACGAGCGAGAATTGTCATGATGGCATCGCCATCAATCACATTTCCCTGTGCATCAACTGCAAGGCAGCGGTCTGCATCTCCATCATGGGCAATACCAAAGTCAGCACCTTCTTTAAGAACGCGTGCCTGTAAATCTTCAAGGTGAGTTGATCCACAATTCTCATTGATATTCCACCCATCAGGTGTGTGATGGATGGCAATGACTGTGGCTCCTGCCTTCTCATAGGCAAGAGGTCCCACAACTGAAGATGCACCATTGGCACAATCAATAACAATCTTTAAACCATTAAGTGGAGTTGAAACTGATGCAAGCAGGTGGCTGACATAGCGATCACGAGCTGTCTTATCAAAGGTAATGCGACCAACATCGCGTCCTGTGGGACGAGTCCATGGCTCACCCATACGCTTTTCAATCGCAGCTTCAATTGCATCATCGAGCTTTCCACCACCGCGTGAGAACAACTTAATTCCATTATCTGGCATTGGATTATGTGATGCTGAAATCATCACACCAAGATCGGCGCCAGATTCACCCACAAGATAAGCAATAGCTGGTGTGGGAAGAACTCCGACGCGATAAACATCAACGCCAGCACTTGCAAGACCTGCAGCAACTGCTGCCTCTAGAAATTCTCCTGATGCGCGTGAATCTTGACCGACGATTGCACGTGGGCGCTTGCCCTTATTAGAAGATGATTCAACGAGGATATGAGCTGCAGCTACTGCAACATCAACAGCGATTTCTGCTGTGAGAGTCTGCCCGTTTGCTAAACCACGAATCCCGTCTGTTCCAAAGAGAGCCATAAAAACTCCTTTACTGCAGGAACAAACGGGATATCGAGATAAAAAGAATTAACGCTTTGAGTACTGTGAACGCTTACGCGCCTTCTTCAGACCGTACTTCTTACGTTCGATAACGCGAGCATCGCGCTTGAGGAAGCCAGCCTTCTTAAGAGCTGGACGGTTTGCCTCTGTGTCGATCTCATTCAATGAACGAGCAACGCCAAGACGTAGTGCGCCAGCCTGACCTGAAACTCCACCACCGTTGATGCGTGCAAATACATCGTATGTATTTTCGGCACCTACTGTGCGAAATGGTTCAGAGACGAGCTGTTGGTGAACCTTATTTGGGAAGTAACCATCAAGAGTCTTGCCGTTAACTACCCAGCGACCTGTGCCTGGTACGAGGCGAACGCGAGCAACTGCTTCCTTACGGCGACCTGTTCCAGCACCTGGTGCTGTGATTGCCTTGCGGTTAGTTGCAGCCGCTGGTGTTGATGAAGAGTAAGAAGTAGGTGTCTCTGTCTCGTCGATCTCGTTAAAAGTTGTATCTGACATATTTATTTACTTATCCCTTACTTCGCTACTTGAGAAACTTGAGTGAAAACATATGGTGTTGGAGCTTGTGCAGCATGTGGATGCTCTGGACCTGCATAGACCTTGAGCTTTGATGCAACCTGTGCGCCAAGACGGTTCTTAGGAAGCATTCCCTTAATTGCCTTTTCAACTGCGCGTGTTGGGTGCTTCTCCATCAATTCTCCGTAGACAGTTGATGTAAGACCGCCTGGGAAACCTGAGTGGTGGTGTGCAAACTTTGTTGTTGTCTTTGTTCCAGAGAGTGCGATCTTCTCTGCATTGATTACGATGACGAAGTCACCCATATCCATGTGTGGGGCGAATGTCGCCTTGTGCTTACCGCGAAGAAGAACTGCAGCGTGAGTTGCTAGACGACCGAGCACAACATCTTGTGCATCGATGACGTGCCACTTACGGACGGCGTCGCCTGCCTTTGGGCTATATGTACGCATGCTTTATTACCTTCTTCTTCTTCAGTTGAGCTTGGACTTACCGAGTAGCACCTCGCTGGTGCAGGAGTGGAACTTTACCTTTCATGCGGGGGGTGGGTCAAAATGGCCTCAAAACCCCCGCGTAGACCAAGGGCTAGAAATCAAAGACCGGCTCTGGGGACTCATAGACCTGGCCATCTGCCCCAAAGACCAAGAATCGGTTAAATCCTCGGGTAAACCAGCGATCGTGGGTCACAGAGAGAACAGTTCCTTCATAGTGATCGAGAGCATGTTCAAGAGATTCAGCACTGGCCAAATCTAGGTTATCTGTTGGTTCATCAAGAAGGAGCAGTGTCGAACCTGAAAGTTCGAGTAACAAGATTTGAAAGCGCGCTTGTTGTCCCCCAGATAACGATGTGAACTTCTGCTCTGCCTGTTTATCAATTTCATACTTACGTAGCACGCTCTTGGCAGGCCCTAACTGCAAGGAATATGTCTCCCAGAGAATTTCCAAAAGTGATTTACCTTCAAACTCTGGGTGTGAATGAGTCTGAGCAAAGTATCCAATCTCAACGCGCGCTCCCACCTTGAAATTGCCTGCATATTTAACAGTTGTATCCCCCGAAATCATTCGGAAGAAGTGAGATTTTCCTGTGCCGTTTTTACCAAGAACTGCGATGCGGTCGCCGAAGAAGACTTCAAAGTTAAAGGGCTCTGTCAGATTCGCTATTGCCACATTTTCAAAGGTGAGAGCACGAAGTCCTGTGCGACCACCACGCAGCCCCACCTTCACATCTTGTTCCACAGGTGGTGCTTCAGGTGCTCCCGCTTCTTCAAATTTACGAAGTCGCGTCTGCATCGCATGATACTTACTTGCCATTGCAGGAGAGTTTGCTGCTTGAACTTGCAAAGTCTTTACTAACTCAATTAACTTCTGATGAGCTTCTTCCCAACGTAAGAGAAGTTCGGCAAAACGCTCATTACGAGCCTTTCTAGCGGCGTGCCACGTGTCGAATTTTGCTCCATGCACCCACGCTGAATTTCCAAAGACGCCCTGTTCCAGTGCCACAATGCGTGTTGCAGTGTTTTGTAGCAGTTCGCGATCGTGGCTAATAAAGAGAACTGATTTCTTGGTCTCACCAATGACTTTTTCAAGCCATCGCTTTGATGGAACATCCAGATAGTTATCTGGCTCATCAAGGAGCAGCACTTCTTCAGGTCCTTCAAGCAGTGCTCGTAAAACAAGCTTCTTCTGCTCTCCCCCTGAGAGAGTATTTACTTTGCGGTCTGCAACCTCATCAAAAGTCTTCCCAAGCATCTCTGTGCAGCACTTATCCCAAATAACTTCGAATTCATATCCACCGCAATCGCCCCACTCGATAATTGATTGCGCATAGGCCATCTGGCTCTTCTCAGAATCATCTTCATTCATCTCTTTTTCGGTAGCAATAATCTTTGCTGCAGCTTCGCGAATACGTGGGGGCGCTACAGAGATGAGAATTTCGCGCACAGTAGTTTCATCGCGCACAGAACCGATGAACTGACGCATAACACCAAGACCGCCTGTGATTGCAACGCTGCCTTCATCAGGAGAGATATCCCCACAAATCATTCTCACCAACGTTGTCTTGCCTGATCCATTAGGACCAATCAGCGCAACCTTTGCTCCATCACCAACGCGGAATGAAACATCGTTGAGCAATACACGACCATCAGAGAGCGAGTATTCAACGGCTGAGACATCAATATGCCCCATTAATCGCTGCCATCTCTCTTAGCTACAGTAATTTTTGCCCGCTCAAGAAGCTGATCATCACTTGGATAATCCACTTGGTAGAGAGTCAGGCCGCGAGCAGGAAATACCAATGAATCAGAGACTCGCTCTTTATTAGCCAATAACTCTGCAATCCAACTCGGCTCTTTACGCCCATCTGCCACACAGACAACTGCCCCCACAAGATTGCGCACCATCGAATAACAGAAAGCATCAGCGACGATATCTGCCACCAGCACGCCATCATCTGTGCGCTTCCATTCATACTTTTCAAGGGAGCGAATCGTTGTGCTGCCCTCTCGGAATTTACAGAATGCTGCAAAATCATGGTGGCCAAGGACAAGCTTGCTTGCCTCATTCATACGATCGACATCTAGTGGTCGATACCAGGATGCAACATCGTTTCGGGTAAGAGGCGGAATCACATCATTGTTATCGATCAACTTATAGACGTAGTGGCGGCGCAGCGCTGAGAAGCGCGCATGAAAGCCGCTCGGTGCATCAGTAATAGACATGATGCGCACATCTTCATCGAGGATGCGGTTGAGTTTGTATCGAAAATCTATGTAGTTAAGTTCGCCATCAAAGATCGCATCAGGAACATCAACATGGATAACTTGGCCTGTGGCATGCACACCAGCATCAGTGCGGCCTGCAACGATGGATTCTGTATCTACTCGCGAAATACGTGAGATTGCTTCTTCGACGAGATCTTGAATGGTGCGACGATCAGGTTGGGCGCCCCACCCATAGAAGTTGGTGCCGTCATATGCGATATCAATGCGTAAACGACGAAACCCACTCTCGGGATGGAGAGTGGGTTTGGCCATAAGAATTACGCTATTGGAACGTACGGATTACTTCTCTGTTACGAGTTCGATTACTGCCATAGGAGCGTTATCGCCCTTACGTGGACCGATCTTTGTAATACGTGTGTATCCACCTTCGCGGTTAGCAAATGTTGGAGCGATTACTGTAAAGAGGTTGTGAACAACGCTCTTGTTAGCAATACGTGCCATCACTTGGCGACGAGCTGGAAGGTCACCCTTCTTACCGAATGTGATCAACTTTTCAGCAAGTGGACGAAGTCGCTTCGCCTTTGCCTCTGTAGTTGTGATCTTTCCGTGCTCGAACAACTGCTCAGCAAGAGTACGAAGAATCAAGCGCTCGTGTGATGGGCCTGAACCCAGACGAGGACCTTTAGTTGGCTTTGGCATTGTCTTCTCCCTTATGCCTGATCTGCGTCAGCGAAGTCTTCATCTGACACGTTGTAGTTCTGGTGTTGTGATGGATCGAAACCTGCTGGGCTGTCCTTAAGAGACATTCCCATTGATACAAGCTTCGCCTTGATCTCGTCGATTGACTTAGATCCAAAGTTACGGATGTCGAGTAGGTCAGCCTCTGAACGGTTGACGAGCTCTCCCACTGTGTGAATGCCTTCGCGCTTCAAGCAGTTGTATGAACGAACTGTGAGATCGAGATCTTCGATTGGAAGAGCAAGATCTGCAGCAAGGGCAGCATCCATAACAGATGGCCCCATCTCGATACCTTCAGCATCAAGATTGAGTTCGCGTGCAAGACCGAAGAGTTCAACAAGTGTCTTACCAGCTGATGCAACAGCATCACGTGGCTTCATTGATGGCTTTGTCTCGACATCAACAACAAGACGATCGAAGTCTGTGCGCTGTTCAACGCGAGTTGCTTCAACCTTGTATGTAACCTTCAAAACTGGTGAATAGATTGAGTCAACAGGAATGCGACCAATCTCTGCTCCAGCTTGCTTGTTCTGAACTGCAGTCACGTAACCGCGACCGCGCTCAACTGTAAGTTCGATTTCTAGGTTTGCCTTGCCGTTCAGTGTTGCGATGTGGAGTTCAGGATTGTGAACTTCTACGCCACTTGGAACAGCAATATCAGCACCTGTGACAGCGCCTGCACCTGACTTGCGGATGTAGATAACAGAAGGCTCATCGTTATCACTTGAAAGAACTAGGTTCTTAATGTTCAAGACGATATCTGTGAGGTCTTCCTTCACACCTTCAAGTGTTGTGAACTCGTGGAGAGCTCCAGCAACGCGAATGCTTGTCACTGCTGCACCTGGAATAGATGAAAGCAGAGTACGGCGCATTGAGTTGCCGAGTGTGTAGCCGAAACCTGGCTCAAGCGGTTCAATGATAAATCGTGAGCGGTTCTCGGAAATTACTTCTTCGCTAAGCGTTGGGCGTTGTGCAATTAGCACTGGTGCTCCTCTTTCTTCTCGCGGAAATCCACTATTTGATTTCCTCTAGGGGGTAGAAAAAATTACTTGCTGTAGAGCTCAACGATGAGCTGTTCTTGAACCTGTGTATCGATGATTGATCGAGCAGGTACGCCGTGGATGATGATGCGCATCTGAGCTGCGACAACTTCCATCCACGCTGGAACAGACTTCTCACCGAACTCTGCGCTTGCGACGATAAATGGTGTGAGGTCGTGTGACTTTGGAAGAACATCGATGATGTCCATTGGAGTCACGCGGAATGAAGGAATGTTTACCTTCTTACCATTTACAAGGAAGTGACCGTGGCGAACCATCTGGCGCGCCATGTCACGTGACTTTGCAAATCCTGCGCGGAATACAACGTTATCGAGACGTGTCTCAAGGATGACGAGAAGGTTTTCACCAGTCTTGCCCTGCTTGCGGTTCGCCTCTTCGTAGTAACCACGGAACTGCTTTTCGAGAACACCGTAGATACGTGCGCACTTCTGCTTCTCACGCATCTGCAATAGGTATTCAGATTCCTTTGAACGGCCGCGGCCGTGCTGCCCTGGTGGATAAGGACGTGATTCGATCGGACACTTTGGTCCATCGCACTTTGCGCCCTTAAGGAAGAGCTTTACTTTTTCGCGACGGCAACGCTTGCAGTCTGCTCCGGTATAACGAGCCATTTATTCTCTTCCTTCCTTAAACTCGACGAGGTTTCGGTGGGCGGCAGCCATTGTGTGGAGCTGGAGTTGTATCTGAGATAGCTCCAACTTCTAGGCCTGCTGCTTGCAATGAACGGATTGCAGTTTCGCGTCCGGAACCAGGTCCCTTTACGAATACATCTACCTTCTTGAGGCCGTGCTCCTGTGCGCGACGAGCTGCTGCTTCTGCGGCTAGCTGTGCTGCGAATGGAGTCGACTTACGTGAGCCCTTGAAACCTACTTGGCCAGATGAAGCCCAAGAGATAACAGCCCCTGTTGGATCTGTAATAGAGATGATTGTGTTGTTAAAGGTCGACTTAATAAAAGCCTTACCTACTGCAACGTTCTTCTTCTCTTTCTTACGAATTTTTACTTTGCCCTTTGCTGGGGCAGCAGTCTTTACCTTAGGAGCGGCCATTACTTAGTCACCTTCTTCTTACCGGCAATTGCCTTACGTGGACCCTTACGAGTACGAGCGTTTGTATGTGTGCGCTGACCACGTACAGGAAGTCCCTTACGGTGACGAATACCTTGGTAGCTCTGGATTTCAACTTTACGACGGATATCGCCTGCGATTTCGCGGCGGAGATCACCCTCGATTTTGTAGTTAGCTTCGATGTATTCACGAAGCTGAGCAAGTTCTGATTCTTGCAAATCTTTAACGCGGGTATCTGGAGAAATTCCAGTTGCCTTAAGCGTTTCGTGGGAACGGGTTAGACCCATTCCGAAAATATAGGTGAGTGCAATCTCTACACGCTTTTCGCGTGGAAGATCGACACCGACTAGACGTGCCATGTATTCAACCGTTTCTGTATCCGGAGGTCCTCCGCAATGCTCCTCGACATATTTATCGAGCCCTGGCCTACCGGTCCGGGGGTCTTAACTATTTCTAGTTAAGTCGCATCACGCGTACTTATTGTCTGGGTATTAGCCCTGACGCTGTTTGTGACGAAGATTTTCGCAGATCACCATTACGCGACCTTTGCGACGAATGACTTTGCACTTGTCGCAAATCTTCTTCACGCTTGGATTAACCTTCACGCGATTTTCCTTTTCTTTGTGGCGAATTACTTACTTGTAACGGTAAATAATTCGACCCTTTGTAAGGTCATATGGACTGAGCTCTACGATCACACGGTCAGCAGGCAGAATACGAATGTAGTTCTTTCGCATCTTTCCACTGATATGTGCCAAGACCTTATGTCCATTTGTTAGCTCAACACGAAACATTGCGTTAGGTAACGCCTCAGCAACAGTGCCTTCGATTTCGATCGCACCATCTTTACTTGCCAAGGATCAATACCTTCTTCTCTTATTTCATATGAACGAACAGGGTCGAACCCCGAAAAACCCTGTGGATTTCTTGGAGCGCGAAGGGAGATTCTATTGCCGACCCCCCTTATAAGGGAAATTGGCTAGAAATGGGGTATTAAACCCCTATTGGCGAGGGATAAATGTCGTCGAAACCAGGATCGCAAGGCCAATAAAGACAGCGCTGGCTCCAGCAGAGGCTGCCACCAACCCTGCCACCGCAGGAATCAGGAATTGGCCAAGGCGATTGCCAGTCAGGCGAGTTGAGACGGCCAGGGCTCTCTCATCAGGTGCGGTCAGCTGAGAAATCAAAGTCATCGTCAAAGGTTGACCCACTCCGAGTGAGAATCCTGCAACAAAGACAACTGCTCCAAGCACCCATGCATTCGGTGCAAATGCCATCGCAACACACATTGCGATAGAGATGAGATTGCTGCTTGTAATCAATTGGCGCGCGCTAAATCGCGCGCTGAGGCGACCTAAGAAGAAGCGCGATGCCATCGATGTTGCGGCGCGAATAGAGATGATGATTCCAATGGAGAGCGCCGAAAATTGATTCTCATTCCCGTAGAGAGGCAAGAAGACCACCAAAATATCTGCAGTTGATGAGATGGCAAGGGAGGTAAAGATCGCTGCAAAGATTCCAGGTTTCTTCAGTAATTTTCCTGCAGCGCGCAGCGCACCAGAATCTTCTTTACGACCCACAACTGTTGGGGGCTCATTTCTCCAAGAGATAACAGGAACCATTGCAAGGGCTGCAAGTGCAAGTGCCAGAGCAAATGCAGCGCTCGTTGATTTCGGCATCACACCGGTTGAACCTGCAACAAGAGTTGCAAGGATGGGACCAATCATGTGTCCTAACGATGCGCTGAAGGTATATCGCCCAAAGTGCTCTTCATACTGATCCGGTGGACTCTTGAGCGCGACCATTGTCTGACCACCCACCATGCAGGCAAGATGTGCAAGACCTGAAAGTGCTGCTGCTATTGCCAACAATGTGAGGGAATCTGCTGCCATGAGAAGTACTGCAGAAACTCCAATGAAGAGAGTTCCAAAGATAACGAAACGTCCTTCGCCAATCTGTCCCACCATCTTGCCAAATGTCAGTGCGAGCAAGACGGGAAGGAGTGCATAGACAGCTGCGATAAATCCGATAGTTGAAGCCGTCGCATCTAACTCGAGTGCGCGATAGGTAATCATCGGGCGGATTACATAGATCGCACCTTGCGTTATTGCAGAACTATAGAAAAGCTTTGTAGCCCACTGAGATTGAGACATTAGCGCTTACGCGTGAGCGTCCTTACGAACTTTGCGCATCACCTTAGTGATGATCGGCGTAAAGAGAGCTATCAATAGAACCGCATAGAGAACCTTTGATAGCGGTGATGCCCACAGAGTTCCGTAATCCCCCGCACTAATTTGAAGTGCACGACGGAACTGAAGTTCAAGGTTTGGCCCCAAGATCAGCCCCAGAATCAGTGGCGTGATGGGCATTCCAAACCTACGGAATAAGAATCCAACAATTCCAATCGCAATAGCGACTTGAACATCAAAGGTAGAGGTATTCAGTGCATAAGCACCGAGCATTGCAAAGGTCACAATCCCTGCAAAGAGATAAGGGCGCGGAACTTTAAGTAGCTGAACCCACACGCGAACGAGTGGAAGGTTGAGAATCAAGAGAAGAGTGTTGCCAATAAAGAGCGAAGCAATCAAAGTCCAGATAAGTGCGCCATTGGTAAGAAAGAGGGTTGGTCCAGGTTGAATTTGATATGTCTGGAATGCAACAAGAATGACGGCAGCAGTTGCTGATGTTGGTAGACCCAATGCAAGAAGTGGCACAAGAGCACCTGCTGCATTGGCATTATTTGCTGCCTCCGGCCCTGCAACACCTTCGATGGCGCCATGGCCAAATTCTTCAGGGTGTTTCGATAATTTCTTCTCCACCGAATAACTCAAGAATGTTGGAACTTCAGAGCCACCTGCAGGGATAACTCCAAGTGGAAAACCTAGCGCAGTGCCTCGAAGCCATGGCTTCCATGATCGCTTCAAATCATCACGAGACATCATCGCTTTGCCCTTCATAGGGATGATGTTCCATCCCATCTCCTTAAAGCGGCTAGCAATATAGAGAGCTTCACCGAGTGCGAAGATAGAGACGATGACGGGAACAGTTTCAATTCCTTCAACGGCTGCTTGGTTTCCAAATGTCAGTCGTGAAAGTCCAGATTGAAGGTCTGCGCCAACAAGTCCCAGAACAAGGCCAACTGCAAGTGAAATAAATCCACGTATTTGAGAAGCGCCAAGAAGGGATGAGACAGTAGTAAATGCCACCAGCATCAACGCTACATAGTCTGCAGCACCTACTTTGATTGCTAAATCTGCAATGGTTGGAGCAGTAAATGCCAAAATAAGTGTTGCAATAGTTCCTGCAACGAATGAGCCGATAGCAGCTGTTGCAAGAGCAGGGCCTGCGCGTCCATTACGCGCCATCTTGTTGCCCTCAAGGGCTGTGATAACTGAACCAGATTCGCCTGGAGTATTGAGCAAGATTGAAGTTGTCGATCCACCATACATAGCGCCGTAGTAAATAGCTGCAAACATAATGAGGGCAGAAGCTGGGCTGACTGTGTAGGTAATCGGAAGAAGAAGAGCAATTGCCAGTGCTGGACCAATACCAGGCAGGACTCCAACAAGGGTTCCAAGGAAAGTGCCGAGAAGTCCAAAGCCGAGGTTACTTAAGGTAAGTGCGCTGGCAAAACCATCGATCAGTGAATCAAAACTACTCATCAAAGGCCCTTCAAGATGCCGGCTGGAAGCTGGACGTGGAGAAAGTGTGTAAAGGAGTAATAAACAATGGAGATAAAGAGGGTGCCAAATACTGCAGCATGTAGGTGCTTCTTATTTCCAAATGCCACAGTAATACCAAAGAATGTGATGGAGGCGGCGATGATAAATCCAGCTCGCTCAATAAGAAGTAGATATGCAAACAGGGATCCAAGTACTAGCCCAAAGGTCTTGTAATCAGATTTTTCAATGGCATCGCCTGCTTCAAGACCTTCAGGCACTGCGCGGTCACCGCGCACAATATTAATCATGAGAAGTGCGCTTAACCCCATTAAGAGAATGGCGATAGCGAAGGGAAACACCTTAGGGCTGACAGTTAAGTTAAAGGCTGGAAGCTCTTTTGTTGCCGTATCCCAGAAAACAATAAGTCCAAGGAGAAAGAGTGAGCCCACAAATGTGAGCTCACTCTTTCCGCCTTGAGGCAATTTAACGTTGATGTCTAATTGACCTTACTTGATCAACTTGAAATCGGTGAGAACGTTGATGATTGCTGTGTTCTCTGTCTTGATCCACTTAGAGAATGCATCTCCAGCGCGGTACTCATCGATCCATGACTTAGCGACCAATGTGTCCTTCCAAGACTGTGTTGAGTGAAGTGCATCAATGACCTTAAGGGTATTGAGCAGATCAGCTGCAGGAAGATCTGCTGGTGCAAGGATTCCGCGCCAGTTACCGAATGTGAGATCCACACCCTGCTGGACGAGGGTCTTGCCCTTGATGACCTTAAGTGGCTTTGGAGAAGTCACTGCAAGTACGCGCATCTTTCCAGCTGCAACGTATGAAGCAAATTCAGATGTGCCTGAGATACCAACTGCTACACGTCCACCAATAACGTCAGGTGTAAGAGTTCCTCCACCTGAGTATGGGATGTAGTTAAGGTCTGTGGCCTTTACGCCAACAGTTGCAGCAAGTGTTGCCACTGTTACGTGGTCGACTCCGCCGTAGTTACCGCCACCAATTGCGACAGCCTTTGGATTTGCCTTGATATCTGCCATCAAATCATTGATTGTCTTGTACTTAGATGATGTTGGAACTACGAAAGCCTCAGCTTCGCGCATGATTCCAGCTACAGCGTTTGCTGTTGTGATGGTGAGCTTTGAACCGTTAGTGGCAAGACCACCAGGCATTGCAAATCCTGTAATAAGAAGCATGTCCTTGCGATCCTTCTGGTCATAGAAATATCCAAGACCAAGTGGCGCATTTGTCTTATATGTAACGGTGTAATCCTTAAGAAGGCCTTCCTTCTTCATTGCATCACCGATTGCGATTGCTGTTGTTCCGTAACCGCCACCGATTGCAGATGATGAAACCCATTCAAGAGTTCCGTATGGCTTCATTTCTGGATACCACCAGCGAAGAGTTCCTGCAAATGTTCCTGTTGCAACCTTGGTACATGTGAGATCAGATCCGTTCACACCACGAGCTGCAGCTTTTGTTCCTGCGCGAAGACATTCATCTCCAACGTTTGCCTTTGCCGCAGGCTTTGCACCAGCGTTTGCTGATGGCGCTGCAATAAGTGAGGCAGCAATAGCCAGAACACCGAGCGCAATAACTTTCTTCTTAAACATGATTTCTCCTTTTGGCACCCCGAGGGTCAGGGCCATTGGAGAAGAATCTAGATGTATCTATGGATAAATTGAATAGATATCGGGTAACAGATTGATATCAAGAAAAATTCTCACGATTTTTGAGCCTACGAAAGTGTGTCTGAGGTCTCAATTCCAAAGCGTGCAAGCTCGCCCTTGCCACCATCAATGGAGGTCAAAACAAAAGGCTTTCCATCTGGGCAGATCACATATGAATGCTCAAAGTGGGCACCACGAGATTGATCTGTTGAGACCACTGTCCAATCATCTGCGAGCACCTTGGTCTTATGTGTTCCACGAGTGATCATCGGCTCGATAGCAAGTGCCATTCCAGGAATGATTTCAGGACCATTTCCTGCTTTTCCAAAGTTGAGAACATGTGGCTCTTGATGCATCTCTGTGCCAATTCCGTGGCCACCATATTCTTGCAAGATTCCATATTTACCTTGCGAATTCACGTACTGCTCAATGGCATAACCGATATCTGAAAGCTTTCCACCATTCTTACCGGCAGCAATTCCCACCCACATAGATTCCTGACACACATCCATCAACTTCTGATCTGCAGGATCTACCTTTCCAATACCGATAGAGAATGCTGCATCTCCATGCCAGCCATCAATGATGGCACCGCAATCGATGGAGACAACATCGCCTTCATTAATGATGCGAGGTCCGGGAATTCCGTGAACAATTTCATCATTGATAGAGACGCAGATAGTTGCTGGAAAACCATGATAATTCAGGAAGTTCGGTGTGGCACCGCTTCGCTTGATGTGGGCTGCAGAGATTGCATCCAGAGCACTTGTGGTCATTCCAGGCTTAATCGCTTCACGGATAAGTTGATGAATTTCGGCAACTACTAATCCAGCACGGCGCATAACCTTGAGTTGTTCAAGGTCCTTAATCTGGATTGCCATAGAAGTAATTTAGCCGTGTACGCGGCTTAACGCAGTAATCGCGCGCTCTGTAATATCTGCAACATCGCCATCGGCTGAGATTGTGATGAGCAGGCCTTCTGTGCGATAGAAATCAACAATAGGTGCAGTCTGCTCTTCATAGACTGCAAGGCGCTTAGCAATCACTTCTTCCTTGTCATCTTCACGCTGGTAGAGCTCACCGCTACAAGAAACACACTTCGATGCTTCAGGGGAAGCCGGAGCGCCACAATCCTTACAGGTGCGTCGTGATGAAAGACGTTTGATGATGATCGCATTCTCAATCGCAAGCTCAAGAACCGCTTCCAGTGGTGTCTGCTTTTCAATCAAAAATGCGCGCAGTACTTCAGCTTGAACAGTATTTCGTGGGAATCCATCAAGGAGAAAACCGTTGATTGCATCATCATGAGTCAGGCGATCTTTGACCATCTCATTGGTAACTTCATCAGGAACTAACTGACCTGCATCCATATATCCCTTAGCTTGCAGACCTAGTGGTGTGCTTGCTTTGAGATTTGCTCGGAAGATATCCCCTGTTGAAATATGGGGAATCGAGTAGTGCGCGGCGAGAAACTGAGCTTGTGTTCCCTTACCAGCACCTGGTGGACCTACCAGGACTAAACGCATTACTTCAAGAAACCTTCATATGAACGCTGCTGCAACTGGCTCTCGATCTGCTTTGCAGTATCAAGACCGACACCGACAACGATAAGAATCGCAGTTCCACCGAATGGGAAGTTCTGTGATGCACCGAAGACGATGAGAGCAAGGATCGGAATAATTGCAACGAGTGCCAAATAGACAGATCCTGGAGCTGTGATGCGTGAGAGTACATATTGCAAGTACTCAGATGTTGGGCGTCCTGCACGGATACCTGGAATAAATCCACCGTACTTCTTCATATTATCTGCAACCTCATCAGGGTTAAATGTGATTGCAACATAGAAGTAGGTAAAGAAGATAATCAAGGTTGCATAGGCCACCATATAAATTGGGTGATCACCGCTGACCAAGTTACGTGAAATCCAGACAGCCCAGCTAGCTTGGCTATTGGTGAAGTTCACAAGAAGAGATGGGATATAAAGAAGAGATGATGCGAAGATAACCGGAATAACGCCAGCCTGGTTTACCTTGATTGGAATATAAGTTGATGTTCCGCCATATGCCTGACGTCCCACCATGCGCTTTGCATACTGCACAGGAATACGACGCTGAGCTTGCTCAACAAAGACAACTGCTGCAACAACGAGGACTCCGACTGCGCAGACAAAGAGGAATGCAAACAAGCCCTTTTGAAGCTTGATTGACCAGAGCTGGGATGGGAATCCTGCAGCGATAGATGTGAAGATCAAGATAGACATACCGTTACCGACGCCGCGATCTGTGATGAGCTCACCGAGCCACATGATCACAGATGTTCCGGCAGTCATTACAACAATCATTGTGAGAACGCGCTGCCATGAAGCATCAGGAATGATCGGAAGTGAACAACCTGAAATCAAACGACCTGGTGTGCGAGCAACCGCAACCAAACCAGTTGACTGCAAGATTGCAAGACCAATTGTTAAGTAACGTGTGTACTGAGTAAGAGTTGCTGTTCCTGACTGTCCCTCTTTCTTCAGCGCTTCAAAACGTGGAATAACCACAGTGAGCAGCTGAACGATGATGGATGCAGTGATGTAAGGCATGATGCCGAGTGCAAATACTGAGAGCTGAAGAAGTGCTCCACCAGAGAATAGGTTGATAAGTCCGAAGAGACCACCGGTCTGAGCCTGATCAATACATTGCTTCACATTTGTATATGAAACACCTGGTGTTGGGACAACAGAGCCAAAACGGAACAGAGCCATGATTGAGAGAGTGAAGAAGATTTTCTTACGAAGTTCTGGCGTCTTAAAGGCCATTCCAAATGCTGAAAGCATCAATCTTCTCCCTCTATCAAATCACGACTAGTTGTTTTTACAGTTTTGCTGTTGATCCGCCAGCTGCAGCAATCTTTTCGATCGCTGATGCTGAGAATGCATGTGCTGTAACAGATACCTTGACTGCAATATCGCCATTTCCAAGGACCTTTACGGGCAAGGAATCGCGAACTGCACCCTTTGCAATGAGATCTGCAACAGTGACATCCCCACCCTTAGGAAAGAGTGCGTTGATTGTTGAGACATTCACTGCCTGGTATTCAATGCGAGCTGGGTTCTTAAAACCACGAAGCTTTGGAAGACGCATAACGAGAGGAAGCTGACCACCTTCGAAACCAGGGCGAACCGTGTTACGAGCGTGAGTACCTTTTCCACCGCGACCTGCAGTCTTACCCTTTGATGCTTCACCGCGACCCTTACGAGTCTTAGCTTTCTTAGCACCTGGAGCTGGACGAAGATGATGAAGTTTAAGTGTCATCTTTATTCGACCTCCTCTACCTTGATCAAGTGGCGAGCAGCAACTGCCATGCCACGAATTTCTGGACGATCTTCCTTAACGACAACATCGTTGATTCGCTTAAGTCCGAGTGAACGAACAGTGTTACGAATCTCTGGCTTGTTGCCAACGGTTGACTTAACCTGAGTGATTTTCAAACGTGGCATTATGCACCAACTGTCATCTGTGAAGCGCGGATAATTGCTGCAGGTGCTACATCTTCGAGCGGACGACCGCGACGAGCTGCAATCTGTGCAGGTGACTCGAGCATCTTCAGCGCAGCAACGGTTGCGTGAACCATGTTGATTGCATTTGAAGAACCGAGAGACTTAGTAAGAACATCCTTAACTCCAGCGCACTCGAGTACGGCGCGAACAGGACCACCAGCGATAACTCCGGTACCTGGACTTGCTGGGCGAAGTAGAACTACGCCAGCCGCTGTCTCGCCCTGAACTGGGTGAGGGATTGTTCCTTGAACGCGAGGGACTGTGAAGAATGACTTCTTAGCTTCTTCAACTGCCTTAGCAATAGCTTGTGGAACTTCCTTAGACTTTCCATAGCCAATACCGACAGTGCCATTTTCATCGCCCACAACAACAAGTGCTGTGAATGAGAAGCGACGTCCACCCTTTACAACCTTTGACACGCGGTTAATGAAAACCACGCGCTCGGTGTAAGGAGACTTCTCCTTCTCGCGATCATCACGACGTTCGCGGCGTTCGCCACGACCTTTGCCTGCATTACCTTGGTTAGAAGGTGCACCAGTTGTAGGTGCTGCATCGTTAGTTGGATTAACAGCCATTAGAACTCCAATCCGTTCTCTCGTGCAGAATCTGCAACTGCTGCAATGCGACCGTGGTACTTATTACCTGCGCGGTCGAAGACAACTGTAGAAATTCCAGCTTTCTTAGCGCGTTCTGCAATGAGTGCTCCGACCTGCTTTGACTTATCTGTCTTATCGCCAGATGCCTTGCGTAGGTCTGCTTCCATTGTTGATGCGTAAGCAATTGTCTGGCTTGTGGTGTCATCAATGACCTGAACGAACAGGTGACGTGATGAACGTGAAACGACGAGGCGTGGACGTGATGGTGTGCCTGAGATCTTCTTACGAAGACGGAAAGCACGACGAGCACGCGCGTTCTGCGCTGAGCCCTTGCGGACCTTAACTCCGATTGCCATTACTTCTTACCTGCCTTTCCTGCCTTGCGGCGAACAACTTCGCCTTCAAGACGCAAGCCCTTGCCCTTATATGGATCTGCCTTGCGAAGCTTCTTAACCTTCGCTGCAGTTTCTCCAACGAGCTGCTTATCAATTCCGCTGATAATCAACTTTGTTGGTGACTCAACCTTGTAGGTGATTCCTTCTGGGGCTGGGAAGTTAATTGGGTGGCTGTAGCCGAGCTGGAATTCAAGATCCTTGCCCTTTTCAGCAACACGGTAACCAACACCGACGATGTTGATTGTGAGTGAGTAACCAGTTGTGACTCCGTGGACCATATTCGCAACAAGTGTGCGAGAAAGACCGTGAAGTGAACGAGTGACGCGCTCTTCGTTTGGACGAGCAACGGTGATAACACCATCTGCTTGTGAAACCTGGATAGGTGCTGGAACTGCAATTGCAAGTGAGCCCTTAGGTCCCTTGACTGCAACGTTCTGACCTGTGATTGAAATTTCTACACCGCTTGGAACAGCGATTGGCATACGACCGATACGTGACATTAGATAGTTACCATACGTAAGCGAGAACTTCTCCGCCTACACCCTTCTTATTTGCCTGCTTATCAGTCAAGAGACCTGACGATGTTGAAATGATTGCAACACCAAGTCCGCCGAGAACCTTAGGAAGCGCAGTTGACTTTGCGTAAACGCGAAGTCCTGGCTTGCTCACGCGGCGAAGGCCAGCGATTGAACGCTCGCGATTGGTGCCGAATTTAAGGTCAAGAACAAGGTTCTTACCTACTCCTGTTGTAGTTGCTTCAACGCGGTGATCTGCAATGAAACCCTCTTGCTTGAGGATCTCTGCAATTCGTACCTTGACCGATGATGACGGCATTGAAACCGTGTCATGGTAGGCAGAGTTCGCGTTGCGCAGACGTGAAAGCATGTCCGCGATTGGATCTGTCATTGTCATACGTGGCCTATGGCCTTTCTCGAATCAGTATCCAAACAATCTGTCTGGACTTTTTTCGTTTGTAGATTTACCAGCTTGCCTTTGAGATGCCTGGAAGTTCGCCGCGGTGCGCCATTTCACGGAAGCAGATGCGACAAATTCCAAATTTTTGGTAGACAGAGTGCGGACGACCGCAACGCTGGCAACGTGTGTAACCGCGAACCTTGAACTTTGGCTTGCGAGCAGCTTTAACCTTGAGTGATGTTTTAGCCATTCTTATGCCTCCTTGAAAGGAAAGCCGAGCGCCTTAAGTAGTGCGCGACCTTCGTCATCGTTCTTAGCTGTAGTTACGATTGTGATATCCATACCGCGTGTGCGATCGATCTTGTCCTGTTCGATTTCTGGGAATACAACCTGCTCGGTAAGACCGAAGGTGTAGTTGCCCTTTCCATCAAATTGCTTAGGTGAAAGACCGCGGAAGTCACGGATACGTGGAAGAGAGATTGAGAATAGGCGATCTGCGAACTCCCACATGCGATCTCCGCGAAGTGTGACGTGTGCACCAATTGGCATGTTCTCGCGGAGCTTGAACTGCGCGATTGACTTGCGTGACTTGGTGACCTGTGGCTTTTGACCAGTGATGATTGCAAGATCCTTGATGGCACCTTCAATAAGCTTTGCATCACGAGCAGCTTCACCAACACCCATGTTGACAACAATCTTGACGAGTGTAGGAATCTGCATTGGATTTGTATATCCAAATTCGCTCTTCAACGTTGGTTGGATTTCGCTCTTATAGCGAGCCTTGAGACGAACATCTGTAGTTGTACTCATTAGATGTCCTTTCCTGTGCGACGTGAGATACGAACATTGGATCCGTCTTCCGTTGTGCGAACGCCAAGACGTGTTGCCTTGCCATCTCCATCAACAATCATGACGTTTGAAATATGGATTGATGCTTCCTGTGTGATGATTCCGCCAACCTTGACGCCACGTTCGGTTGTTGATTCCTTTGTGTGGCGCTGAATGCGATTAACACCTTCAACAGTTACACGGGATCCATCTACATGAAGGACCTTGCCGGTTACGCCCTTGTTCTTGCCAGCGATAACCAAAACTTCGTCATCTTTCTTAATCTTCGCCATGGTTAGAGCACCTCCGGAGCGAGTGAAATGATCTTCATGAACTTCTTGTCGCGGAGTTCGCGAGCAACTGGTCCGAAGATACGAGTTCCGCGTGGTTCGCCGTCAGCCTTGAGGATGACAGCTGCGTTCTCGTCAAACTTGATGTAAGAACCGTCTGGACGACGACGCTCTTTAACTGTGCGAACGATGACAGCCTTAACGACCTCACCCTTCTTAACCTGTCCACCAGGAATTGCATCCTTGACTGAACAGACGATGATGTCACCGATGCCTGCGTAACGGCGCTTTGATCCTCCGAGTACACGAATACAGAGAAGCTCTTTAGCTCCTGTGTTATCCGCAACGCGTAGGCGGGATTCTTGTTGAATCATTTTTTATTCGCCCCTTACTTAGCTTTCTCGATGATTTGAACTAAACGCCAGCGCTTTGATGCTGAGATTGGTCGTGTTTCCATGATCAATACGCGATCGCCTGCGCCTGCTGAGTTTGTCTCATCATGTGCTTTGAGCTTGTGTGTGCGGCTCATGACCTTTGAGTACATACCGTGTGAAACACGATTTGAAACCTCAACGGTGATGGTCTTATCCATCTTGTCTGAGACAACAATGCCTTCACGAGTCTTACGGGATCCGCGATCTTCAACTGGATTTGTCATTATGCGGCGCCTCCAATTCCTAATTCGCGTTCACGAATGATTGTGTAGATACGAGCAATCTCTTTGCGAACTGCACCGAGACGACCATGTGATTCGAGCTGACCTGTTGCAGCCTGGAAGCGAAGGTTAAAGAGTTCTTCTTTACCTTCACGAAGCTTTGCAGTTAACTCTTCAGCAGTGAGCTGACGAAGTTCTTCATTAGTAATCGCCATGGTTATGCCTCCTCACGCTTTACAACGCGGCACTTCATTGGGAGCTTGTGAATCGCAAGGCGCATAGCTTCAGTAGCTACAGCCTCTGTTACGCCTGAAATTTCAAACATAATGCGACCTGGCTTCACGTTTGCGATCCACCATTCTGGAGAACCCTTACCGGAACCCATACGAGTTTCAGCAGGCTTCTTAGTAAGTGGACGATCTGGATAGATATTGATCCAAACCTTTCCACCACGCTTGATATAACGAGTCATCGCGATACGCGCTGCCTCAATCTGACGGTTTGTCACATATGCAGGAGCAAGTGCCTGGATACCGAAGTCTCCAAATGCAACCTGTGTTCCACCCTTTGATGCACCTGATCGTGATGGGTGGTGCTGCTTACGGTGCTTAACCTTGCGAGGAATTAACATTATTCAGCTCCTCCTTCTGCTGGTGCTGCAGGAGTTGTATCTGCTGCAACGGGAGCTGCTTGAGTTGTAGTTACCTCAGCGCGTGGAGCACGTGGTGTACGTGGTCCGCGGCGTTCTGGCTTTGGAGCGCGCGCTTCAGCAAGTGCCTTTTCAGCACGCTCTGCACGTGAACCAATAACTTCACCCTTGTAGATCCAGACCTTTACACCCAAGCGACCGAATGTTGTTGCAGCTTCATAGAAACCGTAATCAATATCAGCGCGAAGTGTGTGTAGTGGAACGCGTCCTTCACGATAGAACTCAGAACGTGACATTTCTGCACCACCGAGACGACCACCGCACTGAACACGAATGCCTTGAGCTCCTGCCTTCATCGCTGACTGCATTGACTTCTTCATTGCGCGACGGAATGAGACACGTGCAGCAAGCTGCTCGGCAATTCCTTGTGCAACAAGCTGTGCATCAATTTCTGGATTCTTCACTTCGAGAATGTTGAGCTGAACCTGCTTGCCGGTGAGCTTTTCAAGCTTCTGACGAAGAACGTCAGCTTCTTGTCCGCGACGACCGATAACGATTCCAGGGCGAGCAGTGTGAAGGTCGATACGTACACGATCACGTGTGCGCTCGATTTCGATGCGTGAAACGCCTGCGCGCTCCATACCCTTCTGCATAAGTCGGCGGATTTCGACATCTTCCTTGACGTAATCCTTGTACAACTTATCTGCATACCAACGTGACTTAAATTCAGTTGTGATGCCGAGACGGAAGCCGTGTGGGTTTACTTTTTGACCCATTAGTTGGACGCTCCCTTCTCTGCTGGTGTTTTAACTGCCGCTACTGGAGTAGCTAGCGGTGACTTATCTGAACGCTTTGGGTTACGTGTCTGCGCACGAGATGATGTGCGAGAGATCGACTTTGAGGTCGCCTTTGTATCGCTGACAGCAACTGAGATGTGGCTTGAACGCTTGAGGATACGGAAACCGCGACCCTGTGCACGTGGGCGAAAACGCTTCATTGTGCGTCCCTCGTCTACGAGCGCTTCAACAACCCAAAGCTCTGAAGCATCGCGGATTGCTGGGTTCTGCTGCTTCGCATTTGCGATTGCAGAGTTAAGAAGTGTGAACACATCTGATCCTGCAGCCTGCGGTGCAAACTTAAGAACGTTAAGAGCTTCATCGGCACGCATTCCACGAACCAAGTCGACAACGCGACGAGCCTTCTGTGGTGTGTGGCGAATGTCGCGCAATACTGCGCGAGCTACGAGTGCGTCTTGTGTATTAGGCACGAGTTGCTCTCCGATCATCTTTAACGTGTCCGCGGAATGTGCGTGTTGGTGAGAACTCACCAAGCTTGTGACCGATCATTGCGTCGGTGATAAATACAGGAACATGCTTGCGGCCGTCGTGTACCGCAATGGTGTGCCCAATCATTGAAGGCGAGATCATCGAACGTCGTGACCATGTCTTAATGACATTCTTTGTATTGGCTTCATTTTGGGCATCCACCTTTTTGGCGAGATGTCCATCAATGAATGGACCCTTCTTGAGACTACGTGGCATGAGGGCTCCTTAGCGCTTCTTGTTCGACTTACGACGACGGACGATCATTGAATCTGAAGCCTTCTTCTTACGAGTACGTGCTTCAGGCTTACCCCAAGGAGTCACTGGGTGACGTCCACCAGAGGTCTTACCTTCACCACCACCGTGAGGGTGGTCAACAGGGTTCATCACAACACCACGAACAGATGGACGAATGCCTAACCAGCGCTTACGTCCAGCCTTACCGTAGTTAATGTTTCCTTGTTCTGCGTTTCCAACTTCACCAACAGTTGCGCGGCAACGAACATCAACGTTACGGATTTCTCCAGATGGCATACGAAGTTGTGCGTATGGACCATCTTTAGCAACGAGCTGAACTGATGCGCCAGCTGAACGAGCGATCTTCGCTCCGCCACCTGGGCGAAGTTCGATTGCGTGAACAGTTGTACCTACTGGGATGTTGCGAAGAGGCAAGTTGTTTCCAGGCTTGATATCGGCCTTAGGACCGTTCTCAACTGTTGCACCTTGCTCAAGCTTATTTGGAGCGATGATGTAACGCTTTTCTCCATCTGCGTAGTGAAGAAGTGCGATACGCGCTGTGCGGTTTGGATCGTATTCAATGTGCGCAACCTTTGCTGGAATACCATCCTTATCATTTCGTGTGAAATCGATAAGACGGTATGCACGCTTGTGACCGCCACCTTGGTGACGAACAGTGATGCGACCTTGATTATTACGTCCACCCTTAGAGTGAATTGGACGGATAAGTGACTTCTCAGGTGTTGAGCGTGTGATTTCTGCGAAATCTGGAACAGTTGCTCCACGCTGACCTGGTGTAGTCGGCTTAAGTTTGCGAAGTGCCATGAGGTTTCCTCTCTTTAAGGTCCTATCTCAATTACGAGACAGGGCCTCCGAAGATGTCGATACGGTCGCCAGCGGCCACATGAACGATTGCTCGCTTTGTGTCTTTGCGCTTTCCATCACCAAAACGTGTGCGCTTATTCTTTCCTTGACGGTTCATAGTGTTAACACTGATGACCTTGACTCCAAATACCTTTTCAACAGCGATCTTGATCTCTGTCTTATTAGCATCTGTTGCTACGAGGAATGTGTACTTGTTTTCATCTAGCAATCCGTAACTCTTTTCAGAGACTACGGGCGCTAGCAAAACGTCGCGATGATCCTTCATTATGCAGATACCTCACTTTCGCGTGCTACTGACTTAACAGACTTTCCAGTTGCCTTGTCAGAAGCCTTGAACTTCAAGAAATCCTTGATCGCTGTCTCTGAAAAGACAACGTCATCTGACTTCAAGATGTCGTAAGCATTGAGCTGATCTGGTACTAGAAGGTGGAGATCATCAGCGTTACGAAGTGAGCGCCATGCAGCGTCCTCGTTACGTGAGATAACTACCAAAAGGTTTTTGCGTGATGAGAACTGACGAACTGCAGCCAGTGCTGCCTTTGTTGAAGTAGCTCCAGTTACAGAGTCAAGAACGTGAATACGCTCGTTGCGCTGACGGTCAGAGAGAACGCCGCGAAGTGCTGCTGCGATCATCTTCTTTGGTGTGCGCTGGAAATATGAACGTGGACGAACTGCATGTGCAGCACCGCCACCACGTTGCAAAGGAGCACGGATTGAGCCCTGACGAGCGCGACCTGTTCCCTTCTGCTTAAAAGGCTTCTTACCTGAACCTGAAGTTTCTCCACGGTTCTTTGCCTTCTGTGTACCTTGACGTGCAGCTGCTAATTGAGCTGTTACGACTTGGTGAATAAGAGGAATGTTTGTCTGCGCATCAAAGATATCTGCTGGCAAATCAACTGAGCCAACTTTCTTTCCTTCTGCGTTCTTAACTTCGAGTGTAAGCGCCATGGTTACATACCAGCCTTTACAGTTTCAACAATTGCCTTCTTGGCAGCTGAGCGGATAAAGACGAGTCCACCATCGGTACCTGGGACTGAACCCTTGATAAGAAGTAGGTTGCGCTCAAGATCGACACCCTGAACCAAAAGATTCTGTGTTGTGACCTTCTCGTTACCCATACGACCCATCATGCGCATTCCCTTGAATACACGACCTGGTGTTGAACATGCACCGATTGAACCTGGCATACGGTGCTTACGATCCACACCGTGTGAAGAACCAAGACCACCGAAGCCGTGGCGCTTCATAACGCCAGCAGTTCCCTTACCAGTTGATGTTCCAGTTGCATCGACCATATCGCCGGGTGCAAATGTTGATGCGCCAATCTCTTGTCCTACTGTGTAATCAGCAGCTGAGAGCGTGCGCAGTTCTGCAACAGAGCGACGAGGAGTGACGCCTGACTTTGCATAGTGGCCCGCAAGTGGCTTTGAAACCTTCTTTGGATCGATTGCACCAAAGCCGAGTTGAACAGCTGAGTAGCCATCCTTCTCAGGTGTGCGAATCGATGTAACAACGCATGATTCAACTGAAACTACTGTCACAGGAATCATCTTGTTATTAGAGTCGAATACTTGGGTCATACCAAGCTTCTTACCAAGAACGCCCTTGATGGACGAACCGTAAGACTGAGTTACAACTGTACGTGTCATTAGTTTTCGTCCTTTCCTTAGAGCTTAATCTCGATGTCGACGCCAGCTGGCAAGTCGAGACGCATCAATGAATCAACAGTCTTAGGTGTTGGGTCGATGATGTCGATGAGGCGCTTATGTGTGCGCATCTCGAAGTGCTCGCGGCTGTCCTTGTACTTATGAGGAGAGCGAATCACGCAATAGGTGTTCTTCTCTGTTGGTAGCGGCACTGGACCCGCGACGGTTGCACCAGTGCGCTCAACTGTCTCAACGATTTTCTTCGCTGATGAGTCAATCACCTCATGGTCATACGCCTTGAGTCGAATGCGGATCTTTTGTCCCGCCATGTCGTTCTCCTCTTTACTTTCGTTAGTTCAAACTGTTGTTAAATTCTCAAACTTTCTTGTTAAGTGGCGGTGGTTTTAAGGCCACCGCCACTACTACAAGATTTACTTCTTGATCTTTGTAACGCGACCTGCACCTACTGTGCGGCCACCTTCGCGGATTGCGAAGCGAAGACCATCTTCCATAGCGATTGGCTGGATGAGAGTTACTGACATCTCAGTGTTATCGCCAGGCATAACCATTTCTGTGCCTTCTGGAAGTGTTACAACGCCAGTCACGTCAGTTGTACGGAAGTAGAACTGTGGACGGTAGTTGTTAAAGAATGGAGTGTGACGACCGCCTTCATCCTTTGAAAGGATGTATGCAGATGCATCGAACTCTGTGTGAGGTGTGATTGAACCTGGCTTGCAGACAACCTGACCACGCTCAACATCTTCACGCTTTGTTCCACGAAGAAGAAGTCCGACGTTCTCGCCAGCCTGACCTTCATCGAGCAACTTACGGAACATTTCAACGCCTGTAACTGTTGTCTTCTGAGCAAGCTCACGAATACCAACAATTTCAACTTCCTCGTTAACCTTAACGATTCCGCGCTCAATACGACCTGTGATAACAGTTCCACGACCTGTGATTGTGAAAACGTCTTCAACTGGCATAAGGAATGGCTTATCAACATCGCGTGCTGGCTGTGGGATAAATGCATCCACTGCATCCATCAGTTCGATGATCTTCTCAGCCCACTTTGCATCTCCTTCGAGAGCCTTCAGTGCTGAAATACGAACGATTGGAGTGTCATCGCCTGGGAACTCATACTTAGATAGAAGTTCGCGAACTTCCATTTCAACGAGTTCAAGAATTTCTTCGTCATCGACCATATCTGACTTGTTAAGAGCCACAACGATTGATGGAACGCCAACCTGACGAGCAAGGAGAACGTGCTCCTTGGTCTGTGGCATTGGACCATCTGTTGCTGCAACGACGAGGATTGCTCCGTCCATCTGTGCAGCACCTGTGATCATGTTCTTGATGTAGTCAGCGTGGCCTGGGCAGTCCACGTGTGCGTAGTGACGCTTCTCTGTCTGGTACTCAATGTGAGCGATAGAGATTGTGATACCGCGCTGGCGCTCTTCTGGCGCCTTATCGATATCAGAAAATGCTGTTGCAGCGTTAAGTGTTGGGTACTTGTCATGCAAAACCTTAGAGATCGCAGCAGTAAGTGTTGTCTTACCGTGGTCAATGTGGCCGATGGTACCGATGTTAACGTGTGGCTTATTACGCTCGAACTTGGCTTTTGCCATTTTGGTTCCTCTTTCGTTTATCTAGTGCTTAGTTATTAGGGGTTTATTTGTGCTTATTAGGGATTATTCGCCGCGAACTTTCGCAATGATTTCCTTTGCGACGTTGCCTGGAACTTCGGCATAGCTGTCGAACTCCATGCTGTAGCTCGCGCGACCTTGTGTTCTGGAGCGGAGATCGCCGACATAGCCGAACATCTCTGACAACGGAACTAGCGCCCTAACAACGCGGGCACCTGACCGCTCGTCCATGGCCTGAATTTGGCCACGACGACTGTTGAGATCGCCGATGACATCACCCATGAAGTCTTCAGGGGTAACAACTTCGACTTTCATCACTGGCTCGAGAATTGCAGGATCAGCAAGCTTTGCTGCTTCCTTAAATGCTGCGATACCAGCCACCTTGAATGCGAGCTCCGATGAGTCAACATCGTGATACGCGCCGTCAAGAAGAGTTACTCGTACATCTGTAAGTGGATATCCAGCAAGTGGTCCTGCTGTCATCGCTTCCTTACAACCTGCATCAACTGATGGGATGTACTCGCGTGGAACGCGACCACCAGTGATCTTATTTACGAATTCATATCCGCCTTCAACCTGACCTGTTGGAAGTGGCTCGATAGCGATCTGAATCTTTGCAAACTGTCCAGAACCACCTGTCTGCTTCTTGTGGGTGTAGTCATGGCGTGCAACTGGCTTACGAAGAGTTTCGCGGTATGCAACCTGTGGCTTACCAACATTTGCTTCAACCTTAAATTCGCGACGCATACGGTCAACGAGGATTTCAAGGTGGAGCTCGCCCATACCAGCGATGATTGTCTGGCCTGTCTCTTCATCAGTATTAACGTGGAAAGTTGGATCTTCTTCAGATAGACGCTGAATAGCAACGCCGAGCTTCTCTTGGTCGCCCTTTGTCTTTGGCTCAATAGCAACAGAGATAACTGGTGCTGGGAAGTCCATTGACTCGAGAATTACTGGCTTTGCAGGATCACAGAGAGTCTCACCTGTTGTGGTGTCCTTAAGACCCATCACAGCAACGATCATTCCTGCGCCTACGTTGTCACGCTCTTCGCGCTTATTTGCGTGCATCTGGTAAATCTTTCCGATGCGCTCTTTGCGGTTCTTTGTTGAGTTAAGGATTGTTGATCCTGTCTCAAGAACGCCTGAGTAGACACGGATAAATGTGAGCTTTCCAAGGTGTGGATCTGTCATGATCTTGAATGCGAGAGCTGAGAATGGTTCTTCATTCTTTGGCTGACGCTTCATCTCGATAGTTGCATCATCCATATCTGTACCGACGATTGCATCGATATCAAGAGGTGATGGAAGGTAGCGGTTTACTGCATCGAGCATTGGCTGAACACCCTTGTTCTTAAAGGCTGAACCTGTAAGAACTGGTGAGAGCTTTGCAGCGATTGTTGCGCGACGGATACCGGCAATGATTTCTTCCTCTGAAACTTCAATTCCTTCAAGGAACTTCTCCATGAGTGCATCATCATTTTCAGCAAGAGTCTCAAGCATTTCAGCGCGAGCTGCTTTGCACTTATCGAGCATGTCAGCAGGAATTTCTTCAACTGCATAATCTTCGCCCTTTTTAGTCTCTCCACGCCATACGAGAGCCTTCATAGCAATGAGGTCAACGACGCCGATAAAGTCTGATTCGTTTCCGATTGGAAGCTGCAAGACAAGAGCTACTGCATTGAGGCGATCCTTGATCATGCCTACGCACTTATCAAATGAAGCACCTGTGCGGTCAAGCTTGTTGATGAAGCAGATACGTGGAACTGAGTAACGATCTGCTTGGCGCCATACTGTTTCAGATTGTGGTTCAACACCTGCAACGCCATCGAATACAGCAACTGCGCCATCGAGCACACGAAGGGAGCGCTCTACCTCAACTGTGAAGTCAACGTGGCCAGGTGTATCAATAATGTTAATGAGATGGTCTTTCCACATACATGTGGTTGCAGCAGAGGTGATAGTGATACCGCGCTCTTGTTCCTGCTCCATCCAGTCCATGGTTGCTGCACCTTCGTGCACTTCACCAATCTTGTATGAGATACCTGTGTAGAAAAGGATGCGCTCAGTAGTAGTGGTTTTGCCCGCGTCGATGTGAGCCATGATTCCAATGTTGCGAACCGTAGCCAGATCGATCTTCTCTACTGTTGACGTTGCCACTTATATTCCTCTTCTCGACGTTTCGTAAGTTCTCGTATTAGTTTTCGTGATTACCAGCGGTAGTGAGCAAATGCCTTATTTGCTTCAGCCATTTTGTGGGTATCTTCGCGGCGCTTTACAGCTGCTCCGAGACCATTTGCTGCATCGATCAATTCATTCTGAAGACGCTCTGACATTGACTTTTCGCGGCGATCACGTGAGTAATCAACGAGCCAGCGAAGAGCAAGTGTTGAAGAACGTGAAGCCTTGACTTCAATTGGCACCTGGTATGTAGCTCCACCAACGCGGCGTGAGCGAACTTCAACAGCAGGCTTGATGTTATCGAGTGCGCGCTTGAGTGTGATCAGTGGATCAACATCTGTCTTCTTGCGTGTGCCTTCGAGAGCGTTGTAAACAATTGCTTCTGCTGTTGAGCGCTTGCCGTGAAGGAGTACACGGTTGATAAGCGCTGTAACGATTGGTGAGCTGTAAACAGGATCAGCAACTACAGGAGTCTTTACTACAGGACCTTTACGTGGCATTAGCTAGCCTTCTTCTCTCTCTTAGCACCGTAACGTGAACGTGACTGCTTACGGTTCTTAACACCTTGTGTATCAAGTGATCCACGAATAATTTTGTAACGAACACCTGGAAGATCCTTAACGCGGCCTCCGCGAACAAGAACGATCGAGTGCTCTTGAAGGTTGTGACCTTCACCTGGAATGTATGCAGTAACTTCCATGCCGCTAGTAAGACGAACACGTGCAACTTTACGAAGCGCAGAGTTTGGCTTCTTAGGTGTTGTTGTATACACACGTGTGCACACACCACGACGCTGAGGTGAACCCTTTAGCGCAGGTGTATTTGTCTTCGTAGTCTTTTCTGCACGACCACGACGCACTAACTGTTGAATAGTTGGCACTACATATCTCCTTTTTGTATCCGTACTTTTACGCTCACTGTCCGACCCACGCGGTCGGGTGTGTTGCTTGTAAAAGCACAGAGGAGAAAGGTATCTGCAGGCACCATGAAAGGTCAAAACGGCCCTTTTACTCCTGAGGCCTCCAAGACAGCCCCATTTTCGCCCTTTTTACCCCTTCGGCGTGTCGCCCATCAGGGCCAGAATCTCCGACTTTGGCTGCCTCACAGTGAAGATCCATCGGGCAAAAGGGCCACTTTTTAGGCTCAGAACTGCCCCTTCTCCCCTGCCCTTCATCGCCACAAAGTCTCGATATCCCAAACCCCTCAAAGTCCCCAAAAGGACCACGTATGGCAGGGCAGTTCCGGGGGCTCGGACCCCTCGCAAGGTGGATGAGCCCCAGAGCTCATCGAAGAATTCAACCTTTTCAACCGAATCGATAGAAGTTCGTGGGCTGGAATGTAGAGCGCCCATCTTCTCCCAGAAGGAGAGCTCAAGGATCAACTCATCGCCAATCTTCACCACTGTAGCCATGGTGAAATTCTAATGGGAAAAGAAAAATACCCGCCGCAATATCTGCGACGGGTATTTCTCACTAATGAATTAGCGAGGAATCTCCACTTCATCAAGGCGAACTGCTTCACCTGAACCACCTTGATCAAATGGTGTGAAGTCATACTCGTCATAAGCTGCGTAAACCGCTGCCTTTGCCTCTTCCGTTGGCTCAACTCGGATATTGCGGTAACGGGCAAGGCCTGTACCTGCTGGAATCAACTTACCGATGATGACGTTCTCCTTAAGACCCAAGAGTGGATCAGATTTCTCAGAGAGCGCAGCATCTGTAAGCACGCGAGTTGTTTCCTGGAATGAAGCAGCTGACAACCATGACTCTGTTGCAAGTGATGCCTTGGTGATACCCATAAGTTCTGGGCGACCAGATGCAGCCTTGCCACCGGTTGTAACAACGCGACGGTTTTCAGCTTCAAAGCGACCGCGTTCAACGAGTTCACCTGGAAGCATTTCAGTATCGCCAGCTTCAAGAACTGTGATGCGCTTAAGCATCTGGCGAACGATTACTTCGATGTGCTTATCGTGAATGCCTACGCCTTGTGAGCGGTAAACAGATTGGATTTCGTTAACCAAGTGAACCTGAGTTGCACGTGGTCCAAGAATACGAAGTACCTGCTTTGGATCAATTGCGCCGACGACCATCTTCTGGCCAACTTCAACGCGTGTTCCTTCTTCAACAAGTAGCTTCTGACGGCGTGTGATTGGGTAAGCAACTTCTTCGCCACCATCATCAGGGGTTACGATGATTTTCTTACCCTTTGCATCTTCACGGAATGTCACAACGCCTGCAGCTTCTGCGATTGGCGCAACACCCTTAGGTGTACGTGCCTCGAAGAGCTCGACGATACGTGGAAGACCGTGAGTAATGTCATCACCTGCAACGCCACCAGTGTGGAAGGTACGCATTGTGAGCTGTGTACCTGGTTCACCGATTGACTGTGCAGCGATAATTCCGACTGCTTCACCAACTGCAACGAGTTGACCTGCAGCAAGTGAGCGACCGTAGCAAGCTGCGCACTGTCCGACCTTGCTATCGCAAGTAAGAACTGAGCGAATCTTGACTTCATCTACTCCAGCTGCAACAAGTGCATCGATGACGCGGTCACCAAGATCTGAGCCAGCCTTAGCAAGAACTTCACCATTGACTTCAATGTCCTCAGCCAATGTGCGGCCATAGACAGATGTTTCAACGTGATCGTGCTTAACAAGGTTGCCAGCTTGCTGACGGATAGCGATGGGAAGTGCGAGACCACGATCGGTTCCACAATCTTCTTCGCGAATAATCACATCTTGTGCAACGTCGCAGAGACGTCGTGTGAGGTAACCAGAGTCAGCGGTACGAAGCGCTGTATCTGCAAGACCCTTACGTGCACCGTGTGTAGAGATGAAGTACTCAAGAACAGACAAGCCTTCACGGAAGTTGGACTTAATTGGGCGAGGAATAATTTCACCCTTTGGGTTTGCAACGAGTCCGCGCATACCTGCGATCTGACGAATCTGCATCATATTTCCACGAGCACCTGAGAAGACCATCATCCAGACTGGGTTCAGACGTGGGAAGTTATCTTCCATTGACTTTCCAACTTCAGCAGTTGCCTTAGTCCAGATCTCAATGAGTTCCTGGCGACGCTCGTCATCTGTGATGAGGCCCTTTTCGTACTGTGATTGAACCTTGTCAGCTTGTGTTTCATAGCCGTCGAGGATTTCACGCTTACGAGGAGGTGTTACAACATCTTCGATACCGATTGTTACGCCAGCACGAGTTGCCCAGTGGAAACCGAGTGACTTCAGTGCATCGAGTGTCTGTGCAACTGTGACCTTTGGATAGAACTCAGCAAGCTTGTCGACGATTGCGCCGAGAGCCTTCTTAGTTACATCGTGATCAACGAATGGGAAATCATCAGGCAGTGCTTCATTAAAGAGTGCGCGGCCAATAGTTGTCTCGAGAGTTTCTCCCTTAACGCGAATCTTGACCTTTGCCTGCAATGAAACAGAGTGCTGATCGTGAGCCATGATTGCTTCAGCGATAGATCCGAATGCGCGACCTTCACCAAGCTCTGCTTCACGTTCCATAGTCATGTAATAAAGACCAAGAACCATGTCCTGTGTTGGAGATGTGATTGGACGACCGTTAGCTGGTGACAAGATGTTATTTGAAGATAACATCAAGATGCGTGCTTCAGCCTGCGCTTCTGCAGACAATGGAAGGTGAACAGCCATCTGGTCACCGTCGAAGTCAGCGTTAAATGCTGTACATACGAGTGGGTGAATCTGAATTGCCTTACCTTCAACCAGTTGTGGTTCAAATGCCTGGATACCTAAACGGTGAAGTGTAGGAGCGCGGTTCAGGAGCACTGGATGTTCTGCAATTACTTCTTCAAGAACATCCCACACAACTGGACGAGCACGTTCAACCATGCGCTTTGCAGATTTAATGTTCTGCGCGTGGTTAAGGTCAACAAGACGCTTCATTACGAATGGCTTGAAGAGCTCAAGAGCCATCTGCTTTGGCAGACCGCACTGGTGCAACTTCAACTGTGGACCAACAACGATTACTGAACGACCTGAGTAGTCAACGCGCTTTCCGAGCAAGTTCTGACGGAAACGTCCCTGCTTACCCTTGAGCATGTCTGAAAGTGACTTCAGTGCACGGTTTCCTGGGCCAGTTACTGGACGACCACGACGACCGTTATCGAACAACGCATCTACAGCTTCCTGCAACATACGCTTTTCATTGTTAACGATGATCTCTGGAGCACCGAGATCAGCAAGACGCTTCAAACGATTGTTACGGTTGATAACGCGGCGATAGAGATCATTCAGATCTGAAGTCGCAAAGCGTCCACCATCGAGCTGAACCATTGGGCGCAGATCAGGTGGGATAACCGGTACGCAATCGAGAACCATTGATGCTGGGTGGTTTGTAGTTGTCATAAATGCGTTGACAACCTTCAGGCGCTTGATAGCACGAGTCTTCTTTGCGCCCTTTCCATTTTCAGAAAGATCGGTGAGCATTGCATGCTCTGTCTCGAGGTCGAAAGTTTCTAGGCGACGCTTAATTGCAGCAGCGCCCATATCTCCCTTGAAGTACATGCCGTAACGGTCACGCATTTCGCGGTAGAGGTTCTCATCACCTTCGAGATCTTGAACCTTAAGGTTCTTAAAGCGTGACCAGACATCTTCAAGACGTGTGAGTTCGCGCTCTGAACGCTCGCGGATTGCCTTGAGCTCACGCTCTGCAGATTCACGAACTTTGCGCTTCACATCTGACTTCGCATCTTCAGATTCGAGTTCAGCAATATCTGCCTCGAGCTTCCTTGTACGAGTATCAAGATCTACATCGCGCTTTGTCTCGATCTTCTTGCGATCGTTAGCAAGCTTCTTCTCAAGCTGTGGCATATCTTCTTCACGAGCTTCAGCATCAACTTCTGTGATCATGTAAGCAGCGAAATAGATAACCTTCTCAAGATCCTTTGGAGCAAGGTCAAGTAGGTAGCCAAGGCGTGATGGAACACCCTTGAAGTACCAGATGTGAGTAACAGGAGCTGCAAGCTCGATGTGACCCATACGTTCGCGACGAACCTTTGCGCGTGTTACTTCAACGCCGCAACGCTCGCAGATGATTCCCTTAAATCGAACGCGCTTGTACTTGCCGCAATAACATTCCCAGTCACGAGTTGGTCCGAAGATCTTCTCATCGAAGAGTCCGTCCTTCTCTGGCTTGAGTGTGCGGTAGTTGATTGTCTCTGGCTTCTTTACTTCGCCAAATGACCAATCACGAATATTTTGAGCCGATGCAAGACCGATTCGTAGTTCATCAAAGAAGTTGACATCTAACATAATTGATTCGCTCCTTAAATTTCTTCTACTGAGCTTGGCTCAACTCGTGACAAGTTGATACCTAGTTCTTCGGCGGCACGGAAAATCTCTTCATCGTTATCGCGCATTTCAATTGCGACACCTTCAGAAGAGAGGACTTCGACATTGAGGCAGAGTGACTGCATCTCCTTGATAAGTACCTTGAATGACTCAGGGATACCTGGTTCTGGGATGTTCTCGCCCTTAACAATGGCTTCGTAAACCTTGACGCGTCCGAGAACATCGTCAGATTTAATAGTGAGCAACTCTTGGAGTGTGTATGCGGCGCCGTAAGCTTCAAGTGCCCACACCTCCATCTCACCAAATCGCTGACCACCGAATTGAGCCTTACCACCGAGTGGTTGCTGAGTGATCATTGAGTATGGACCAGTTGAACGTGCGTGGATCTTGTCATCAACCAAGTGGTGGAGCTTCAAGATATACATGTATCCAACTGAAATTGGAGTTGGGTATGGCTCGCCAGAACGGCCGTCGAATAGACGAGCCTTTCCTGAGCGACCAATAAGTTGATTGCCATCGCGGTTTGCAAGTGTTGAAGAGAGAAGACCTGAAATTTCATCTTCTAACGCACCATCGAAGACCGGAGTTGCAAGGTTGGTTCCTGGTGCGCCCTTTTCTGCGCCGATCTCCTTAAGGTGGTTTGCCCACGCTTCAGAGACACCAGATACATCCCAACCTGTCTTTGCAACCCAACCGAGGTGCATTTCAAGAACCTGTCCAACGTTCATACGTCCTGGAACACCAAGTGGGTTCAAGACAACATCGACTGGAGTTCCATCTTCAAGGAATGGCATATCTTCCACTGGAAGAATCTTTGAGATAACACCCTTATTACCGTGGCGACCAGCAAGCTTGTCACCATCTTGAATCTTGCGCTTCTGCGCAACATAGACGCGAACCAACTGGTTCACACCTGCTGGAAGCTCGAAGCCTTCTTCAGATTCGAAGATCTTTACGCCGATAACTTTTCCTGATTCACCGTGTGGAACCTTGAGTGATGTATCGCGAACTTCGCGAGCCTTCTCACCAAAGATTGCACGGAGCAAACGCTCTTCTGGTGTGAGTTCAGTTTCTCCCTTAGGAGTTACCTTTCCAACCAAGATATCTCCTGGCACAACATCGGCGCCAACGCGGATGATTCCGCGCTCGTCGAGATCTGCAAGAACTTCTTCAGAGACGTTAGGGATATCGCGAGTGATTTCTTCGGCACCAAGCTTGGTATCGCGTGCATCAACTTCATACTCCTCGATGTGGATTGATGTAAGAACATCATCCTGAACCAGGCGCTGCGAAAGGATGATTGCATCTTCGTAGTTGTGACCTTCCCATGACATAAATGCCACGAGGAGGTTCTTACCAAGTGCCATTTCACCGTTTTGTGTACAAGGACCATCTGCGATGACTGAGCCAACTTCTAGCTTCTGGCCTTCAGTAACAACAACCTTCTGGTTGTATGAAGTTCCCTGGTTAGAACGTGTGAACTTAGCGAGTGAATATGTTTGGTAAGTACCGTCATCGCCCATGACCTTAACTTCATCAGCTGCGACTTCACTTACTACGCCAGCCTTTGTTGCTGTGACAACGTCACCAGCATCGACAGCTGCGCGGAATTCCATACCAGTACCGATAAATGGTGCTTCTGCACGCATCAAAGGAACTGACTGACGCATCATGTTAGAACCCATGAGTGCGCGGTTTGCATCATCGTGCTCGAGGAACGGAATCATTGCTGTTGCAACAGAAACCATCTGACGAGGAGATACATCCATGTAATCCACTTCATCAGCAATGATGTATTCAACTTCGCCACCGCGACGACGTACGAGTACGCGTGCTTCTGCGAAGTGGCTATCTGCTGTGAGTGGAGCATTTGCCTGAGCGATGATGTGCTCATCCTCTTCATCAGCTGTGAGGTAATCAACCTGATCGGTGACCTTACCCTTCACAACCTTGCGATAAGGAGTTTCGATAAATCCAAATGCAGTTACTCGTGCATATGTTGCAAGCGAACCGATAAGACCAATGTTTGGACCTTCAGGAGTTTCGATTGGACACATACGACCGTAGTGAGATGGGTGAACGTCACGAACTTCAAAGCCCGCGCGATCACGAGAGAGACCGCCAGGTCCGAGCGCTGAAAGACGACGCTTGTGTGTAAGACCTGAAAGTGGGTTTGTCTGATCCATGAACTGTGACAACTGAGATGTTCCGAAGAACTCCTTGATTGATGCAACAACCGGACGGATGTTGATCAGCGTCTGTGGAGTAATTGCTTCGACATCTTGTGTAGTCATACGTTCGCGAACAACACGTTCCATACGTGAGAGTCCGATACGAACCTGGTTCTGAATAAGTTCACCAACGGTACGAAGGCGACGGTTACCGAAGTGATCGATATCGTCCTTCTCAACGCGAACTTCGCGGCCGTAATCCATTGTGAGATCGCCGCGGTGCAACGCTACGAGGTAGCGAAGTGTTGCGACGATATCTGAGATTGTGAGCATGCTCTGTGAGAGCTCAAGATCTAGACCGAGCTTCTTATTGACCTTAAAGCGACCGACCTTGGCCAAGTCATAACGCTTAGGGTTGAAGTAAAGGTTTTCAATGAGGTTCTGTGCAGCTTCCTTCGTTGGAGGCTCACCAGGACGCATCTTGCGATAGATATCAAGGAGCGCTTCATCCTGTGTCTTCACAGTGTCCTTATCAAGAGTTGCCATCATTGAAGCGAAGTCACCAAACTCCGTGCGAATTTGTTCATCGGTCCAACCGAGAGCCTTAAGAAATACTGTTACAGATTGCTTACGCTTGCGATCGATACGAACGCCGACGAGATCCTTCTTATCAACTTCGAATTCAAGCCAAGCACCGCGGCTTGGAATGATCTTTGAAGTAAATACATCTTTATCTGATGTCTTTTCAATTTGACGTTCGAAATACACGCCAGGTGAACGAACAATCTGTGAAACAACAACGCGCTCTGTTCCGTTAATAACGAAAGTTCCACGTGGTGTCATAACAGGGAAGTCGCCCATGAAGACTGTCTGCGACTTAATTTCGCCAGTCTCGTTGTTAGTAAATTCTGCAGTCACGAAGAGTGGCTGTGCATATGTCATATCGCGTTCTTTGCAATCAGCGATTGAATACTTAGGTGGCTCGAAGCGGTGGTCGCGGAATGAGAGCGACATCGTTCCTTGGAAATCTTCGATTGGTGAAATCTCTTCAAAGATTTCTTCCAAACCGGACTTCGCAGGAAGTTCTCCACGATTGGTGTTGGTTGATTCAGCAAGACGTGAACGCCATAGATCGTTACCAAGTAACCAGTCAACGCTTTCAACTTGCAGCGCGAGCAGATTTGGAACTTCTAGCGGTTCACGGATCTTTGCGAACGAAATACGACGGGGGGCAGTTGAACTCTTTTTCGCGGCCAAGAGATGTCCTTCCAGACAATATGCACTTATGTATGGACACGCACAACTAGAAGGCCCCCACCGCTATATGCAATGACCTTTAGAGAAAATATGCGAAGGGGAAGAGTATCGGCTCACCCCCTATGGGGGCAAACCGAAGGGTTATACCCCCAAGCAGGGGGATTTGTCAGCCCGTTGGGGATAAAAAAGGCCCGGCCCCATGCGGGAACCGGGCCTTCTCTCTGAGAAACTTACTTAACTGTGACCTTTGCGCCAGCTGCTTCAAGAGCTGCCTTTGCCTTATCTGCAGTCTCCTTGTTGACCTTCTCAAGAAGGGTTGCTGGAGTTGCATCGACGAGATCCTTAGCTTCCTTAAGACCAAGAGCTGAGTTGAGGTTACGAACTTCCTTGATAACCGCAATCTTCTGTGCGCCTGCTTCTTCGAGGATAACTGTGAACTCATCCTGTGCTTCAGATGCGCCGCCGCCTGCTGCTGCTGCGCCACCTGCTGCTGCAACTGGTGCTGCAGCTGTTACATCAAACTCAGTTTCAAATGCCTTGACGAACTCTGAGAGTTCAACAAGTGACATTTCCTTGAACTGTGTCATCAAATCTGCTTGTGAGAGCTTTGCCATTTTTATTTTTCCTTTTCTTTATTCCGCTGGAGTTTCTGCTGCATCTGTTGCTTCTGCAGCAACTTCAGCGACAACTTCTTCTGTTACAACTGCTTCAGCAACTGGTGCTTCCGCTTCTACTGCTGGAGCTTCTTCAGCTACTGGAGCTGGAGCAGCTTCTGCGACAGGTGCAGCCGCTGGTGCGCCTGCCTCCATCTTGATGCGAAGTGCATCGAAGGTACGCGCTGCCTTAGCAAGCGATCCCTTCATAGCACCAGCAAGCTTTGCAAGAAGTACTTCGCGTGACTCGAGGTCTGCGAGCTTCATGATCTCTGCTGTTGTAACAAACTTTCCTTCGTAAATTCCACCCTTGATGATAAGAAGTGGATTTTCCTTCTGGAAGTTCTTTAGGTTACGAGCTGCATCGATTGCATCGCCCTTAATGAATGCAACAGCTGATGGACCAGCGAGAAGATCATCTGAGATGTCTACGCCAGCGTTCTTCGCTGCAATCTTTGTAAGAGTGTTCTTTACGACGCTGTACTTGGTATCTGCACCAAGGCTGCGGCGTAGAGCCTTCATCGAAGTCACGGTAAGACCGCGATATTCGGTGAGGTATGTAGCAGTAGCTGACTTGAAGTCTTCAGTCATTTCAGCAACTGCTGCTGCTTTATCTGGGCGAGCCATTCGGTTCACCTTTCCTGTTAGTGACCACAGGCAATAAAAAATCCGTGACGCGTAAATGCGCACGGATTAATGTGAACACCTACGCGGGCTGAGATTCCTCAATTATCAAGTTCTTTCGAACCTGACCTGCGGTCTTTGGTTATGGGTAAATCTTAAGCAGGGGACCTGAACTGGTCAAATCCCCTGCCTAATAGAGCTAGTTAGCTGATGGTTCGCGTGTGAGGTTTGGATCTACAGCGATTCCAGGTCCCATCGATGATGAGACAACAGCCTTTGCGATGTAGCGACCCTTTGAAGAGTTTGGCTTCACGCGAAGTACTTCTTCAAGAGCTGCTGCATAGTTATCTGCAAGTTGTTCTGCAGTAAATGATGCCTTGCCGATGATGAAGTGAAGGTTTGAGTTCTTATCAACGCGGAATTCAATCTTTCCACCCTTGATGTCATTAACAGCCTTAGTGACATCTGTTGTCACTGTTCCTGTCTTTGGGTTTGGCATCAATCCACGTGTTCCGAGGACCTTACCGAGACGACCAACCTTGGCCATCAAATCTGGAGTTGCAACAACTGCATCGAAGTCCAGGCGTCCCTTTGAAACTTCATCAATGAGTTCATCGCCACCGACGATATCTGCACCAGCTGCGCGAGCTTCTTCAGCGCGCTCACCGTTAGCAAATACCAAGACGCGAGCTGTCTTACCTGTGCCGTGTGGCAAGTTAACAGTTGAACGAATTGCTTGATCAGCCTTCTTTGGGTCAACGCCAAGAACGAGTGCAACATCAATTGTTGAGTCGTACTTAGTTGTTGTTGTCTCTTTAGCAAGTGTTACTGCCTGAAGAGGTGTGTAGAGGTGGTCCTTGATGACCTTCGCTGCTACTTCGTTGTACTTCTTTGAGCGCTTCATTTCTTCCTTCTTTCTTGTATTTCTACAAGCTAGCGGTTGTGGTTAGCGAACCAGCGCGGTTCTCCCACATCTCATAGCCACCGTGGCTATAAGAAATTTACTTATGCAGAGACTGTGATTCCCATTGAACGAGCAGTTCCTGCGATGATCAAAGCTGCTGCATCAATGTCATTTGCATTGAGATCAGCCATCTTTGTATTTGCAATCTCCTTGACCTGAGCCATGGTGATATTTGCAACCTTGTTCTTGTGAGGAATCGCTGATCCCTTTTCAACTCCAGCTGCCTTAAGGATCAGGCGTGATGCTGGAGGAGTCTTTGTGATGAAGTCGAATGAGCGATCCTCGTAGACAGTGATCTCTACAGGAATGATCTGGCCCTTTTGTGATTCAGTCGCAGCGTTATATGCCTTGACGAACTCCATGATGTTCACACCATGCTGTCCGAGCGCAGGACCTACTGGTGGAGCAGGTGTTGCTGCGCCAGCTTGGATCTGCAACTTGATGAATCCGGTGACCTTCTTCTTTGGTGCCATTTCTCTTCTCTTTTCCTTATTGGTTTCTTAAAGCTTCTGTACTTGAGCAAATGAAAGTTCTACGGGTGTTTCGCGACCGAAGATTGATACCAATACCTTGAGCTTTGCCTGCTCTGGCATGATCTCCGAAATTGATGCAGGAAGCGTTGCAAATGGGCCATCCATAACGGTGACTGATTCGCCAACTTCGAAATCAACAAACTTCATATCTGCCTTATCGGCCTTCTTCACAGGACGTGGAGCAAGAATCTTCTCAACTTCATCCATGCTTAGCGGGCTTGGGTTATGCGCGTTACCAACGAAGCCTGTGACTCCAGGAGTATTACGCACTACTGACCAAGACTCATCTGTGAGATCCATGCGGACAAGAACGTAACCTGGGTAGATATTGCGCTTAACCATCTTGCGAGCGCCGTTCTTAACTTCCATAACCTCTTCTTCAGGTACTTCAACCTGGAAGATGTAATCCTCCATATTAAGAGATTGAATACGGTTGGCAAGGTTGCCCTTTACCTTCTTCTCATAGCCTGCGTATGAGTGGATGACATACCAGTCACCGATAGCCGCACGAAGTGTGCGACGAAATTCTGCGTTGGGATCATTCTCATCTGATTCGATATCGCCATCTTCATCGCTTGCGAGCGCGAGATCATCGACGATGACATCTGCAATAGGAGCTTCAATAACTTCTACTACAGGTGTTGCGATTTCTTCAGCGCTGGCAGCAAGAGCTGCTTCAAATGCGTCGGGCTTGAGTTCTTCAGTCATTATCCGTGGTCCTTATCCGAATACCCAGAAGACGACCTTGGTAAGTACCAAGTCGATGATGGATACGACTGCGATGATGAAAGATACGAAGACGAGAACAACAGCTGTATAAGTGGTCAACATATTACGTGTTGGCCACACAACCTTCTTGAGCTCGCCAACTACCTGGCGATAGAAAAGTCCAACGCGCGCAAAAATTCCGAGCTTCTCCTCGGTAACTTCAACTGCATCAGTCATGGTGACTTCCTTTTCTTTCGTTTCGGTAGAGCGTTCGTTCTTTACTGCGGCTTGCAGGGCAAGAGGGACTCGAACCCCCAACCGGCCGCTTTGGAGACGGCAACTCTAGCCAATTGAGCTATTGCCCTTCGCGACGAATTTTCAGGCGCGCCAAGGCGAGGAAGAAATTCATCGTGAGCGTCGAAGTGTAAGGGCAGGGGGCGTGCAGAGTAAAACTGGCAAAAATCCGGGTGGGCAGGGCCACTGGATCTGAGCGCGCAAGGCACGCTCGTCATGGTGCAGACTTCCCCCATGAGCAGAATCTCCGCACGAATTGCAGCTATCGCAGAATCAGCCACTTTGGCCGTTGATGCAAAGGCAAAGGCTCTCAAAGCAGCCGGCCGTCCCGTCATTGGCTTTGGAGCTGGCGAACCAGATTTTCCAACTCCTGATTACATTGTTGAAGCAGCTGCTGCTGCAACGAAAGTTGTTGCAAACCATCGCTACACACCATCACCAGGGCTACCTGAACTACGTCAAGCAATCGTTGATAAGACAAAGCGTGATTCGAACTATGAGATCACAGTTGATCAAGTACTCGTAACTAATGGTGGCAAGCAAGCTGTCTATCAAGCATTTGCAACAATTATTGATCCAGGCGATGAAGTGATCTTGCCATCTCCTTTCTGGACTACATATCCTGAAGCAATCAAATTAGCTGGCGGAAAGAGCGTTGAAGTATTTGCAGATGAATCACAGAACTACCTTGTGACTGTCGAACAGCTTGAAGCTGCTCGCACACCTAAGACAAAGGCTCTGCTCTTCTGCTCACCATCTAACCCAACTGGTTCTGTTTATACACCTGCACAGGTCAAGGCAATCGGTGAATGGGCGCTGAAGAACAATATCTGGATTATTTCAGATGAGATCTATGAACATTTGCTCTATGACGGCGCTACTGCCCCATCACTACCTGTAGTAGTTCCAGGGCTTGCAGATACCTGCATCATCATCAACGGTGTTGCAAAGACATATGCAATGACGGGCTGGCGTGTGGGCTGGATGATCGGTCCCAAAGATGTCATCAAGGCCGCAACTAACTTGCAATCTCACCTGACATCCAATGTCTCTAACGTTTCACAGCGCGCAGCCATTGCAGCCCTTACCGGCAAACTCGATGCAGTGCATAAGATGGGTGAAGCCTTTAATCGTCGCCGCACACTTATTGTTGGACTTCTCAATGAGATTCCAGGATTTACATGCCCCACACCACAAGGTGCTTTCTATGTATATCCATCAGTGAAGGGCGTTCTCGGCAAAACTATCCGCGGCAAAGTAGCCAATACTTCTGCAGAGCTTGCAACCATTATCTTGGATGAAGTTGAAGTTGCTGCGGTTCCTGGTGAAGCATTTGGTCCATCTGGATACCTACGTTTTTCATATGCAACTAGCGATGAAGATATCGTTGAAGGTATTGGGCGTATTAAGAAATTACTCTCAGAGTAATTTAGAGGCTAAGCCCCACAAGGTTAACTTCAGTCTCTAAGGTAATTCCAAACTTCTCAAAGACGCTCTGCTGAGCACTCTTTGCAAGCTCTGCAATATCTGTAGCCGTTGCATTTCCTGCATTTGTTAAAGCTAAAACATGCTTCGTTGAAACGCGTGCACCACCATGGCTATCGCCCTTGTGTACACCTGCATGTTCAATCAACCACGCAGCACTTGTCTTGACCATGCCATCTGATGTTGGCCACTGAGGTGCACCTTCAGGCAACTTTGCTGCAATCTCTTTAGAGACGATGGGGTTGGTAAAGAAAGATCCTGCAGACCATGAGTCACGATCGCTGGGATTAAGAAGCATTCCTTTGGCCCCACGCAGTTCAAGAACAGCCTTACGCGTTGCATCAATAGGTGCCTTCTCGCCCACTTCAATACCTAACTTCTTTGCAAGTTCTGCATAGGTAATAGCGGTAGTCATCTCACCTTGGCGCAGATTAAATTGCACATCCAAAACTACATATCGACCAGGGTGTGATTTAAAGTGTGAATTGCGATAGGAGAATTCACATTCAGAATTTGTGAAAGTCTTAAGTCCCTTTGCTTGGCGGTCATATGTGCGCACGCGAGTAATAAACTCAGCAACTTCATGGCCATAGGCACCAATATTTTGAATCGGCGCAGCTCCCACCGTGCCAGGAATTCCACTTAAGGTTTCAAGACCTGCAAAGCCACGATCAAGTGTTACTGCAACGAATTCATCCCAGTTCTCACCTGCACCAATTGTCAGTGTTGCACCGCTGCATGCATCAACTTCAGATTGCATCGAGTGGCTCTTAATGCGAATAACAGTTCCTTCATAACCACTATCTGCAACGAGGATATTTGTTCCTCCCCCGATGATGAGAATCGGGGTATCACCTGCAGCCTCAATCGCTGCAATGATTTCTGCTTCTGTGCCCACTTCAACAAACTTCTTGGCAGGGCCGCCCACACGCAAAGATGTGTAATCGCGAAGGTCAGCCATGTTCTAAGGCTACCTGCGTGGACTCAATATTGCAGTCTTGCCTCTGAAGCGCTCGAGGATGCGGTCGTAATTCTTCTTCGATTGAGCATCACGATATTCAGGGTCAGTATCGTGATAACCATGATGGCGATCTTGTTCCAGTGGTAAATCTATCTGCAGTAAACGGCCATTGGAATGGCGAAGGTTGAGCGAGAATTCAATATCTGCATTGCGGTAATAGAGCGCGCGATTGCTAAAGCCGCGTGCAGCAAGTGCATCCTCACGATGCATGGCAAGAAAGTAGCTAAAGAGAACATCGACTTCGCCAGCGCCCTTATCGTCAACGCTTCGCCAATCATCTTCAAGATTGATAAGTCCCCCGCGCCAACCAACGGCAACGAATTCTCGTTTTTTGAGTTCTGCAAGAACTGGAGTGATGGCATCGCCCGTAAAGCGAGTGGAGGGATCCATAATCACAATGAACTCACTGGTGACATTACGAAGGAGTGCGTTGGCACTTTCTCCCCAACCAAAGTCTTCTGTGAGTTGAACTAACGATGTGCGTGAATCAAGTTCGTTGACTAGAACTCCTGGGTCACCGACTACCAATATCGCAATCGCACACTGGCTATGTTCTTTAATTGTTTTGATAGTTGTGACAGCATCTTCTTGGAAGCTGTCAATAATCATTGCAACGGTGATCTCAAATTTGCCTGAATTAATAGGGCGAATATCGCGCGTTGATTCATAGGTAGGAAAGCGCTTCTTGGGGCGAAGTTCATATCCCCCAGCACTATCGACTACTTCAAATCCTTGAGCTGCAATCTCATCACGTAATTGATCTGAGAGAGCGAAGTTCTTCTCCGCGCGAGCTGCAAGGCGAGCCTTTGCTAACTCGTGGACTGAATCTGGCGCACTCACTTGATTACTACCGCTTTTGCCATTCCTAGAACTTTTACACCTGCAGATGTTGCACTCAAAGAAAGTGAAATCTTTCCATCTGCAACTTCAGCAACGGTTGCAGTGACTGTGAGATCTACTTTCTCACCAGCAGGAACAATCACAGGCTTAATAAATCGTGCGCTGTATTCGAGAACGTTGACAGAACCACCCGCAAAGTCAGATACATACTTTCCAACCAGAGCCATGGTGAGCATGCCGTGGGCAATCACATTGGGAAGTCCCACAGATACTGCAAACTCTTCATTCTGGTGGATTGGGTTCTGATCCCCTGATGCATCGGCATATGCTTTAAGCAGAGCGCGATCGAGATAGAAAACTTTCTCATCCAATACTGTGCCCACTTCAATCATGCTCGCACCACCAATGTGGACCAGGCGGAGATAACGAGCTTGCCATCGCGATGTAAATCTGAGCGCACAGAGACAATTTCATTTCCGGCAGCTACGCGATAGCTCTCAATAGTTGCAGCACATGTCAGGTTATCGCCGGCCTTAACGGGTGAGAAGATTTCAAACTTCTGATCTCCATGAACTAAGCGCGACCAATCGAGTCCAATTTCAGGACGCGTAAGAATCTCTTCGAATTGAGTCAGGGTGATGCGGATGGTGAATGTGGGCGGTGCGATTGTTGTATTGCTTTCGCCGATGGCAGCGCAGAAGGCATCGATTTCAGATTGAGAAAGGGTTACTGAATCTGTACCCGCGAAGGTACTCCCGACCGAATCGGGGTTGAGCATTAGCGGGTTTCGCGGTGAAGAGTTGAAGACTTACAACGTGGACAGAACTTCTTAAGTTCCATGCGGTCTGGATCGTTGCGGCGGTTCTTCTTAGTGATGTAGTTACGCTCTTTGCAATCCACGCATGCCATGGTGATCTTTGGACGAACGTCCGCGCTCTTACTTGCCATGGTGTTGACTCCTTCGTAGATATCGAACTAACAGGCGCTTAGATTACCTGAAGCACCTTTATTGGTGAAATCCGTGCGTATTCCACACAGTATTACTAGTAGCGGAGGCGGGATTTGAACCCACGACACAGCGATTATGAGCCGCTTGCTCTACCAAGCTGAGCTACCCCGCCAAGGGTGGAACGAACTTTTGTAGTACTTATTTAATTATCACTTCTATATTGCAGCTTGCGAGCCCCCCACCGGAATCGAACCGGTGACCTTTTCCTTACCATGGAAACACTCTACCGACTGAGCTAGGGGGGCAATGGTAGAGAGAGGAGTCTAGGGCTTAAGGGTAAAAGTAGAAAATTCGCATCAATTACCGCGCAGGATCAAGGGCAATTTTGCCCGTTGATTCACGAGCAAGCATTGAATGATGAGCAGCTGCTGCCTCACTCAGTGGATATGTCGCGCCAATGACTGGCTTGAGTTTTCCATCAGCGACTAATTGGAAGAGCTGCGCCACAACATCATTGAGCATCTCTTTACTTCCAAAGCAATTTGCTAGCCAGAAAGCAGAAACAGTCTTTGAACCATGCATCAAAGCACCTGGATGAATAGGAGTTGGAGCTGTGCGAGATGCCATTCCAAAGGTGATGATTTTTCCAAATGCACCAAGGGCTGCAAGGCTGTGATCAAATGTTGTTCCACCGACCATTTCAAGAACAAGATCTACTCCTTGACCACCATTTGCTTCACGAAGTGCAGCGCTTAGGTCAGCTGACTTTGCATCAACGGTGATATCTGCACCGAGCGACTTAGCAAGGGCTGCCTTGGCATCGGATGAAGTCACGGCAATAACTTTGCCGCCCCACATCTTTGCAAGTTGAATTGCAATCGTGCCAACGCCACCAGCTGCTGCATGCACAACAACAGATTGACCCTTTTGAAGGTTACCCATCGTCTTAAGCAAGTGCCACGCTGTTGCGCCTTGCACCAACATGCACAGCGCCTGCTCATCAGTGACTGCATCAGGAATAGGAAAGAGGACAGATGTATGAGCAATAGCTTTCTGGGCATATCCCCCAGATGAGACGCTAGCTAAGTAACGCTTGCCGCCATGTGTGCCAACAACTTCAATACCAGGAATCATTGGCAGAGTTTGTGGCGACAGATATGAATTCTCTGTCTGATGCGTATCCGCATAGTTAATTCCGACTGCAGTGACATCAAGGACTACTTCATCTTTACCTGCAACGGGATCGGCAACATCCACATACTTCATGACATCAGGGCCACCGAATGCTGTTATCTGTATCGCCTTCACTAGCAAGCACAGCGATCTTCGAGAGCAATTCCTTCTAGGGCTTCTTCAATATGTTCACCGCAACCTTGCCATGTTGGCTTCCCACACTTCTTACATTCAACCTTGCTACACATATCAAATTCTCCCTAGAAGTACTTTCTGATTGATTTAACTAGTCTATTCCAAAGAGTTGCGGTCTGCTCAAGCGGTGAGACTTCCAAGACCTTAGATTTTGCAGGCTCATCTGGGGTAATTACATCTTTCAGAGCTGGAGAATTCTGATCCAGTGAATCGGCAATGATTCCAATATTGGCAACAATCGATAGTCCCCTAACAATCTGATCTTGATCCACATCTTTGCCATCTTCAATCAAGGTTTCGGCAAGGGCTGAGCCTGCCTCTCGTGCATCATCTGTGGGAGATGAAGAGAAATCATTGATGTCATCGGGTAAATCAACATGGGCAGAGATGGCATAGCTGGCCGCAGAGAGTGCCACTGCAATCTGCTTCTTTGTGGAATCTGCAATGCCTCCTTCAACTGAAGAATCAAAGAGAGTGCGAGCAATCGTGCGAACTTGCACGAGGGTATGTTCTGTCGCAATTCCCTCGATATACATCTCCTCCGCCACATCTTTCTCAGCGGTGGGAAACCATCGAGCATGGCTGCGTGCTTCAACAGATTGTGCGCGAATGGCAGGTACTTCTTCAACAAGCAGGCGAGCTTGCGCAAGCCACTTACCTGCATCCTTTTGCGTGTAGCCAGCTGCCACTCCTTCAGACATCTGAGCAAGAAGTGCTGCAGCTTTCTCGGAGACTGATCTGATCTGCATTCTCGCTCTATCAATAGGAGTGTTTGATACAGAGAAGTATGAGAAGAAGATTGCAACGGCTGCCCCAATGAGGGTCGATCCCAAGCGATGCACGGCAGTGTTCTGAGAAATTCCAGGTCCAATAACGATGAGAGCGGTAACAGGAACGTTCACTGAGGCCACTTCACCTAAGTGCAGTGCGCGCGCAACAACAGCACACAAAATAATTGTTGTGGCAATTGCAAGAAATCCAAAGCTAAAGAGTGAGACCGTGAGCAACGCTATGCCGGCACCAATAGCTGTTCCCACAATCTGACCAAATCCTTCACGTAAGGATTTGTGCAGTGAGATTCGGATGCTGAGTGTGGAGACGATGGCTGCTACTACTCCGCCATCTTGAATCAAGAGATCGCCTAAGAACCAAGCCACACCTCCAGATAATCCAGCAATGGCAATAAGACGGACCCAATACTTTCGGTCCGAAAATAACTTAGATATGCGCTTTATCATCAGGTGAGAGTTTACGCCTGAGTAAGATGCTCAGATGCATCTAGCGCCTGGAGACATTCCTGAACTTCTCCGCACAGCAAAGACAGTTGCCATTGTTGGGATTTCAGATAAAGCTGACCGGGCAAGCCATGGCGTTGCCAAGTACCTCATCGAGAACTCTCACTTTGAATTGTTCTTCGTCAACCCGCTCTTGGAGAACGTTCTGGGTCAGAAGGTCTATAAATCGCTCAAAGAGATTGACGTTCACATCGATATCGTCGATGTATTTCGCAAACCTGCAGATTGCCTGGCAGTTCTGGATGAGAGCATTGAAATTGGTGCTAGCGCAATCTGGTTACAGTTAGGAATTTCCGTTCCAGAGGTTGCAACACAAGGCAGTGAGGCTGGGCTATCTGTTGTCATGGATCGCTGCATCAAAATTGATTACGCAGCTTTGTAATTAACCCTTTGTAGAGCCGAGGGTAAGACCTGCGATAAATTGCTTACGCAGCACAAAGAACATAATGACTGTAGGGGCTGCTGCGATGATCGCACCGGCTGCTAACAAGTTGAAGTCTGTGACGTACTGGCCCTGCAGACGTCGAAGTGCTGAGGTAATTGGACGCTTTGAGTCATCAGACATCAATACAAGTGCCCAGAAGAATTCGTTATAGATCCATGTAGTCATGAGCACGCTGAGCGCAGCAAGAGCTGGGCGCAAGAGAGGCAAGATGACGTTCCAGTAATGGCGGAAGACGTTGGCTCCATCGATAGTTGCTGACTCTGAAATCTCTTTCGGAATCGTCTTCATATAGGAAGAGAGAACGAAGGTTGCAAAGCCCACCTGGAATCCCACGTGAACCAGAATCAAGCCGCCATAGTTGTTATACAAGAGGTTTCTGTTTCCGAAGAGCTCACCGATCCAGATAAACATCCAGAAGACAGGGATGTATGTGAGAACGATTGGAAGCATATTTCCTGCTGTGAAGAGCAAGAGAAGTCCGAGGTTAAATTTGTACTGATATCGAGTCACTACGAATGCAACGAGTGAGCCGAAGAATAGAGTCAAGATGACTGATGGAACGGTCACAAGTAATGAGTTGAGTAGATAAACACCAATCTTCATCTCTTGAATTGCGTTGATGTAATTATCAAAGGTTAAACGGCGTGGCCACGAGAAAATTCCGTAAGAGATGATGTCGTTATATGGACGAAGTGAGGTCCAGACTGTCCAGAGAATTGGGAAGATCCAGACAAAGGCAAAGATGCCAATAAAGATTGAGATGAATGTGTCTTTACGCTTCTGGCTGTCGCGGTATTCCGCGCTCCGAACTACACCGGTACTCATTTGAGATCCTCTTGAAAACTAATTCGAAGATAAGTAATGATCGGAACGATGCAGAGAATAAGAAGGATGACTGCGTATGCCGCACCCTTCATTGAAATACCCTGGCCCGCAAAGTTCTGGAATACCAAAAGGTTGAGCAGTGGGAAGATTGTTGGACTTCCGTAGATGATGTACACCAAGTCGAATGCTCGAAGCGATTCAATAAGTGTGATAACAACAATGATGATGTTTACAGGCTGCATTGTCGGCAAGATAATCTTGCGGAAGATCTCCCAATCTGTAGCGCCATCGATTGCAGCTGCTTCTTTAAGAGCTGGATCGACTGATTTAAGGCCAGATAAATAGAGAAGCATGATGTAGCCAATATGGCGCCACGAGGCGATACCTAAAATGACCCAGGTATTGATTTTTTCGTTACCCCAAATCGAGATTGCATTACCAATATCGCGACCCATAAGGCCCTGCACAAAACCACCAGGCTGCAACATAAAGTTCCAGATAATTCCGATTACTGCCAGAGATAGAACTACAGGCAAGTAGTAAATAGATTCATAGAAAGCGTGACCTTTAATGCCACGGTCAATTTGGTAGGCAAGCAAAATCCCTAGCGGGGTTGCAATAAGAACGAAGAATGCAAGCCAAATTGCGTTGTTCTTAAGTGCTTGATAAAAAAGTGGGTTATTTACAAAGATATTTTTATAGTTCTGGATTCCTGCCCACTGAATATCCTTAAGGCGAATACCGTTCCAATATGTAAAGGAGAGAATAATTGTGACAACTGCTGGAACCCAGAGAAGAATAATCTGAAGCAGAGTTGGAATTCCAACGAATGTTGCGAGTGTAAAGCGATCTGTTTTAGAAAGAGAGCGGCGGCTACGCTTCTGTTGAACCGTAGCCGCCGTCTTCATACCTTTAACTTACTAGCACTTGAACTAATTATCAACTAAGAAATTAGTTCTTTGGAAGTGCATCCCATTGTGCTTGTACGTTTTCGAGGATCTTGTTGACATCAGAAGGCTTCTTAATGAAGTTCTGGATAGCTGGTCCGACAATTGGACCAGCGAAGTCTCCACGAGCATCACGATCTAAGAAGAACATGATGTTCTTTGCTGCTGCAAGAACTGCAAGCTTCTGCTTGTTGAATGAATCGTAAGCTGATGTATCAAATGACTTCGATACATAGATATTTGTATCGCCAGCCTTGACAGCTTGTGCAATACCTTCTGGTGATGCCCAGAATTCTGCAAGGGCCTTACCGCCAGCTACGTTCTTACCGTTTGCAGCAACTGAAATACCATCTAGTGGTGCATCAATTGTGTCGATACCGAACTTAGGGTTGATTTCTGGGAATGGAACTACCCATAGATCGTCGTAATCTGCCTGTGACTTCGCCTTGAAGTCATTTGCAAACCATGAACCCATCAACATTGCGCCTGTCTTCTTCTGGAGAAGAAGATCGCGCATGCCGTCCCATGAAATATCCATGACGTTTTCGTTCATGAATGGGATGAGCTGTGCGAAGTACTTGAATGTTTCCTTTGTGCGAGCATCTGTCCACTTTGCGCGACCGTTAAGTAGGTCGATGTGGTACTTGTAGCCGTTGACACGTGCGTTGAGAACATCGAATGTTCCCATTGCTTCCCAGCCGCCCTTTGCGCCGAGTGAGTATCCAACAAGACCCTTCTTCTGTGTAAGAGTCATCAACTTAACGAAGTCATCCCAGTTATCAATCTTCTCTGGGTTCATTCCAATTTCCTTAACCATTGACTTGCGGTAGTGCAAAGCCCATGGGTAGTAAGTAGTTGGGAGGATGTAAGGCTTCTTTGATACAGGGCTTGTTGCACCCTTGATTGCTGCTGTTGGAAGTGATCCCTTCAGACGTGCAATCTCACGTGTGAGATCTGCAAGAAGACCTCTCTCACCGAAGTGGTTTGAGCGATATCCAGCCATCCAACCAAATGCATCATCAGGTGAACCCTGCATGATTTGTGCAAAGTTGTTCTGGAAGTCATCTGAGTTAACTTGCTGAGCAACAACCTTTGCTCCGGTCTTCTTTGTGAATGCATCGTTGACAGCCTTAGCAATTGCATCGCCTGTTGCTCCGCCGCCACGTGTTGTCCACTTGACTGTGCTGCCCTTTAAACGTGTTGCTGCGCTTGCAGTACCAGCTGAAAGCGAACTACCGGCGGCAAGTGCTGCTCCACCGACTGCTGCGCCTTTGAGTACTGAGCGACGAGAAACTATGTTCTGCTCTTCTGACATCTTCGTCCTTTTCTCTGAGGGTTGAAAGTTCAACGAGCCTCGATTCACGAGGGTGCGTGAATCTTCGACTGGGCTAATCTAGAGGTGTTGGGACTGCTCTACCTAGGAAGTTCAGGTAACGAAATGATAAAGAAAACGGGTGAATTCAACGCTAAAAGGAGGTCAGAGAGGCTTCTCTTGCAGGTAAAGGGCCACAGAGTTGATGCACCAGCGCTCATCTGTGGGCACCTCATACCCCTCACCCGTAAAGACATGGCCCAGGTGGGAGTCACAGTTCGCGCACCGAACCTCGGTCCGAACCCGTGGGGCCAGTGAGCGATCCTCAATCAGCTTTACCGCATCATCGGCAGTCGGTGCATAGAAAGATGGCCAACCACATCCAGAGTGAAATTTAGTTTCAGATGTAAAGAGCTCATTGCCACATGCCTTACAACGATAACTACCAACTTTATCTGTGTCGGTGTATTCGCCAGTAAATGGTCGCTCTGTTGCACCTTCGCGAAGAACTGCATACGAAAGTGGATCTAAGCGAGCTTTAAGTTCTTCCTCGTTAATCTCTGCCATGAAATAAAATCCCTATCGCGGGATTCGCAGCCCTTGCATTCCACCATCGACGGCAAGGGAGGTAGCAGTTGTTGATCCTTGCAGTGGACTTGCTAAGTAGCAGAGTGCGCGTGCAACTTCATCTGCGCTGACAAGTCGTCCAAGTGGTTGACGTGCTTCCAGTGCTTTACGTTCTGCAACAGGATCTGCAGCTTGTGCCAGCAGACGTTGCACCCAAGGTGTGTCTGCTGTTCCTGGATTCACACAGTTCACGCGAATTCCTTCAGCAACATAGTCATTGGCCATCGCCATAGTCAGTGAGAGCACTGCGCCCTTTGTCGCGCTATAGAGAGCGCGCTTTGGAATTCCTGCAGTTGCTGCAACAGAGCAGACATTGACGATTGATGCGCACTTGCTCTTGCGAAGAAGTGGCAGTGCAAAGCGCGAGGTGCGCACAATCCCCACAACATTGATATTCATCACCTTGTTCCACTCATCAGATGGATTGGCTTCAACGTTGCCCACTGCGCTGATTGCAGCGCTATTAATAAGTATGTCTAGCTGTGGAATCTTTGCAAATGCAGCTTCCACAGATGCATCGTCGCTGACATCACAGGAAAGCCACTGGCCAATGCCGGCAAGGCCACCTTCTGCAATATCGAGTCCATAAACAGTTGCACCACCTGATGCAAGCATTTGCGCTGTTGCAAGTCCGATTCCAGAACCAGCACCTGTGACTGCTGCAGTCAGACCTTTGAATTCAGACATTACGCACTTGCCCATTCTTTTCCATGTGGGAATGTGAAGTCAGCAATCGACTGTGCATACATCTCTCCACCAGCACCTGGTTCAACAGGTGGCATGTAACGAGCATTCTGAATATTTGTTGGAACAACAAAGTGCTCATGCAGGTGATCAACGAATTCAACGACGCGTCCTGCATGGTGGCCAGTGACTGCAACGGAATCAAACATTGCAAGGTGCTGAACAAGCTCGCAGAGTCCAACGCCACCTGCGTGAGGACAGACAGGAACTCCAAACTTTGCAGCCATCAATATGTTGGCAATATTTTCATTCACACCTGCAACACGAGTTGCATCAATTTGCATGAAAGAGAATGACTTTGCTTGCAGCATCTGCTTAAAGAGAATGCGGTTCATGCCATGCTCACCGGTTGCAACGCGCACAGGTGCAATTGCCTTAGCAATGGCTGCATGTCCTAGAACATCATCAGGGTTTGTTGGCTCTTCAACCCAGTACAGGTTGACATCTCCTATGCCCTTAATCCATTCAATAGCTTGATTCACATCCCATACCTGGTTGGCATCGATAGCAATTCTGATATCTGGGCCTACTGCTTCACGAGCAAGGCGCAGGCGACGCTTGTCATCTTCTAGCGATCCTCCGCACTTCAACTTAATGAGTGTGTATCCAGCAGCAACTGCTTCCTTTGCAAGACGAACCATCTTCTCATCGGTATATCCAAGCCAGCCAGGAGTAGTTGTATAGGCAGGCAATCCTTCAGCGCGAAGCTTTGCTTCATTGGCAGCGCGCTGCGGCTCTGTCTTACGCAATATCTCTAGCGCTTCAGCTGGTGTGAGCGCATCAGTAATGTATCTAAAATCAACAAGTTCAACGATTTGTTCTGGCGTTAGATCTGAAAGGAACTTCCATAAAGGCTTCTTTGCGTGCTTAGTCACAAGATCCCATGCAGCGTTAACGACTGCGCCGGCTGCCATTTGTGTCACGCCTTTTTCTGGACCTAACCAACGAATCTGAGAATCACGAACCAAGCTGCGAGCGAACTCGCCCATGCTGGTTGCAAGATCTGCAACATCGCGTCCCACTGCATACGGTGCAAGTTGTTCAATCATGTCGCACTGCAGATCATTTCCGCGGCCGCATGTAAAGACAAAGCCATGGCCCTCAAGTGTTGGGTCATCAGTTTCTAGGATGAGAAGAGCTGCCGAATAATCGGGTTCCTTATTCATTGCATCGGAACCATCGAGTCCACGTGAAGTTGGGAATCTGACATCGACAGTTCTAAATCCAGTTACCTTAGGCATGACATCCCTTTACTTGTATGAAAATTGACTCTTCGCTTGACCTGCAAAATCATATAGGATGAATTTATGCCGCGGTATAGCGAGAAAGTTAAGTTAAAGCGTTCAAATCTTGAGGTTACACGCTTTGCTCTTGGTACAGCCCCTCTAGGTGGACTCTTTGCTTCAGTCTCTGATTCTGAAGGCGATGCTCTTCTTAATACTGCTCTTGAATTAGGAATTAACTATTTCGATACCGCCCCTCAATATGGTCATGGCGTTGCAGAAATTCGCGTGGGCAAAGTTCTGCGCAATGTGAAGACTCCCTTCGTTATTGAAACCAAAGTCGGTCGAGTACTGCGCCATGTTGAAGGTGTTGAGCCGGAAAAATGGTTTCCTGACGCACCTCGCGACATCGTTCCTATCTATGACTACACACCTGAGGGCATTAGACGCTCCTTTGATGAGAGCCTGGAGCGTCTTGGCTTAGATCACATAGATATTGTCTTGATGCATGATGCTGAGGATTACATCCCAGAAGCAATTAACAACGCATTCCCAGTTCTTGCCGACCTTCGTTCACAAGGACTCATTAAAGCAATCGGCCTTGGAATGAACTATGTCGATCCAGCTCTTGAGATTATGAAGAATACAGATCTTGATATTGCACTTATCGCTGGTCGTTTTACTCTCCTTGATCAAGTAGCCCAGCATGATCTCTTCCCATATGCGCTGAAGAACAAGATTGATATCTCAATGGGCGGAGTTCTCAACTCTGGAGTTCTTGCTAACCCGGTCGCGGGTGCAACATATAACTATCTTCCAGCATCTGATGAAATTATCGCCAGAGCTAAGAAGATATGTGACTTCCTCAAAGAACGAGATGTTCCACTCATTGCAGCAGCGCTGCAATTCCCATTGCGCCACCCTGCTGTGACATCAGTTCTGACTGGTCCCCGCACAGCTGCTGAACTGCGTTCGAATGCAGAAGATTTCAATCGCCCACTTCCTGAAGGTATCTGGAGTGAACTAGAAGATGCAGGCCTGATTGAGAAGATCCAGGCATGAGCATCAAAAGAATCGGCCAAGTAATTGGTATTAAGCCTGAAGAAATCGAAGAGTATGAACGCATTCATGAGGCTATTTGGCCAACAGTTGCTGCCACTTTGAAGAAAGCCAATATTCAGAACTACTCAATCTTTCGATATGAAAATCTCCTCTTTGCTTATATGGAGTACACAGGCACTGACTATGAAGCCGATATGGCTCTTATCGCCGCAGATCCTGAAACTCAGAAATGGTGGAAGATCACAGCTCCTATGCAGGTGCAAGTTCCCGAAGCTCGCGATGGCGAGTGGTGGCATACACTCCACCAAAACTTTTACCTCGACTAGTTAAGGAATTCAATGAAATTTTCAGTCCTTCATACCAAAAACGCGCAATACCAATTTGCCGTCACTACTGATGGCGTTCACCGCAGCGTTGAAGGACTACCCACACTGACTGAGGCAATGCACCTGACTCTTGCTGAACTCAAAACTCGCACAGCTAGCGCAACAACATCTATTACTGGAGAGCTTGCACCCCCAATCGCTGCTGAAATTGAATTATGGGGAGCTGGCGTTACCTACCTGCGTTCACGCGATGCTCGTAAAGAGGAGAGCGGTGTGCCTGATGTCTATCAGCGCGTCTATGAAGCAGACCGCCCAGAGCTCTTCTTTAAATCAACTGCAGTACGTGCACGAGGAACCAATGCACCTATCGGTATTCGCTATGACAGCGAGGCATCTGTGCCTGAACCAGAAGTTGCTATCTATATAAATAAGCATCGCGAGATTATTGGTTATGCGATCTGTAACGATGTCACTGCCCGTTCTATTGAAGGTGAGAACCCTCTCTACCTCTCACAAGCAAAGATCTATATCGGCTCAACAGCAATTGGCCCAGATATCACTCCTGCCTGGCTTGCACCTGCAGCCAATGAGATGAGCATCAAAGCAAAGATTCTTCGCGGTTCAGCTCTGGTCTGGGAGGCAGAAACATCACTCGGTGCTCTCAATAGAACTCTGGAAGATCTTGTGAACTATGTATTTCGTTGCCAAGATTTTCCTCATGGCTTAATTCTCTCCACCGGCACAGGAATTGTTCCTCCTATGGATATCGCACTTGCTGCAGGAGATATCGTTGAGATTAACGTTGCAGGCGTTGGAACCCTTTCAAATACAGTTGAAGTAATTCCAGAACGGTAAAACATGTCTTCGATCAATGCATGGACTCAATGGGATGACCTCTCAGCTCCTGCTGGAATCACACTGCTCTCCCCTGAAAACTTTCCATTAGATACATCAGATCTTTCACAAATTGATTTCTATGTTCCTCTCTATATGGGAGGCGCAAAGGCTCTCTCCTATGCCGCACAAATGCCCAATTTAAAAACTCTGCAGATGCTCAACGCTGGCTATGACGATGCACTTGCATACCTTCGCCCAGGGTTAACGCTCTGCAATGCACGAGGTGTTCACGATGCATCCACAGCTGAATTAGCAGTGGGATTAGCAATTGCTTCCCGCCGAGGTTTTCCTGAATTCATGCGCGAGCAGATTGCAGGCAGGTGGAGCCATCACCGCACATCGGCTCTTTCTGATTCCAAGATCGGAATCATTGGATATGGATCAATCGGTAAGAAGATTGCCAAGAATCTCTCTGGCTTTGAAGTATCCGTCACCGCCTTTACCCAATCAGGAAGAGATGGCTCTCTCACCATCGATCAACTCGATGCTCATCTACCTGGGCTCGACATCATCATTTTGATTCTTCCGCTCTCAGATTCATCTCGTCATCTCTTTAACGCCAAGCGCCTTGCTGCAATGAAGGATGGCGCACTCCTTATCAATGTGGCGCGCGGTCCTGTCGTTGAAACCGATGCATTAGTAAAAGAGCTCAATTCAGGGCGCATCTTTGCAGCCCTCGATGTGACAGACCCTGAACCACTTCCAACAGGGCACCCTCTATGGAGTGCGAAGAATCTCCTTCTTCTCCCTCACGTAGGTGGAAATTCAGATGCATTTGAACCACGTGGCAGGGCTTTGGTGGAATCCCAACTACAGCTTCTGGCTGCAGGTGCTCCTCTTGAACATGTAGTTGCCCAAGGTTAAATTGCAATCGTGAGAATTGATTCGCACCACCATCTATGGGACCTCTCCATTCGCCCACAAGAGTGGATGGTGGGCGATGGCATGGAGCCTGTTGCTCGCAACTTCAACACCGATGACCTGCGCAGTGCGATTGCTGGAACGGGAATCGAGAAAACAATCCTTGTTCACGCAACGACAACACATGATGAAACTTTTGAACTACTGGAGATTGCGCAATCAGATTCCACAGTGATTGCTGTGGTGGGTTGGCTGCAGATTGATTCACCCGGTGCGATTGCTCAGTGCGAGAAATATCTAGAAGCACACGGTGGTGGCTACCTCAAAGGCATCCGTGATGTTGCACAAGACCTGCCTGACTCCAATTACTTGGCGAAACCCCAAGCGATTGCAACTGTGCAACAACTTGGCAAGATGGGTCTGACTTATGACATTCTTACCAAGACTCCCGAACTGCCAGCTGCTATTGAATTAGTTAAAGCGTGCCCTGATGTGCAATTTGTCCTTGACCACATTTCAAAGCCATATATCGCTAGAGAAGAAATGCAGCCTTGGAAATCTCTGATTACAGAACTTTCATCCTTCGATAACGTTTCGTGCAAGATTTCTGGAATGGTGACTGAAGCAAAGTGGAATATCTGGAAAGTTGATGACTTTGCGCCCTACGTTGATCACATCATTGAGAGCTTTAGCCCAGAACGGCTGATGTTTGGCTCCGATTGGCCCGTGGCGCTTTTAGCCACTTCAAGCTATTCAGAGGTAGTTCGCCTTGCCCAGAGCCTTACGGTGAAATTTACTGAAAGGGAAAATGAACTTTTCTGGCGTGAGAACGCCTTATCTGCCTACAAGATAACGAAGCTGTAACAATCGGCTTTACCGCCTGGTATTTACCCATTATTTATTGAAGGTAGCGCGCCGCCCCCCTAGGATTTCCACACAGCAATTCCGCTGCTTCTAGAGGAGAAATACATGAAGAAAGGTCTCATCACAGTTGCTGCACTATCAGCACTGGCGCTAGTAACTGGAACAGCAACTCCAGTAACAGCTGCAGAGAAGACTCTTAAGATCGAATTGATCTCAAAGGGCGAAACGCACCAATTTTGGCAGGCAGTAAAGAAGGGCGCTGAAGATCAAGCTAAGAAGATGAACGCAGAAGTTCACTTCATTGGTCCAGCAGCAGAAACAATGATCGATAAGCAGCTTGAAATGCTTGATGCAGCAATTGCACTTAAGCCAGATGCAATCGGTTACGCAGCTCTTGGTACAACACAGTCACTTCCAAAGCTCAAGGCAGCTAAGGCAGCAGGCATTCCTGTGTACATGTTCGACACAGCAGCTAGCTGTGAGGGTGGAGTTCCTAAGCTAGGACCAAACTCTGACTGCGCACTTGGCGTTGCATACACAAATTCAACAGCTGCTGGCGCACTCGCTGCAGACTGGATGGCTAAGTTGGTTGGTAACAAGGGTAAGGTTTTGGTTGTCGGTCACTCACAGACAAACCAGACAGGTATCGACCGTGCAAACGGCTTTATCAACCGCATGAAGGCTAAGTACAAGGGCATCACACTTCTTACACCTCAGTACGCTGAGGGTGGAGATGCACTTAAGGCACAGGAAATCGTTAGCGCATCACTCGTTGCTAACAAGGACCTCAAGGGTGTCTACGGAACTAACGAAGGTGTATCAATCGGCGCTGGCCAGGCATTCAAGGCTGCAAAGCTTAAGAATGGCGCAGTTAAGTTGATCGGATTCGACTCAGGAAAGCAGCAGATGGCAAACATCAAGTCTGGTCTCCAGTCAGGTGCTATCACACAGAGCCCAATGGGTATCGGTGCGAAGACTGTCGAAGCTCTCGTTAACTACGTACGTAACAAGACAGTTCCAAAGAACCTTATCGATACAGGTTTCTACTACTACGATAAGAAGAACATCGCCGATCCAAAGATCGCCGGTAACCTTTACGAATAAGTCATTACTGACTGATTTGTAAGTGATTAAAGGCATGGTGGCCGGGAGCAATCTCGGCCACCATTGCTTTATTCTTAAGTGAGTAAGCTCATCGCAACTCTAGATATAAGGTGAAAACAATGGCTTCAGCACAGCTCTTATCTCTCTCAGGCGTTAGTAAAGAGTTCCCGGGCGTCAAGGCACTCAGTAATGTGCACTTTGATCTCAATGAGGGTGAAGTTCATGCCATTGTCGGCGAGAACGGTGCTGGTAAATCAACACTCATGAAGATTCTCTCTGGTATTTATAAGAAAGATTCTGGAGAGATTATCTACAAGGGAAAGTCTGTTTCAATTCCCAATCCATTTGAAGCACAGAAGCTCGGTATCAGCATCATTCACCAAGAGCTGAACCTGATGCCACATCTCACAGTTGCTGAGAACATTTTTATTGGTCGTGAAGATCGATTCCCTGGTGGAGTTTTTCTCAATAATAAGAAGTTAGTTGATGCCACTATTGCGCTCCTAGCTGAACTCGGATTGGCACTCAATCCCAACGACATCGTTGGTGAACTTACTATTGCAAAACAACAGATGGTTGAAATCGCAAAGGCTGTCTCTTATCGCGGCTCAGTCATCATCATGGATGAACCAACCTCATCGCTGACCCCAGCTGAGACTGATGCGCTCTTTAAGATTATTCGCTCTCTCAAGGCTGCAGGAAAAGGCGTTGTCTATATCTCTCACCGCCTGGAAGAGCTCGAGAAGATCACCGACCGCATCACAGTTCTACGTGATGGTGAGTATGTAAAGACTCTGATAACTACTCAGACGACTATCCCAGAAGTCATTTCGCTTATGGTCGGCCGTAAGGTGGATCAGGATCAACGCCCAACCAACCGCTCCATCGGTAGTGAAATAGTTCTGCAGGTTAAAAACCTTTCAGACCAACACCTTCTTAGAGATATCTCCTTCGATCTTCGCAAAGGTGAAATTCTTGGCTTTGCAGGTTTGATGGGCGCAGGTCGCACAGAACTTGCACGCGCGATTATGGGCGCAGATCCAAAGACTTCAGGAACTATCACTTTGCGTGGCACCGAGGTAAAGATCAAGCAACCATCAGATGCGGTTGCGGTGGGTATTGGATACCTCTCTGAAGACCGCAAACGTTTTGGTCTTCTTCTCAATCAAGACATCACCTTTAATGTGATTCTCTCCTCCATCCCACGCTTTTCCAATAAGTTGGGCTTTCTCAAAGTGAAGTCAGCAGCTGGCATTGCGCGTGATGTCATCGCTCAACTTCGAGTGCGCACACCCTCTGAACGCCAGTTCCTTAAGAACTTATCTGGCGGAAACCAGCAGAAGGTAGTTATCGCAAAATGGCTCACTCGCGATTGCGATGTATTGATTTTCGATGAGCCAACACGTGGAATTGATGTGGGCGCCAAAGATGAGATTTATCGCCTTCTGACTGGCTTGGCCGAAGAAGGCAAGTCCATCATCATGATTTCATCCGAACTGCCAGAAGTTTTGCGACTATCAGATCGCATCGCAGTGATGTGTGATGGTCGCTTAACAGGAATTATTGATAACAAAGATGCCAACCAGAACATCATCATGGAACTTGCGACCAAGTTCAGCGATTCATTAACGACAGTTAACTAATACGGGAAAAGAGAGAGAAATGTCAGAAGTAACTAACGCAGGCACAAAGGCAGATGGCGGCAATAAAGTTTCAGCCTTTATTCGTCGAGAAATCGGTCGAGTGACAGCACTTGCTAGCCTTTTCGTCATCTTTACCTTCTTCACCGTAATGCGTCCTGTCTTTGCCTCATGGGCAAATGTCTCTGGCGGAATCTTGATGTCCACAACGGTGATTGGCCTGATGGCAATCGGTGTCACCTTCGTCATCATCACCGGTGGTATCGATCTCTCTGTTGGAACATCCATGGCTCTCGTGGGAGTTATTACTGGTAAGACAGTGATGGCGATGAACCTAAACGTCTGGAGCGGAATACTCCTAGGACTTGTCGTGGGAACAATCCTTGGCGCTATCAACGGAATTCTTATTACTGTTCTTAAGTTGCCTCCATTTATTGCAACTCTTGCAACAATGAAGGGTGCTCAAGGATTGGCGCTCATTACCTCCGATCTGAAGCCAATTCTCTTCACAACAGATGTAAAGGGCTGGGACTCCATTGCACAAGGAAATATCATCCCGAATCTTCCTAATGCTGTTCTCATTCTTCTCGTGGCAGCTGTGGTTGCTTCAATCATTCTTAATAAGACAGTCCTCGGCCGTTACACATTCGCAATCGGTTCTAATACTGAAGCAACAAAGCTCTCTGGCGTGAAGGTCGATCGTTGGTTGATTGCCGTCTATGCACTCTGTGGATTCTTCGTTGGCCTCTCAGCAATTGTGATGACATCTCGCCTGGGCTCTGCGCAACCTGACCTTGGTCTTGGTTATGAGCTTGAAGCAATCGCTGCAGTCATCATCGGTGGAACATCACTTCTTGGCGGTAAGGGAACTATCTCTGGAACCATCATCGGTGCCCTCATCATGTCGGTTCTGATCAACGGTCTACGTATTCTCGAACTTCAACAGGAATGGCAGTACGTCGTAGTAGGTGCAGTCATTCTCCTTGCAGTCTATGGAGATAACGTTCGTCGTCGTCGTGCTGGTGAAACCACGCATTAACCCTTTATCTATTGCGAGAGCTTGACCCTGCACTTACCCTTAGTTAAGTCTAAAAAAGGTGGTTGAGATGAAATACAAGTCCGTTAAGGGTTTACTCACCGGAGATGAATCACTCATCCCTGTAACTTTTATCGACAAGCTCGAAGATATCCTTCACGGCTTCCTTGGCATCGTTCTCTTTATCATCTCAGTCCTTGCTGCTGGCTATAGCTTGCAGCGCCTGATTGAAACTCGCCCATTCTTTCCACTAGGAATGATCCAAGCAATTAATGACATTCTCTTTGTAGTCATCATCCTTGAGATCATGCGCACAGTGATCGTCCGCTTCACAGATGGAATTTTCCAACTCGATAACTTCCTTATTATCGGAGTCATCGCAGCCGTTCGACACATTCTCACAGTCGGTGCATCACTGACGATGGAGAAGGAGAAGACAACGGAGTATTTCAACCGTGCACTGACAGAGATGGGCGTGAACACTGGAATTGTTTTAGCTCTCGTATTTGCGCTATTTTTATCTCGCGCAGCACGCAAACCTGGCGCAAAAAGTTAGCTCACTGACCTCATTCTCATGAGGTCTTAATCATTCTTTCTACAGTCGACCAGCTTGATGGACTCGCTTCAAGAACTCTTGGGTTTTTGGGTTCTGCGGGTTATGGAGCACCTGCTCTGCGCTTCCTCGCTCAATGATGTTGCCGGACTCTAGGAAACAGACTTCATCTGCTACTTGAGTTGCAAACCCCATTTCATGTGTCGCCAGCACCATGGTCATGCCATCACTTTTGAGATCACGGACAGCTGAGAGAACTTCGTTAACAAGTACTGGGTCAAGTGCTGATGTGACTTCATCAAGGAGAAGTAGCCGTGGACTTACCGCAAGTGAGCGAATTATCGCTACTCGCTGCTGCTGTCCCCCACTCAGGCGATCAGGATATTGATCGGCTTTATCCGCTAAATCAAATCTCTTCAATAGGTGCAGTGCATGAGTATTGGCTTCATCTCTACTTTTGCCATGAACCTTGATGGGCGAGAGTGTGATGTTTTCTAAAACCGTTTTATGAGGAAAGAGGTTAAATGATTGAAAGACCATACCTAGACGGCGGCGAACTTCATCAACGTTTATCAGAGGATCTGAAATTTCTTGTCCATCTAAGAAAATTTGGCCATCATCGATTGATTCCAGCAAGTTGATGCAGCGGAGAAGTGTGGACTTACCTGAGCCCGAAGCACCAATAAGAACAGTGGCTGTGTGTTCAGGAACAGTGAGTGATAGATCGTGCAGGACAACTTCTGCACCAAAGGACTTTCGAACATCTACCAGTTCAAGCACTTTACTCATCAGATTGCACCTTCTGAGTTCTGTGCACTAGTGCGTTGCCTTATAGCTCGATCTGTATAGCGAGTCATTGGAATTGTGATGAGTAGAAAGAGTATGGCTGCCACAACATAAGGTGTGTAGTTAAAGGTTCGGCTAGCATTAATTTGAGCAGCACGAACGGCATCGGTGACTCCCAGGATTGAGACCAAACCTGTGTCCTTCAGTAGTGAAACAAAATCATTGAGCAAGGGAGGCACAACACGACGTATGGCCTGAGGCAGTACAACAAAACGCATGGTCTGCCCTGAAGTGAGTCCGAGGGAACGAGCTGCTGCGCGTTGACTTGGGTGAATAGATAAAATTCCACTTCGGATAACTTCAGCTACATATGCCGAGTATGTGAGCACCACAGCAACTGTCCCGAGAAAGATGACATTGCTTGAGATTCCGGAAAGTCCTAGGGCTGGAACACCAAAACCAACAAGCAAGATAATCAAGATCAGTGGGGCGCCTCGGAAGATATCGACGTAGGCAGTAGCTAGAAATCTAAATGGAGTAAGCGCTGGTGATTTTGTAGTCCGCAGTAAAGCAAGCCCAAGTGCAATAACGCCAATAGCAGCACCGCCAATAAAAGTAAGTTGCAAATTGATCCAGAGCCCTCGCACGACTGTTGGAAATACCTCGCGGCCATAATCAATATCGAAGAATGTAGCTTTTACGGTTTCCCAGCCTGGTGAAGTTACGAGAATTATGGCAAGAGTTCCGAGGACAAAAATAGAAGAAGCCGCAGCAATACTTGCTTGCTTGCGGCTAATCCTGCGACGAGATTTACGTCGTTCTAGTTCACGGGAGCTTGGCGACCAAGCAGAGCTTTTCTTCTCTGACATGGTCGCCAAACTACCTTGTTTACTGCTGAGTTTCTATTAAGGCTTCAATACAGGAGCGCCAGCATCAGTTGCTAGCCACTTATCTGTAATTGCTGCGAGTGTTCCATCAGCGGTAATGGCATCTACAGCGCCAGTAACACATGATGTGAGCTTGCTTCCCTTTGAAAGCAGGAGACCAAACTGATCACCTTCACCATTTGATGGAAGTTGACCAACGATAAGTCCGTTTGGAACTTCAACGCCTGATAGGTAGAAAGCAGTTGGTAGATCTACAACAAGGCCATCGATCTGCTTGTTTTTGAGTGCAGATACACCTGCTGCATTGTCGTTAAATACCTGTGGCTTTGTGCCAATCTGATTCTCGATTGCATCAAGTGAGGTAGTACCGACTGCTGCGCCAAGCTTGGCGCTCTTGAGTTCAGCAAGTGAAGTCTTTCCTTCAATCTTGCTTCCCTTGAATGAGACGATTGCCTGTGGAGCTGTGTAATAAGGTGATGAGAAATCAACAGCTTTCTTGCGATCATCAGTAATTGAGAACTGCTGCAAGTTGAAGTCAAACTTCTTCTCTCCTGGTGTTACAGCTGAGTCAAATGTTGTGCGGGCCCAGGTGACATCTGCAGCATCAAAGCCGAGTTGCTTAGCAACTGCATAAGCCACTGCTCCTTCGAAGCCTTCGCCAGACTCTGGCTTGTCATCGATAACCCATGGGTAGTACGCAGGTTCACCAGTTGCGATAGTGAGTTTGCCTTCAGTGATTGTTGCTAGCTCACCGATTTCACATGATGCTGATGCTGAATCAGATGAATCCGAACCGAAAGGTCCACATCCTGTGAGTGTGAGAGCAGCTGCGATAACAGCTGCAGTGATAATTCCGAAACGTTTCTGCACGTTAGCTCCTTAAGGTTGGGGCGAGATAAATACTAGAGAAGAGTATTAACCCAATCGCCCAATGTCGACACGCGAATGAACTGCAGGAAGCCCAGCAAAGTAATACGCCCTCGTGAATTAGGGCGTTGTGGTGGCGGGTGAAGGATTTGAACCTTCGAAGGCAGAGCCGGGGGATTTACAGTCCCCTCCCATTGGCCGCTCGGGCAACCCGCCAGGGTCATACAAGTCTTACGGCGCTTTGGTAAGTGCGAGCGGCAAACGATACCTTAGGCACTTGAACTTTGAAAATCACAAGATTAACCACAAGGGAGCGCCACCGATATGGCTGATAGCAGTTTTGACGTAGTCTCGAAGATCGACCGCATGGAGCTAGATAACGCTATAAATCAGGCTATCCGCGAGATTGATACCCGCTTTGACTTTAAGAATACTGGCGCAAAGATTGAACTCTCAGGTGACAAGTTAGCAATCGAAGCAGATACTGAAGAGCGCGCAAAGGCGACCCTGGATGTCGTTAAAGATAAGTTGATTAAGCGTGGAGTTTCACTCAAGCACCTTGATGCTGGTGAGCCACAGCTCTCAGGAAAAATCTACAAGATTGCATGCACCATGAAAGAGGGCATCTCAACTGAGAATGCCAAGAAGATTGCTAAGTTCTTGCGTGATGAAGGTGCGAAATCAATCAAGACCCAGATTCAAGGCGATGAGCTACGCGTGACATCAAAGAGCCGTGATGATCTGCAGGAAGCTATTGAGCAGATTAAAAATGGCAAATTCGAATTTGCAGTTCAATTCGTAAACTTCCGATAAGTGGTTAAGAACCGGAGCGAGTATTCGCTGGGGCTTCTCTTTGGCGTCAGCGCATATATTTTGTGGGGGCTCTTCCCTTTGTATTGGCCGCTCCTAGAGCCAGCTAATCCATGGGAGATTGTTGCCCACCGCGCCGTGTGGACATTGGTCTTCTGCGCAATTGTTCTCGCTATCTCCAAGCAAATTCATTCCACGATCGCAATCCTTAAGAGCCCCAAGAAAGTTATTGGCTTACTTGCAACAACAATCCTCATCTCCATCAACTGGATTACTTACATCTGGGCAACGAATAATGGACATGTTGTAGAGGCTGCCCTTGGTTACTACATCAATCCGCTCATCATTATTTCATTCGGAGTAATTCTCCTTCGAGAGAAGATGCGTCCTTTGCAGTGGCTCGCAGTTGGTATTGCAGCAATTGGCGTTGGCATCCTTACCTACGATTATGGACGTCTTCCCTGGGTTGCTATCTCACTCGCCCTCTCATGGGGCACATATGGCCTTGTGAAGAAGAAGTTAGATCTTGGCGCACTCGATGGACTCGCAATTGAAACCTTGATATCCCTTATCCCCTATGGCTTCTATCTTCTCTATCTCGGCAACAATGGCACAGGACAGTTTGGCCATAACTCCCTTCTCACAGTGCTTCTTATCAGCGCAGGTGCAATCACTGCTATTCCACTCTTACTCTTTAACGGCTCAACTACTCGCCTGCCCTATAGCACCATCGGATTGCTGCAATACATCACTCCAACGATTCAATTCTCTATCGGTGTGTGGTTGCGCCATGAAGATATGCCGACTGCGCGATGGATTGGTTTTATCGTGATCTGGTTTGCTCTAGCTGCGTTAGCTACTGATCTAGTGCGATCAAGCAGAACGGTCGACAATAGCGTCGCACAAGGAAAATAGAGCACCTGTCACATCGTTAACAGGTAGTGGTCCAAGAGCTGCGCGAGCATCACGTGCAATATTCTGCAGTTGACCGCGCGATTCATCGAGTGCGCTATGTCCTCGCAGAGTTGTGAGAACCTGCGCTACAACTTTCTCATCCTTGATCGGGGCTTTGAGTAGCTTGATGAGTTCGCGATCTTCGGCCCGTGTAGATTTCATGACATTAAGAGTCACAAGAGTTGGAACTCCTTCACGCAGATCAGTGCCTGGGGTCTTTCCAGATTGGTGAGATTCACTTGCAATATCAATAACATCATCTGCTAATTGGAATGCAATACCTACTTTTTCACCGAAGACTGTGAGAGTCTCTTTAATATCTGCAGGAGCACCTGAGACCATCGCACCGAATCGTGCGCTTGCTGCAATCAGTGATCCTGTCTTATCTGCAACAACTTGCAGATAATGATCAAGGGCATCCTCCCCATTTTGCGGTCCTTGCGTCTCCATAATCTGGCCAATGACAAGACGTTCAAAAGTTGATGCCTGCAGGCGAACTGCTTCAGGTCCGATATCTGCAAGGAGTGCTGAGACCTTTGCAAAGAGGTAATCCCCGGTGAGAATGGCAACGGTGTTGCCCCAGCGACTATTTGCGCTCTCCACTCCACGACGAAGCTTTGCTTCATCCATCACATCATCGTGATAGAGAGTTGCAACGTGTGTAAGTTCGCAGACAACTGCTGATTCAACAATGCCAGACTTATTCTTATCTCCATAGTGAGATGCAAGAAGAGTTAACAACGGCCTCAGGCGCTTGCCACCTGCTGCAACGAGGTGGCGCGAAGTCTCCTCCACCAGCGGGTAATCACCCTGAATATGGCTAAGGAGAAGGCTTTCAACTTTAGCCATACCCTCTTTAAGCTCTGCCTCTAGCTCAGGGGCTAAACCAGGTATTCCGAATTTAGACATTATCGGATGAAGAAAGCTGTTGATGCAATGAAATCGATCAGAGGTGCGGGGAAGATACCGAGAATCAAGGTAATCACTGCCGCAACTGTAATCGTTATTGTTGTAAGGGCAGAAGGAATGACAACGCTGGTGCCATCTTCAACTGGATCCTTAAAGAACATCAAGACGATGACGCGGATATAGAAGAAGGCAGCTATTGCTGATGAGAGCACACCAGAAATCAAAATCCATGTGCTTCCTGATTCATAAGCACTTGAGAAGATGGAGAATTTTCCAATAAAGCCTGATGTAAGAGGAATGCCTGCAAAGGCTAAAAGGAAGAAGGAGAAGACTGAAGCAACTAATGGTGAGCGCTTACCAAGTCCACTCCAGCGATTGAGGTCTGTGACCTCACCCGATGAGTCGCGCACGAGAGTGACAACTCCAAATGCTCCAACGGTGGCGATGCCATAGGCGAAGAGATAGAAGATGGTGGCATCAAGACCTGATTTGCTCAAGGCAATCACACCTGCAAGAAGGAAGCCTGCGTGAGCGATTGATGAGTAGGCAAGCATGCGCTTAACATCTCGTTGCGCAATTGCCACTACTGATCCAATGACCATCGTGATTATTGCAATCAGAACAAGAGCTGGACTCCATTGCCACTGCGCATTGGCAAATGAGACATAGAAGATACGAAGGATCGCACCGAATGCTGCAACCTTGGTAGCAGCTGCCATAAAGCCTGTAATTGCTGTTGGTGCACCTTGATAGACATCAGGTGACCATGCATGAAATGGCACCGCACCGACTTTAAAGAGAAGACCCACAGAGATAAATGCAATGCCTAGAAGCAGGAATACATCATTTCCTGAGCCACCCACAACACTTGATTGAATTCCTGCAAATGTAATTGAGCCTGAGTATCCATAGAGATAAGCAGCGCCAAAGAGGAAGAATGCTGATGAGAATGCACCCAATAAGAAGTACTTCAGCGCAGCCTCTTGCGACATCAATCGGCGACGACGTGAAAGTCCTGCCATCAAATAGAGCGGTAATGAGAGCACTTCAAGGGCCACAAAGAGAGTGATTAAATCTGTGGAAACTGGGAAGAGCAGCATTCCAGCCACTGCAAAGAGTGTCAGCGGATAGACCTCAGTAACGCGTAGATCAAGCTGGAGCGATTCACGTTCTTCATGAGAACCAGGAACTGCTGCAGGAAGAGCTGTGAAGTTCTCTTGATCTGCAATCAGAAATACCGAGAGTAGAGCAATCACTAAAATCGAAGCTTGAAGTAGAACACCTGCACCATCAAATGCCACAGAACCCATTGCAGCATTTGCTGAAGATTGTGTGCGGACCTGCATCAGCGCTGCAAAGGATGAGACCAGTGTTGCAACTGTAATGAAGAGCTGTGAGCTATGGCGTGATGCACGAGGTGCAAATGCCTCAATAAGAACACCAATGAGTGCCCCACCGAGAACGATGAGCATCGGTGCAAGCTGTGCATAGTTAAGTACGGGAGCCGTGAATGACATTTACTTGCCTGCGCTCTCTGAAGGAACTGGATCAGTAAAACCTTGCTTCTCAAGCACATGTGCTGAAGCTGGGTTAATAACGTTGAGCAGCGGTGCTGGATAGAAGCCAAGAGCGATAATCACTGCAATCACAGGACCGATAGCAATCTTCTCGCGGAGGTTGAGGTCTGGAAGATTCTCATTTCCCGGAGTTGTCGGACCGTGCAGCGCTTTCTGCACTGGGATCAAGATGTAGAGAGCTGCAAGAACTATTCCGAAGGTAGCAATAATTGCAGCTACTGGGTAGCGAGTGTATGTACCTACTAGAACGAGGAACTCGCTCACAAAGCTTGAGAGACCAGGTAGAGCGAGTGAAGACATTCCTGCAATAAAGAATGACCATGCCATCACTGGTGTAACGCGCTGTAATCCGCCGAAATCTGCAATTGTTGATGAACCGCGGCGAGAAATCATCCAGCCTGCAACGAGGAAGAGAGCAGCTGTTGAGAAGCCGTGGTTGAACATATAGAGAGTTGCACCGCTATGGCCTTGCGTAGTCATTGCAAAGATTCCCATGGTGATAAACCCGAAGTGTGATATTGATGTATAGGCAATCAATCTCTTGATATCGCGCGCTCCAATTGCAAGGAATGCGCCATACAAGATTGAGATCACAGCTAAGACCATGATGACAGGAGTAAAGGTCTTAGAGGCATCAGGAAAGAGCGCAAGACAGAAACGAATCATTCCAAATGTTCCGACCTTGTCGAGAATGCCAAGGAGAAGAACAGATGTTCCTGGTGTTGCAGAAGCTGCCGCGTCAGGAAGCCATGTGTGTAGTGGCCAGAGAGGTGCCTTAATTGCGAATGCAATAAAGAATCCTAGGAACAGAAGGTTCTGAGTCGTAGAGCTCATATATTTATGCATCTCAGAGAGCTGGCCAATATCAAAGGTGTGGCCACCGTTAGCGCCTGAGATCACATAAAGCCCGATGATTGATGCGAGCATCAAGAGACCGCCAAAGAGGCTGTAGAGCAAGAATTTCACAGCAGCAGCTGCACGTTCTCCACTGCCATAACCACCGATCAGGAAGTAGACAGGGATCAACATCGCTTCAAAGAATACGTAGAACAAGAAGACATCAGTTGCTGCAAAGACGCCGATCATCATTGTTTCAAGAACGAGAATCAGAATATAGAAGACCTTGGCAGACCAGCGTCCACCTTCAGATTCATTCCAGCCAGCCAGGACCACAATCGGTGCCAAGAGGACCGACATAAGAATCAGAACGATTGAAAGCCCATCGACTCCAACTGCATAGTTGATACCAAAGGATGGAATCCATTGTGCAATCTGAACGAATTGGAATGCTGTGTTCTCTGAATCAAATTTTATCCAGGCCATGACGCCTGAGATGGCAACCAACAAGGTAGTACCAAGTGCTGCCTGCTTGATGCGAAGAACTTGATCTGTTGGGATAACCGCAACGAGGAGTGAACCTAGTAGCGGCAATAACATCATGCTTGTCAGCGCGTTCATTGTGTGACCACCCAGATTCCAGCAATCAAGGCGACTGCACCGATAAGAATGAGCGCTGCATAACTGCGAGCGAACCCTGTCTGTGTCTTGCGTAAAGCCGCGCCAGCACCGAGTGCTGTGCGACCGACTCCACGTACAGCGCCATCAACAACGCTCTCATCGCCCTTCACAAGCAGTGCTGTGAGAGCTTGTCCAGGACGCATAAAGACTGCTTCGTTAAATGAATCCTGCATCAAATCCTTACGGGCGATGCGAGTAAAGATTGAGACATCCTGTGGCGCAACAGAATCAACTTCTGCAAGCTGATACTTCACAATCGCAATTGCAACACCTATTGCTACGGCAACGAGCGCCATGCCTGAGACAACAATCGGTTCAAAGAGGTGCTCTGTGCCATGTTCTTCACCATGCTCACCAAATACTGGGTTGAGCCAGTTGGCGAGAGCATCTCCGCGAGTAAAGAGGAAACCTGTTGTTACAGATCCGATTGCAAGAATTGCCATAGGAAGCCACATAAGAATTGGTGACTCGTGAGGATGTTGATTCTCTTCCCAACGCGCTTTACTTGTAAAAGTAAGAACCATAACGCGAGTCATGTAGAAGGCAGTGATTGCAGCTCCTAGGAGTGCAGTTGAGCCAAGGAGAATTCCCTTAATTCCACCTGCATTAAATGCAGTTTCAATAATGAGATCTTTTGAGTAGAAGCCAGCAAATGGTGGAACACCGATGATTGCAAGATAGCCAAGACCAAAGGTAATGAATGTGATTGGCATGAATTTACGAAGCGCGCCATAGCGACGCATATCAACTTGATCATTCATGCCGTGCATGACAGAGCCTGCACCCAAGAACATGCCCGCTTTAAAGAATCCGTGTGTGAGCAAGTGCATGATGGCGAATGCATACCCTGCAGGACCAAGGCCTGCGCCAAGGATCATGTAACCAATCTGTGACATCGTTGAAGCAGCAAGTGCTTTCTTGATGTCATCTTTTGCAGTACCGATGAAGGCACCGAATAACAAAGTAATTGCTCCCACGATCACAACAAGAAGTTGGGCAGTAGGCGCTGCATCAAAGATAAAGTTAGAGCGAATAATCAGATAAACACCAGCTGTCACCATTGTCGCTGCGTGGATCAGTGCTGAAACCGGTGTTGGACCAGCCATCGCATCACCAAGCCATGCCTGCAATGGGAATTGTGCTGACTTTCCTGTTGCTGCAACGAGCAACATCACTCCGATAGCTGTGAGTGCTGCTTTGGATGCAGTATGTGATGCCTCTTCTACTCCGCTAAATGAGACCGTGCCAAGAGTTGCAAAGGCGATCATGATGGCAAAGGAGAGACCCATATCGCCGATGCGGTTCATGACAAATGCCTTTTTGGAAGCAGTTGCATAGGCAGGCTTTTGATTCCAGAAACCGATCAAGAGATAAGAGGCAAGACCCACGCCTTCCCATCCCACATAGAGGTTGAGATAGGAATCTCCGAGAACGAGCAGGAGCATCGCTGCAATAAAGAGGTTGAGATAGGCAAAGAAGCGTCGACGGTTTTGATCATGAGACATATAAGAAATTGAGTAGATATGAATCAGAGTTCCAACGCCGGTAATAAGAAGGATGAAACAGATCGAGAGCTGATCGAGCAAGAGCCCTGCATCAACATTAAATGTGCCGACGTTGATCCATGAGAAGAGCTTCTGACCTACTGCGCGCTCCTCCGTTGGACGAGAAAGCATCTGTGAGAGTTGGTAGAGACCGACTCCAAATGAACTCGCAGAGAGCGCTGTTGCAAGCAGGTGTCCCCACTTATCAGCACGACGTCCTGCAAGTAGAAGAATTGTTGCACCAAAGAGTGGAAGTGCAATCAGATAGACCAATGAAGTTGAAGTCGTCATCACTATCGCTTCAACAAACTAGCATCATCGATAGATGCTGATCGACGTGAGCGATAAATCGTCACGATAATGGCAAGACCCACTACTACTTCACAAGCTGCAACAACCATCGTGAAGAAGGCAACTACTTGTCCATCGAGTGTTCCATTAATCCGAGAGAACGTTACAAATGAGAGGTTTGCAGCATTAAGCATGAGCTCAACACACATAAAGACAACGATTGCATTGCGGCGAACAACAACGCCCACTGCACCAATGGTGAAGAGAATGGCTGAAACGTAGAGATAGTTATATGGATTCATTTACTTCTCCTCCGTCACAGTGTTATCGACTTCACCGAGTTCGAATTGAGCAGAATCCAACATATCTCCGCGCGCTTTAAGCGTTGCAGAGATTGAGTTAGGGGCAGCACTTCCATCAGGAAGTAGCGCTGGAACATCGACTGCATTGTGGCGAGCAAAGACACCTGGGTTAGGAAGCCCTGCTGCACTACCAAGGGAGGCGCCACGAAAGCGTGCGATCGCTTGTTCGCGTTGTGTAGCGCGTGGAACTGCGCGTTGGTGATGAGCTAAAACCATTGCACCGAGTGCTGCTGTGATCAGAAGTGAGGACACAACTTCAAATGGCCACACATACGTTGAGAAGAGAAGTTGAGCCAAACCTTGAACATTGCCTTCGCTATTTGCTGCTGTGAGTCCATATGCATCGTGGCCCAACTTTGCACGGCCAATCAACGAAACAAGTAATCCACCAAAGCCAAGGGCAGCTGTAATTGCAATTGGGCGAAGGCCAGGAATTGTTTCAGTCAATGAATCTGATGCATCAACACCGACCAACATAAGAATAAAGAGGAAGAGCATCATTACTGCGCCCGTATAGACAACAATCTGAACAATTCCGAGGAAGAGAGCATCTTGGGCAATATAGAAGATTGCAAGAGTAATCATGACCCACGCTAAGAGAAGTGCTGAGTGGACAGCCTTCTTCACAAGGAGCATTCCAAGTGCTGCAACCACTGAAAGTGGAGCAAGGAACCAGAACATCACTGCTTCAGGAGTTTGAATCGTTAACATTATTTCTCGCCCTGTGATGGATGAGCTTCCTTCACATCGCCGTTGTAATAATTGGTATCTGTCATCCCTGGATACATTGGATGGGGAGGTGCAAGCATTCCTTGACGAAGTGGAGCAAGGAGATCTTCCTTTTCGAAGATCAACTTCTCGCGCTTGTCATCTGCTAATTCGTATTCATTTGTCATAGTAAGTGCGCGAGTTGGGCATGCTTCAACACAGAGACCACAGAAGATGCAGCGAAGATAGTTAATTTGATAGACAGCACCGTGGCGCTCACCCGGTGACATTTGATTTCCAGGTGTGTTATTTCCACCCTCTACCAAGATTGCATCTGCAGGACATGCCCATGCACAGAGTTCGCAACCAATGCACTTCTCAAGACCATCTGGGTGGCGGTTAAGTTGATGACGGCCGTGGAATCGTGGGGCAGTTGGTGCCTTCACATCAGGGTATTGAACAGTTTGATTCTTCTTAAACATTGTTGAGAAGGTGACCCAGAAACCCTTTGCTTGCTGTGCAAGAGATGCCGGTCCTGGTTGTTCGACCTCAGTAAATGGAACAGAGTTGATATCAGCCTGACCTGAATTTCTCTTCTCAATATTTAGGTTCTCATTGAAGTCAGTCATTACTTGCCTCCTGAGACGTTAATTGATTGCACATTAGGTAAAGATGGAACAGGGAAATCTGGAGCTTCACCGAGAGGAAGATCTGCACTGCGGACCTTCTCTTTATTGCGTTCAACAAGTGAGCTAATTGCCATCACGATAATGACGACACCTGCTGCAAAGGCAAGAATTGCAGAACGTGGAGCGCCCTCTTGCTGAAGAACGCGCAATGAAGCAACAATCAAGATCCAAATCAGTGAGACCGGAATCAAAACTTTCCAGCCAAATTTCATGAACTGGTCATACCGAAGACGTGGAAGAGAACCTCGTAGCCACATAAAGATAAAGAAGAACAGGTTTACCTTGGCAAAGAACCAGATGAGTGTGAACCAGCCACCAAGCCATTGCTCTGTAAAACCAAGGCCAGGAAGTGCGTGATAGCCACCAAGGAAGAGCGTTGTTGCAAGAGCTGAAACCGCAATGATGTTCACATATTCAGCCAAGAAGAAGAGTGCAAACTTCAGTGATGAGTACTCAGTGTGGAAACCACCAACGAGCTCACCTTCAGCTTCTGCCAAGTCAAATGGTGCACGGTTTGTTTCACCGACCATAGAGATCACATAGATAACAAATGATGGGAAGAGAACGACAGCGTTCCAGATGTGCTGGTGCTGTGAGGCAACAATGTCTGATGTCGACATTGAACTTGCATAGATAAAGACTGCAACGAGTGAAAGCCCCATCGCTACTTCATATGAAATAACTTGTGCGCTAGAGCGCAGACCACCAAGAAGTGGATAGGTAGAACCTGATGACCACCCAGCGAGTACTACGCCATACACACCGATAGATGTGACTGCAAGGATGTAGAGAACGCCAACAGGAAGATCGGTGAGTTGAAGCGCTGTCTTATGTCCAAAGAGATTTACAACGCCAGTCATCGGAATAACAGCAAAGGCCATAAAGCACATTGATGTTGCAATGATTGGAGCAATGATGAAAACGACCTTATCTGCAGCTGCAGGGATGATGTCTTCCTTCAGTGCAAGTTTGACTCCATCAGAGAGTGATTGAAGAAGTCCTGCAGGACCAACGCGGTTAGGGCCTGTGCGCAGCTGCATCTTTGCAAGGACGCGACGCTCGGTCCAGACAGCCATCAACGTTGCAACTACACAGATACCAAAGACCATTACTGCCTTAACCGCAATGATCCAACCTGGATCTGTTCCTAGAAGTTCTGCAGTTGTCATGCCTTCACCACCGTTACTACATCGCCATGCACTGCATCGAGTGCGACAAGTGCTTGAGAAGCAAATGAATTACGTGGAATCCACACTGCATCTTCATGGATATCTTCAACAAGTACTGGAATTGTGATGGAGCCGTGTGCATTAGAGACGCGAACTTGCTGACCTGTTGCAACGCCGATTGATGCAGCGCGCTTAGGTGAAATCACTGCAACTGTTGGGCGGCGTGTGCCAGCTAAATTATCTTCACCTTTTTGTAAAGTTCCCATATCCAGCAAGCGACGCCATGATGAAAGAAGTGCATCATTTCCTGAAACAGATTTTGCAGTTCCAGAAGCCACAGGTGCGAGCTGAACACGAGAGCCATCCCATGAACCAAGTTGGTTAAATTCACGAGCAGATGAAGTCACAGTTCCAAGTGAGATTGGATTACCCAATGCATCTGCAAGCATGGAGAGAATACGAACATCGCTACGGTTATGAGAGTCTGCAACTGCTGAATCAAAGGCACGTGCGCGGCCTTCCCAATTAAGGAAACTTCCGCTCTTTTCAGTAATGGCAGCAACTGGCAATACGACATCTGCAACAGCAGTTACCGAACTTGGTGCAATTTCGAGTGAGACAACAAATGACTTCTTAAGGGCTGCAATTGCTTCGCGAGAATGTGGAAGATCGTGTGCATCAACGCCGCCGACTACAACTGCATCAAGATCACCCGATGTCAGTGCATCAATGATTTGTGTGGATGTGCGACCTGGTGTTGCTGGAAGTGAATCAATTCCCCACGCAGCCGCGATATCAACGCGAGCTGCAGCATCTGCAACAGGGCGACCGCCCGGAAGAACGTTTCCGAGTGCGCCTGCCTCAAGTGCACCACGCTCGCCTGCGCGACGTGGAATATAGGCAATCTTTGCACCAGTCTTTGCAGCAAGGGCTGCAACTGCTGTGAAGAGCCCTGCACTTTCAGATGCGCGCTCTCCAACAAGAATTACTGACTTTGCTGTGAGTGCAAGTCCTGCAACTGCTGTGCTTTCAGCACCAGGGGCTACCTTGATGAATTCAGCTTTGAGCTTATCCATTGCAATTGAGCCCTTGGTAGCAACTGCTGAGACTTTAAGTCCGCGCTTTTTAAAGTTCTTATTCAGGCGCAAGAAGACGATGGGTGATTCTTCTTCAGGTTCGAAGGCAATGAGTGCAACATGATCTGCTGTATCGATATCGCGATATGTAGTTGATGATCCTGCAACATGTGCTGCAAGGAAGTCGCGCTCTTCATCAGAGGTAACCCGAGCACGGTAATCAATATCGTTTGTGCCGAGTGCAATACGTGCAAACTTTGAATATCCATAAGCATCTTCAGTTGTCACACGACCGCCTGTAAGAACTGCGGCACGCTTGCCCTTAAGACCAGCTGCTGCTGCAGCTAACGCTTCAGGCCATGATGCTTGAACGAGTTCACCGGATGAGTTGCGAACAAGAGGATGTGTAAGGCGATCAAGGGAAGTCACATATTTAAATGCCCAGCGGCCCTTGTCGCAGTTCCACTCTTCATTGACAGATGGGTCATCCCCAGCAAGACGACGCAAAGTCTTTCCACGACGAACATCGGTGCGCATATCGCACCCTGATGCACAGTGCTCACATGCAGATGGTGTTGAAACTAAATCGAATGGACGTGCACGGAATCGGTAAGAAGCACCGGTAAGTGCGCCCACTGGGCAAATCTGCACAGTATTTCCTGAGAAGTAAGATTTAAATGGATCGTTCTCATAAATTCCAACTTGCTGCAAAGCTCCACGTTCATTCAAAGTAATAAATGGGTCAGATGCGATCTGTTCTGAGAAGCGCGTGCAACGAGCACACAGAACACAGCGTTCACGATCGAGAAGAACTGATGATGAAATATTGATTGGCTTCTCAAAGGTGCGCTTATAGCCATCTAGGCGTGCATCGGGACGACCATTGCTCATCGCCTGGTTCTGCAGCGGGCATTCCCCGCCCTTATCGCAGACTGGGCAATCAAGTGGGTGGTTACCAAGTAATAACTCCATCACACCTTTCTGCGCCTTATCGGCAACAGGTGATGTCAGCTGTGTTTTAACAATCATGTTGGGTTCAACTGGAATGGTGCAGGAAGCCTGTGGCTTTGGAAATGCGCGACCATTGATTTCAACATCGACTAGACATTGACGACATGCACCAACTGGATCAAGAAGTGGGTGATCGCAGAAACGTGGAATCTGAATTCCAAGCTTCTCTGCTGCACGAATAATCAGAGTTCCCTTGGGAACTGAAACTTCAAAACCATCAATGACAACGGTGATGAGTTCAACTGCAACTGCAGAATCTTGAGTTGTTGTCATTACTTCACCGCCCCTGCAAAGAGTGTGGACTTCACTGGATCGAATGGGCATGCACCGTTTGTCACGTGTGCGATGTATTCGTCACGGAAGTACTTGATAGAAGATGTAATAGGAGATGTTGCACCATCACCGAGTGCGCAGAATGAGCGACCCATGATGTTGTCGCAGAGATCAAGTAACTTCTCAAGATCTGCTTCTGTGCCGGTTCCGTTTTCAAGATCACGCAAGATTTGTACCAACCACCAAGTGCCTTCACGACATGGTGTGCACTTACCGCAGGATTCGTGCTTATAGAACTCAGTCCAGCGAAGTACTGCGCGAACAACACATGTTGTCTCATCAAAGATTTGCAGAGCCTTTGTTCCAAGCATGGAACCAGCTGCAGCGACACCTTCGTAATCAAGTGGGGTATCAAGGTGAGCATCAGTAAAGAGTGGAGTAGAAGATCCACCCGGTGTCCAGAACTTGAGCTGATGACCTGTGCGAACTCCGCCTGCAAGTTCAAGAATTTCACGAAGAGTGATTCCAAGTGGTGCTTCAAATTGTCCTGGGTTATTTACATGTCCTGAGAGTGAGTACAGAGTTGCACCCTTTGACTTCTCTGTTCCCATTGATTGATACCACTCTGCGCCATTGTTGATGATGGCAGGAACAGATGAGATTGATTCGACATTGTTCACAACTGTTGGACGTGCATAGAGACCTGCGATTGCAGGAAATGGCGGACGAAGACGAGGTTGACCGCGGAAGCCTTCGAGTGAATCAAGCAGCGCTGTCTCTTCACCACAGATATAAGCACCTGCTCCAATATGAAGAGTGATATCAATTCCCTTACCAAGGTGTCCAGCTTTATATGCATCCGCAATTGCAGCATTAACGCGGCGTACAACGTGAGTTACTTCTCCACGGATATAGATAAATGCGCGCTCTGCACGGATTGCATGACAGGCGATGATGCAGCCTTCAATAAGAACGTGTGGGTTAGCCATCAATAGAGGCGTGTCCTTGCATGTTCCTGGCTCTGATTCATCAGCGTTCACAACAAGATAGTGATCTTTATTATCACCTTGTGGAATAAAGCCCCACTTCATTCCAGTAGGAAAACCTGCGCCACCGCGACCGCGAAGACCAGAATCTTTCACCAGTTGAATGACTGCATCAGGATCCATTGCAAGAGCCTTCTTCGATGCTGTGTATCCACCATTACGTGTGTATGCCTCGATAGTAAAAGAATCTGGTTGATCCCAGTGTGCTGAAAGGACGGGAGTTAACTTTGACATTACTTTCCTTCCTTCGAAAGCTTAAGACCGAGAAGTGTTGGCTCTCCTGCTTGAATACCTTCACGAGCACGACCATCATCAAGACCTGCAAGAACAGCAGAAGCCTCTTTGTATGTAACGAGTGTGTTGGGACCACGTGTTGGTGCTGGTGGATTTCCAGCACGAGCTCCATCGACTAGTGACTTCGCAGATTCAACTGTCTGATTGTCATAGAACTCCCAGTTAGCCATGACTACAGGTGCGTAATCACATGCTGCATTACACTCGATATGTTCGAGAGAAACTTTTCCATCTTCTGTAACGCCATCATTTTCAATACCAAGGTGCTCTTTCAGCGCTGAGAAGATTGCGTCCCCGCCCATAACTGCGCAGAGAGTGTTTGTGCAGACACCTACGTGGTACTCACCCACTGGCTTGCGCTTGTATTGAGTATAGAAAGTAGCAACGGCGGATACTTCAGCTGTTTCAATTTCGAGAAGTTCAGAGATTGTCTCGATGCCTTCATGTGTGACATAGCCAGATACTGATTGCACATAGTGAAGTAAAGGCATGATGGCAGAACGGCTACGTGGGTAGCGCTTGATAATTGTCTGCATGAGGTCGCGATCTAGAGTCATCGGTCAACGCCTCCCATAACTGGATCGATAGATGCAACAGCGCCGATAATGTCAGCGACCATTCCACCTTCACTCATTGCAGATGTTGATTGCAAGTTATTAAAGGAAGGTTCACGGAAGTGAACACGGTATGGACGAGTTCCACCGTCTGAGACAACGTGTGCTGCAAGTTCACCGCGTGGAGATTCAACCGCTGCATAGGCCTGTCCCGCTGGAACGCGGAAACCTTCGGTGACAAGTTTGAAGTGATGGATAAGTGATTCCATCGATGTGCCCATGATTTCGCGGATGTGCTCAAGTGAGTTTCCGAGCCCATCTGCACCCAGTGCAAGCTGTGCCGGCCATGCAATCTTCTTATCGGCAACCATCACAGGTTGTCCTTCAAGTTTGTCGAGCTTGTCAGCTGCTTGCTCAATGATGCGAAGTGATTGCTCAAGCTCTGCCATGCGCACTAAGAAGCGACCATAGACGTCGGCAGTATCTGCAGTAATTACTTCGAATTCATAATTTTCATATCCGCAGTAAGGCTGCATCTTGCGAAGATCCCAAGGAAGTCCCGCAGAGCGAAGTACTGGTCCTGTGATTCCAAGGGTTGTGCACCCTGCAAGATCTAAGTAACCAATTCCTTCGGTGCGCTTCATCCAGATGGTGTTACCGATAAGCAACTTTGCATTATCTTCAAAGTTCTTACGAAGAGTCTTTACAACGTCGCGAATCTTTACCGTCATTCCTGCTGGAAGATCTTGTGAAACTCCACCTGGGCGGACATAGGCCATATTCATGCGAAGGCCCGTGATTTCTTCAAAGGTATCGAGAACAATTTCGCGATCGCGGAATGCAAAGAACATAGGTCCCATGGCGCCGAGTTCAAGAGCACCTGTGCCAAGGGCCACCATGTGGGATGAAATACGGTTGAGCTCCATCATCATCACGCGGATGACAGATGCGCGCTCTGGAACATCATGGGTAATTCCCAATAGCTTTTCAACTGCAAGGCAGTAAGCGGTTTCGTTAAAGATAGGAGCTAAGTAATCCATACGGGTTGCAAAGGTGACAGCTTGTGTCCAGTTACGGAATTCAATGTTCTTCTCAATTCCTGTGTGCAGATATCCAATACCTGTGCGCACTTCAGTCACTGTTTCGCCTTCAAGTTCAAGAACCAGGCGAAGAACACCGTGCGTTGATGGGTGCTGTGGACCCATGTTGACAATGATGCGCTCTTCTTTTGATTCACCGATTTCAGAGACAAGTGAATCCCAATCGCCACCGGTAACTGAGAAGACTGTGCCCTCAGTAGTCTCGCGTGAGGATGCGTATGGATCTGAATACGTTGTCATCGGTAGCTCCTGCGATTTGAAGGTGCAGGTGTTGTTGCGCCCTTGTACTCAACGGCAATTCCACCGAGTGGGTAATCCTTACGTTGTGGGTGACCATTCCAGTCATCTGGCATCAAGATGCGAGTAAGACCTGGGTGGCCATCGAAGATGATTCCGAACATGTCGAAAGTTTCGCGCTCGTGCCAGTTATTGCCTGCCCATACTTCAATAAGGGATGGAATATGTGGATCGAGTTCTGATGTTGCAACTTCAAGGCGAACACGCTGGTTCTTTGTGAGCGACAGAAGTGGGTATAGAGCAACGAGTTCTGCGCCAGCGCGATCTGGATAGTGAACACCGGAAACACCCATACACATTTCAAACTTCAACTTATCGCGCAAGATAAAGGCAACTTCAAGAAGACGAGACTTCTTGATGTGCAGTGTGAGTTCGCCACGGTCAACAACTACGCGAGTGATTGCATCTGCGAAATCTGGGTATGCGCGCTCTAAATCATCGGCAACATCATCGAAATATCCACCGTATGGGCGCTCGGTTGAACCAGTAGATGCTGCTGTGCGGACAAGGCCGCCATATCCTGAAGTATCTCCGGTACCTGCGGCCCCGAACATACCTTTCTGATCTTCGCTCATTTACGCCAGCAACCCCTTCATCTGGATTGTTGGCTTGGCATTCATTGCAGCAAGTTCAACTTCCTTAATAATCGCTTCGCGATTTGGACCGAGCTTTGTATCGCCAATAAGAGTGTGGAGCTTGATGATTGCATCCATCAACTGTTCAGGTCGTGGTGGGCACCCTGGTAGATAAATATCAACAGGAACAATGTGATCAACGCCTTGCACGATTGCATAGTTATTAAACATTCCACCAGATGAAGCACACGCACCCATGGAGATAACCCACTTTGGCGCTGTCATTTGATCATAAATCTGACGAAGCACTGGTGCCATCTTCTGTGAGACGCGACCTGCAACGATCATGAGATCTGCTTGACGAGGAGAAGCTGAAAAACGTTCCATACCGAAGCGAGAAATATCGTGCTTAGGAGCTGAACCAAGTGCCATCATTTCAATCGCACAACATGCAAGACCAAATGTTGCAGGCCAGAGCGAGCTCTTGCGCATATAACCAGCAAGTCCTTCAACAGTTGAGAGAAGGATTCCGCTTGGTAACTTATCTTCTAGGCCCACGAATTAATCCCATTCCAATCCACCGCGACGCCACACATATGCATATGCAACGAAGACTGTTCCAATAAAAATTGCCATCTCAACTAATCCAAAGAGGCCGAGCTTGTCGAAGGTAACTGCCCATGGATAGAGAAAAACAATTTCAATATCGAAGATGATAAAGAGCATCGCTGTGAGGAAGTACTTCACCGGAAAGCGTCCACCTTGAATAGCTTGCGGTGATGGTTCGATTCCGCACTCATACGCTTCAAGCTTGGCGCGGTTATAGCGAGCAGGGCCGGTAACGGCTGCGATGCCCACAGAGAAGGCGGCAAATCCAAAGCCGATGGCAAAGATCACCAGGATCGGAATATATGGATTTGCGCTCACGAGCCAAATCCTAAGCGTTGGCAGATGCCGATTAAACCGTTACGGCTTGCGCGCTTTGTGAACTGCGACAACTCCGCCAGTCAGGTTCTTCCATGAAATCTCGACCCATCCAGCAGCTTCGATCTGGGCCGCGAGCGCCCTCTGATCTGGCCATGCCCGGATGGACTCTGCCAGGTAGATATAGGCATCGGGATTGGATGAAGTTTTTCGGGCAACCCAAGGAAGAGCCCTCATGAGGTAATTGGTATAAATGGTGCGAAAGGGACGCCATGTAGGGCTTGAGAACTCAGCGACGATGAGGTGTCCCCCGGGCTTTACGACCCGAAGCATCTGTGCGAGCGCTTTCTCAGTGTTCTGGGTATTGCGAAGGCCAAAGGAGATGGTCGCGGTATCGAATTCACCTTCTGCAAAGGGCAGATTGAGGGCATCAGCCTTGGTGAAGGCAAGGTGGGGCCGTGCTTTGCGCCCTGCTGCAAGCATCCCCTCACTGAAATCAGCTGGGATGACATCTGCGCCAGCTGCAGCCAAAGGCTCAGAGCTTGAGCCTGTGCCTGCTGCTAAATCCAGGATCTTCATCCCTGGGCGTGGAGAGATGATCTTCGTTGTCGCCTTACGCCAGGCCTTGGTGCGGCCCAGGCTTAAGAGATCATTGACCAGGTCATAGCGCTTTGCAACGCCATCGAACATGGCTGCAACTTCATCAGGATTCTTATCCATATTGGCGCGTGACATGCGCATATTCTCTCTGAAGGTAGGCTCTGCGCACAACTTGTATTCGATTTCAAAGATGAGAGGCTCACCCGATGTCACTTCACTCTGGCTCACTTCGCTCAGCTGTCTTTCCACGTTCTACTGCCTTGACTCAAGCGCTCTTCATCGTGGGTGGCGTTGGCTTTATCTCTCTCCTTGCTCAAATCTCACTTCCTGTTCCGGGCTCACCTGTTCCAGTCACAGGTCAGACACTTGCAGTTCTCTTAATCGGAACAACATATGGCGCTCGCCTAGGTCTAATGACTTTTGCTACATATTTATTGGCCGGAATTGCAGGAGCACCCATCTTCGCTCCCTCTGCAACAAGTGCTAACCACGGCATTGATCGCCTGATCGGTGCAACAGGTGGATACCTGGTTGGAATGCTCGTTGCATCTTTCGTCCTTGGATACCTTGCAGATCGCAAAGCAGATCAAAAGTTTCGCACATCATTTCCTGCACTCTTACTCGGTGATCTCATTATCTTCACACTTGGTCTTGCATGGCTTCATGCATCCCTTGATCTGACATGGGCTGCCACCTTTAAAGCAGGACTTACACCTTTTATTCTCGGTGAGGCTCTCAAGATTGCAATCACTGCAACATCACTTCCTCTTATATGGCGAAGAATTTCACGCAGCCTCAATCGCTAAATGCCCTCCCTTATCCCCGTCACCACAAATCGCATTGGTGATCACCTCCCGCTCTTAGAGCTGCTTCCCAGTGATGCGCCTTTGTCATGGGTGCGAAACGGTGAAGGCCTTGTGGGATGGGGCGTTCATGCAACAACTACTGTCAGTGGAAAAGATCGCTTTGAGAAAGCTCGCAACTGGTGGCACCACCAACTAGAGACATTTGCTGTTGCAAACTCCGTTCACGGCAGTGGCACAGGACCAGTTCTCTTTGCCTCATTCTCATTTGATAGAAATCAAGAGTCTGTGCTGGTTATTCCTAAGGTTGTTGTTGGACAGAAAGGTCTGCAATCCTGGATTACATGGATTGGCGATATACCTCAGCCTCTTCTTCCAGAAAAGCGTGAAAATATCTCACAAGGTGCCTTCACATTTGGTGATGGAAGCATCAGCACAGCAGCGTGGAAAGAGCGCGTTGCACAAGCAATCACACGGATTGAAACAACAAAGGTCGACAAGGTTGTTCTAGCAAGAGATCTTCTTGCAACAACGAGTGCAGATATTGATGCGCGCCCCATCCTTGCCAAACTCGCATCTGAATATCCATCGACGTGGACATTTGCAGTCGATGGTCTTGTCGGTGCAACACCTGAACTACTTCTTCGCCTCTCTCGCGGAATGGTCACATCCCGCGTCTTGGCAGGCACTATTCCAAAGACTGGCGATGATGCAAAAGATTTAGCACTTGCTGCATCCCTTGCTCGTTCTTCTAAAGATCTTGAAGAACATGAATACGCGGTGCGCTCCGTGGCCGAAGCATTGGAACCATTCTGCTCATCGACAAACGTTCCTGAATCACCTTTTGTATTGCACCTAGCCAATGTCATGCACCTTGCAACAGATGTGACGGGAGCGCTGACTGAGACCAAGCACCGCGTCGATGCTTTCTCACTACTGAAGAACTTGCATCCTTCTGCTGCTGTCTGCGGAACTCCACGCAATATTGCATTCGACATCATCGATGAAATCGAAGGAATGAACCGTGGGCGCTATGCGGGCCCTGTCGGCTGGATCGATGCCAGTGGCGATGGCGAACTAGGTATCGCACTTCGCACAGGTCAGATTACAGGCAAAGAGATTCGGATCTATGCCGGTTGCGGAATCGTTGCAGGCTCAAGCCCGGAGAAAGAGTTAGAAGAGAGCAATGCAAAGATGATTCCAATGCGCTCTGCTTTGCAGAGCTAACTACATCGAGGAAATACTCTTATAAATTCCTTTAAGGAAATCTGCATTTGCATCACGATTTGGAACATCTACAACAACAACGCTCATTCCCTTAACTGGCTCTGAAAGTTCCGTGGTGAGCTCTTTTTGGGTTCCAATGGTCTTTGCAGAGATACCCATAGAAGTGGCAATCGCAGCTGGGTCTAGTCCATGAGGAGTTCCAAAGACATCTTCAAAACCCTCAACACCGCGTTGTGAAAGTGTGGAGAAGATCCCACCGCCATCATTATTGATAACAAAAATCTTGAGGTTGATCTTCTCTTTGTGAATAAGGCCAGTCAGGTCATGCAAGAAGCCAAGGTCGCCAAGTACGGCAATAGTTTCTTTGCGTTGGGATGCGATACCGAGTGCGGTCGAGATATTGCCATCGATGCCTGCAAGTCCGCGGTTGGCAAAGGTTTCAACGCCTGTGCGTGCTGCAGCAAAACCTTCAAGGTCGCGGATGGGACGAGATGAAGAGATGAAGAGGGAAGTGCCGGATGGAACTCCAGCTGCAATTTCACGTGCAACGAGTTGTTCTGACCAGGTTGAAATATCCGCAACCATCTTCTGTGCACGAAGTGAGTACTTCTCCCACTTCTCTGCGTACTCCGCATCGGCAGGCTGCACCTCAACAACGGGAAGCTGAATGAACTTTTGATCTGCCATGCGGTCGCTATCAACAGTTGCCATACGTGGATCAATGACGATTTCTTTCCGTGCCGTCTTGATAAAGGCGTTGATGGAACGAGAAAGAGTTGTGCGACCAATGACAACAACGGTATCTGGCGCTAAATCATCTGCAATTGTCTTTGATGTGAGAAAGACGCTGGCATGGGAGATGGCGCTTTCAAATGTGAGTGGATCTTCTGCGATAACTGGCCAACCGAGTTTTTCTGCAAAGTCTTTTACCACTTGAACGCTTAAGCCCCCGCGATCGTGACCGATGGCCAGAACTCCACGAGTTGATTTTGTATAGAAAGTTCCAGGGGTTTTACGATCAAATACTTTTGGTGCAGAAATTGTTAAGTCATTGAGCCAGTTATCACTCTTATCTCCCACAAGTGGTTCTTCAAATTGAATGTTGAGATGAACTGGTCCACTGTGAAGTGAGTTAAATGGAAGTTCCATCGGATAAACGCTGCCTGAAACATCCGCAAAGTAACGAACAGCTTTGCCGAAGATGCGTGCTTGCTCTGTTGTCTGGTTTGCACCTGTCTTGCGAAGGGAAGCAGGACGATCTGCAGTCAGTACTAGAAGTGGAATATTGGTGTGTGATGCTTCTAAAACTGCTGGGTGGTAATTAGCAACAGCTGTTCCGCTGGTGCAGACAATTGGCACCGGGCGACCTGAAGCTTTAGCGATTCCAAGTGCGAAGAATGCTGCTGTTCGTTCATCTATGCGGACGTGAAGATTGATAAGTCCTTTGGTACTTGCCTGATGAAAGGCGATGGAAAGCGGAGCATTGCGAGATCCTGGAGAGATCACTACATCAGTGACACCAGCTTCAAGAATTTGGCGGACGATGACGCGAGCAAGGAGTGTGGATGGATTAATCACAGGAGCTCCGCTGTCTTCATAACGCGATTCTTCCACCATTCATAGCGCTCTGGTGCCACCTCTAATCCTGCGAAGTCAGGCTCAACTTCCGTGATTTGGATTTCACCATTAACGATTGGAAGGTCTGCAACATTTGCAGACAGCAGTGAGCCTGTTCCAAGCCCACATTCAAAATCCATTTCAGGAAATGATGCAGCAAGTTGTAATCCGTAATTGATTCCTACTGCGCTCTCGAGGGCACTTGAAATGACGACTGGGAGTTTGTGGTGCTCAGCCAACTTATGAGCACGAGCAATTCCACCCAGTGGTTGCACTTTGAGCATCAAGATATCGATAGCCCCCTTGAGATCCACAGCAAATGGATCTGATGCTTTGCGCAAGACTTCATCGCCAGCAATCTTGATATCAACCTTTAACTTCTCTTTGAGTTCGCGCAGCTCATCCACTGTTCCACATGGTTGCTCCACATATTCAAGCGCGCCGATGTTTTCATAGATAGCACGAAGGTTTGTGACTGCTTCTTGCACTGACCAAGTTCCATTGACATCAATACGCAGCTTTGCTTTGGGGCGAAGTGAACTCACCTTGGCAAGACGTGCAATATCCTCGGCTAAGTTCTCGCCCACTTTCACCTTAAATGTTTGTACCCCTGGAAATGAATCAACAATGCGTTCGATATCTGCTGGGTTATTCAGTGCAGGAATGGTGCCGTTCACCTTTACTGAGGTGCGATAGAGCTTGGGAGAAGGCTTAGTTGCAGCCTCTATCGCACACATCAACCATGGGGCTGATTCTTTGTAATCGTATTCAAGAAAGGGTGAGAATTCACCCCATCCGTATTCGCCTTTAAAGAGCGCAACTTCTCTGAGAGTTATGCTGCGAAAGTTTGTCTTAGTGGGCAGCGCAACTACGCGCAGTGTTTCGAGCAGGCTTTGATCCATAAATTAAGGTCGCTTAGGAAACTTTCCAAAGTCAGGCTTGCGCTTTTCCTTGTATGCATCTCGGCCTTCTTGGCCTTCTTCAGATAAGTAGAAGAGAAGAGTGGCATCTCCTGCAAGCTGTTGAACTCCTGCAAGTCCATCATCTGCAGCGTTCATTGAAGCCTTAATCAGGCGAAGTGCCATTGGAGAGTTCTGCAACATCTCCCGGCACCATGAAACTGTTTCAGCTTCCAACTCTTTCAGTGGAACAACGGTGTTAACAAGTCCCATAGAGAGAGCTTCTTGAGCATCGTATTGACGGGTCATAAACCAGATCTCACGAGCCTTCTTCTGTCCAACACTTGCGGCCAATAAACCTGAACCATAACCGCCATCGAATGAACCAACCATCGGTCCTGTCTGACCAAACTTTGCATTATCTGCAGCGATGGAGAGATCGCAGACAACGTGAAGAACATGTCCTCCGCCAATTGCCCAACCAGCGATCATTGCAACAACTGGTTTTGGTGTGCGACGAATTTGTACCTGAAGATCTAAGACATTGAGTCGACCAACACCTTGCTGAGCAAGTGAATCATCGCCGAGGTATCCATCATCTCCACGAACACTGATATCTCCGCCAGAACAGAATGCGTCATCACCTTTACCTGTAAGGATGATGACGCCTACTTCTGAGTTATCGCGTGCTAAATCAAATGCTGACTTCAATTCAATAATTGTTTGTGGACGAAATGCGTTGCGCACTTCTGGACGGTTGATAGTAATTTTTGCAATGCCATCTGCGACTTCATAGGTGATGTCGGTAAAAGATTCTCCGCCGCGACCTGTTACCCATGCTGGGATAGTCCGGTCACCAAAATCACGCTTAATAGGCTTGCTCACGATTCCTCCATCTGGTCTACGAGCGATAGCCTACGCGTGCAATGGAGCAGAACGCACAACGAGAACTTCGCTCAGCCGATCCCGAATGGACCGCCAGCGAATCGATGGCTCATGTCTCTGGCGCCCTGAAATCAGATGGGCCAGCACTGGTATTTGCCCGCTCATCACTCACCCATGTTCCTCAAGCCATCAGCCTTGTCATCGCAACGACAGGAAGCTCTGGCACTCCTAAAGAGGTTGGTCTTTCTGCATCCGCGCTGATCTCTTCAGCACGTGCATCCAATAAAGCACTGGGTGCAGAACCTGGAAACACATGGTCACTTCTCTTGCCTCTTTCACATATCGCAGGAGTTAACGTAGTAATTCGCGCACATGAACTTGGAACCGAACCTATTGATCTGCGTAGCCATAAAGGTGAATACCCTCATGCCGATTTCACAGCCATCGTTCCCACACAATTATTTAAAGCTCTTCACGAAGATGATCAACTCCTGAAGCATCTGACTGGCGCAAAGGCTGTCTTAGTTGGTGGAGCAGCACTTGCAGCAGATCTGCATCTTGCGGCCACGAAGGCTGGGATCAATATTGTTGTGACATATGGAATGACTGAAACAACAGGTGGGTGCGTCTATGACGGAGTGCCACTTGATGGTGTGGAAATTTCCATCACATCTGAAAACCGAATTGCAATTAAGGGAACAGTTCTGGCACAGACTTACCTTGGCGCCGAATCACTCTGGGATGCGCAACTCAAAGATGGATGGTTTCTCACATCTGACTTGGGACGTATGGAGAATGGAAAACTTGTTGTTGAAGGTAGAAGTGATGATGTGATCATCTCTGGTGGAGAAAACATCTCACTGAGTGCCATCGAGAGCTCTCTTCATGACCACTTTCCTCACGCATCATTTGCTGCCTTCTCACTCAAGGATGCGCAGTGGGGACAATCTCTCCACGTGGCAATTGCTGGAGACGGTGCAACAACTGATGATGAGATTTCACAGTATCTATCTGAGCGCTTTGGAGATTTCAGTAAACCCAAGGGATATCTCCATATTCCTGAACTTCCGCTCATTGGTATTGGTAAAGTAGACCGCATCAAACTTGCAGAGCTCTATATGGAGGCCTCACATTAATATTTGGATTCAAGGAGCTCGTCCTCGCACGCTTCCTGCAGCAGTTGCCCCCGTCATTGTTGCAACAGTGCTTGCAGGTAAAGAGTGGAAGCCTCTTCAGGCACTTCTTGCACTCATTGTGAGTTTGGCTCTACAGATTGCAGTCAATTACTCGAATGATTACTCCGATGGAATTCGCGGCACCGATGATGATCGCGTGGGCCCTGTTCGCCTCGTTGCTTCAGGTCTTGCCTCAGCACAATCCGTAAAGCGCGCAGCGCAAATCTCATTTCTCGTTGCATGTGTTGCAGGACTTGTTCTTGCATCCCTATCTGCATGGTGGGTCATCCTTGTTGGTATTGCTTCCGTACTTGCAGCATGGGGCTATACCGGTGGCCATGCTCCATACGGTTACCGAGGATTTGGTGAACTCTCTGTATTCACATTCTTCGGTGTGGTTGCAACTGTGGGTACTTTTTATGTTCAAACTCTTGAGATAACACTCGCAGCATTTGCAGCATCTATCCCAATGGGTGCACTCTCCTGTGCTCTGCTTGCCATCAATAACATTCGCGATATCCCAGGTGACCAAGCTGTTGGCAAGAAGACTCTTGCTGTAAAGTTAGGCGATCAAAAGGCCCGAAAGTTCTTTGTAGGACTTTTGATTACTGCATATATCTTTCCAATTTTCACCGGTCACACACTGGCTCTCCTGACATTGGCAACTGCACCTGCCGCCTATGCAATTGCTCGAGAAGTACTTGCTGGGGCAAAGGGCGCCGATCTCATTCCATTACTTGGCAGAACCGGTCAATTGCAGCTGCACTTCGGGCTCACCTTCGCTCTTGCACTCTCGTTTTAACGAGTAAGCAGAGCTAGATACAAAGGATTAGAATCTCCTTATGGTTCGCGCGCTCCTCATTCTCTTGCCTTTGGCACTTACCCTCTACACATTTGTGGACTGTGCGATGCGCGATGACTCGCAAATTAAGAAGATTCCTAAGTGGGGTTGGTTGCTAGCAATTCTCTTCTTGCAGCCCTTTGGTGGAATCGTTTATCTCTTCATCGGACGCAATCGTGGCCCTAAGGGTCCAAAACCTGGGAAGAAGCGCATTCTTCCTCCCGATGACGATCCAGATTTCTTACGTAGTCTGTAACTCTCTTCGGCGCTTACCAATCAGTTCCAGAACAATGACTGAGATGTTGAGTGAGACTGCGATGGAAGCACTCAGAAGTATGAGTGAAACATCAGCAAGCAGAGCATAAACAAACCAGAGAGCAATACTGATCGAGCTCACACTCAGTCCACTGATAGATACTGCAGTGTCAGCACCAGCATGCAAGTTCTTATAAGACCTAACAATTTGAGGCGTTTGTGCAAAAACCACAAGAATCAGAATCGTAGAGACAACAGCACTGGGTAGATTGAGAATGAGCGCTGAGAGAGCTGATGCATATACCGATAGAAGCGCAATAGATTTCAGATTATTCTTCATGATTGCCATGATCACACTCGCATTAACGAGCGCTGCTCCTATATTTGTCAGAAGCACAGAAGGTGAGCTGATATCAAAACCATATGCACCCCAACAAGTAGAAGTTCCAAACAGGAGTAACCACGAGATCAGACTTACTCCACGGCCATGACCAAGGCGACGAACACGCAGTGCTTGTGGAAGTCCAACGAACATTCCGAGGCCACCTGCAATAAAACCAACTACTTCTGCAGAAATCATCTAGTCAAGGCTTCTTACAAACCTGAGTAAGTATGTTTGCCGGATCCCCACACATTGACATAGACGTAGTTAAATAAGAATGTTGAACCTGCAAAGATGCAGAGCCATGCTGCGCGTCGACCACGCCAACCCACTGTCACGCGAGCATGGAGATAGGCCGCATAAGCAACCCAGGTAATAAATGCCCACGTCTCTTTTGGATCCCAACCCCAATAGCGTCCCCATGCACTCTCTGCCCAGATCGCACCAGCAATGACTGCAAAGGTCCAGAGTGGGAATACAAATGCAACGAGGCGATAAGAAAGTTGATCAAGGACTTCAAGAGATGGGACTCTCTGTAACCACACTGGGCGTGGACCACGTGCTTCTACTCGCTCAAGATATAGATAAGCACCAGCTACTACGTTGGCGAGTAGGAAGACTCCGCCAGAAATAATCGCGGCTAAGACGTGAATGACTAACCACGTTGATTTCAGCGCAGGAACAAGTGGTGCGCTATTGCGATAGAGCAGAGTAATTGCGGTACCAAGTGTTAAGAGAACTGAGAGTGAGACAAAGAGCCCAAGCCAGCGAAGATCATATTTACGAAGGGCTGCAAGATAGGCGCCGGTAAATGCTAAAGCTCCCGTAATAGAGAACTCATACATATTTCCCCATGGGACATGTCCATTTGAAATTCCACGAGCCACGATGCCTGCGAGAAGAAGAATGAAACCAAGAATCATCATTGCAGTTGCAATGCGTGCCGACTTCTCTGTTCGCTTGTAATCAAGAGTCTTCAGAAGAAGGTTTCCATCTGTTGAATCAGCAGCCTCAGGTGCTCGCACAGCAAAGGCAGTTTCAAAGGCGTGTGCGATAAAGGAGATAGTAAAGACAGCCATTGCGGAATACACAGAGTAATTTGAGATGTAGGCCCACGTTGTCTGCATTACTTCTCTCCCTTAATTGCGCTTACAAAATTCTCTATCTCAACATCAAGTCCTGGCGCACTGTTCTTTGCAAGTCCTGCAACTTCTACTCCGGCAGATATAGTGCGAACCCAGATTCGACGACGACGACCATAGAGTGAAGAAAGTAGACCTAGGATGGCAAGAATAGCGCCGATGAGCGCATAACTCTTTCCGGGATCATCGACGAACTGAAGGTTGACCCACGGAACAACTGTCTCGAGTGTGATGGAGCCCTCAGGATAGGTGAAGGTTTCACCTGGCTTTACTGAACCTAAACCGACTTTCTCTAACTGGCTTGTATCAATTCTGTACACGGATTGGGGAATGCCTGAATCAAGACCTAGATCGCCTTTCCAAATAGAGAAGAGAAGTTTGGGATCTAAGAGCTCAGGAAATATTGATACTGCGCCTTGATCACTGGTGCGCGCATTTGTTGGAACGAAGGAAGATACAAAGCCAATCTGTGGCTGTGCATCGGGGACTTTGATCGAACCAATAGAGCGGAGATTGCCATCCTGTGGCAAGAATGGAATAGGTCCCTGAAGAGCGACATTTCCTTCTGAATCTCTCACCGTGACAACTGGGCTATAACCATTTGCTTGCAAGTAGACGCGGGTATTGCCAAAGGTAAGGGGCTTATTAACTTTTATCACTTTCTTATAGGTGCTGCCGTTATCAGTGATTGTGACCCATGCTGTGTAATCTTTTGGAGCATTGGTCACCGGATCGTATTCGCCCAGGAATTTATCGAGCTTAATCTCAAATGTCGGAAGTGATTTTTCGCCTGTGAGTTTTCCAAATGAGACTGAGTCATAGGAAGTTGCCACGTTAACAAAACGCTCACCCACGTTGATGATTGCTTCACCGCGCATTCCAAAGAGAGAGCCGAAGCTGACACCAACAAGAATCAAGATAAGTGAGAGGTGGAAGAGAAGATTTCCTGTCTCTCGCACGAAACCTTTCTCGGCAGAGATTGAATTGCCTTCGACGCGCACTCTGAATCTATTCTTCTTAAACCAGAGCGCTGCGCGATCTAGCGACTCAGCTCCACCTGCAAACTCCTGATGGTGCTCAAGCCTTGATAAATTCTTCGGTGTCACAGGCGGTTGAGCGCGCATCGCCTTGTAATGCTCAACGCTTCGAGGCAGAACACAACCGATGAGTGAGATGAAGAGCAAGATATAAATTGCACTAAACCACGGGGATCCATAAACATCAAAGAGTGAGAAGCGGTCATACCATTTAGCTAAATCTGGATTTGTAGTGAATAACTCACGCACTGCAATCTGATTGGTAATACGTTGAGGAATCAACGAACCTGGAATTGCAGCAACGCCCATCAGCATCAGCAAGATCAGCGCCGTGCGCATACTTGTGAGCTGGCGCCATGCATAATGAATGAGGGCAATAAAGCCTAGCTCTGGTACTTCAATCTCTTTGCTCATTAGATCACCGGTGCGAAATCTGTAATAAGGGAGCGCATCTCAATCATGAAATCTGTCCAAAGACCAGTTAATTGCAGAAGGCCAATAACAATAAGTAGGACTCCGCCCACCTTTGAAACTTTATTACCGCTCTTCACTAGTACTTTGCGCAGCTTCTCTGATTTATCTAGAAATACACCGGATGCGATAAATGGAATTCCAAGTCCAATGCAGTAACCGAATGACAACACAGCTCCGCGCACTGCACTCGATTCTTGGAATGCCAGTGCCTGCACACTCGCCAGCGCTGGACCAATACAAGGCGTCCATCCAACTCCAAAGAGGAATCCGAGCAGTGGTGCTCCAATGAGTCCACCATTGGTTGCAATCTTTGGCTTCAGTGTTGGCATCATGGGAAATGCTCCGAGGAAGATCACTCCCATAAGAATTGTGAGAACTCCGAGAACTCGAGTAATCGACTCTTCATTGGTGGCAATTCGTGCACCCAGTTCGCCAAAGAGAACTCCATAGGAGATGAATAGGGCGCTAAAACCAAGGACAAAGAGCACAGAACCTAGGAAGAGTTTTCCGCGGGAGTTAGAAAATCCAGCAGCAAATGAGAGATAGCCGGGCACAAGTGGAAGCACACATGGAGAGATGAAGGAGATGAGTCCTGCAAGCACAGCAATAGGAAAAGCAGTCAGTAAGAAACCATCCATGATGTGGTTGACAACAAATTCTCTCATTCTGCTCTCACCTCTTCAATGAGGGCAGTAAGGGATGCAACTGTGACCACACCTGAAACGCGTGAGGCAACTTTGCCGTTTCGATCAATAATCACAGTTGTAGGAATTGCATTGGCAGGAAGAGATTTACTAAATCCAATCAGGATTGAATCATCAATCAGCGTTGGGTATGGGGTTCCGCGCTTTCGCGTGAAAGCCTCAGCATTAACAGGGTTATCGCGTGTAAGGATTCCAATGAATTGAACATCTGAGAAGGTGCGAGAGAGCGCTGCCAGAGTTGGCTCTTCTGCTCTGCATGGTGAACACCATGATGCCCACACATTAACTACCGCAATTTTTCCTGGAGTGAATGTGAAGTTCTCTCCACTGAGGGTCATACCTGAAATTGCAGGAGCAGCAATTCTGCTGCCCGCTTTCATCTTTGTGATTGCCCCACTACCTGCAATAAAACTCTCTTGAGCTTGTGATGCTCCACCATTGCTGCAGCCAGTCAGAAGCATGACCGATGCGAGAGCGATGGCAAGTTTTTTCATACTATTTTGGAGGAAGAAGATGCTTAGCAGGTTCGGAATATGAAGTACCAGAGATCATTTCTTCATCATCGAAGTGAACGCTAGTTACTGATGCCAATGTGCACTCACGTTTGCGTGGATCATGCAACATGCTGCGTCCCTCAATGGCACTTCTTAAAATCCAAATAGGTAGCTGATGTGAAACAACGATTGCATCTTTACCTTTAGCCGCCTTATTGGCATCAAAGATTGCAGCAAGCATTCGAGAGATTTGCTCTTCGTAGGGTTCTCCCCATGATGGCTTCCACGGGTTATAAAGATGGCGCCATGCAGATGGATGCTTGAGCACTCCACTACCTAATTCAAATGATTTTCCTTCAAAGATATTTGCAGCTTCAATAAGTCGATCATCGGTCTTGATATCAATTGAGTGCGCACGAGATATAGGTGCTGCTGTCTCTTGCGCTCTCTGTAGTGGTGAGACGTGAAGAGCGCCAAGATCAATTGACTTAGACCACTCACCAATTGTTTGTGCCATCTCTTGTCCGCGCTGTGAAAGTCTCCATCCAGGCTGACGTCCGTAGAGAATCTTGTTGGGATTCTCTACTTCGCCATGGCGAATGACGTGGACAGTTGAACTCATGGAGTAAGCATAAAGCGTCGAAAAACCGCCCCAATCGCTAAGGTAGTGACATGGCACTCACCTCGAAACGAGCAGCCTTCTTCGATGTAGATAACACCCTTGTTCGAGGGTCCACGCTCTACTTCCTTGGAAGAGGCATGTACCAGCGTGGCTTCTTCACCAACGCTGATATCTCTCGCTTTGTTGTCGCCAATATTCGATTCCGCATGACGGGGACTGAGAAGAAGGAAGTCATCGAGAAATTCCAAAATGCAGCCACAGATTTTATTGGTGGCCATGCAGTTGATGACATCAAAAAAATTGGTGAAGAAATTTATGATGAATTCGTCTCGCCAAAGCTCTGGCAAGGAACATTTGAAATAGCCAAGTCACACTTAGATAAAGGTGAAGAAGTCTGGCTAGTGACAGCTGCTCCACAAGATATGGCAAACATCATCGCTCAGCGATTAGGGCTAACTGGTGCCCTTGGTAGTAAGGCTCATATTGAAAATGGAATCTATACCGGCACGTTAGATGGCAAGCTCTTGCACGGAGCTGAGAAGGCGATAGCAATTCAAGGTTTAGCCAAGGAACATGGTTTTGATCTAGAAGATTGTTATTCATACTCTGATAGCCATAATGACATTCCATTGCTGCAAGCAGTGGGGCATCCTTGTGCAATTAATCCAGATGCCGTTCTGCGCATTCGCGCACTTGCCGAAGGATGGCCCATCCATGATTTCCGCAGAGCACGTTTTCTCAATCGATTGCTTGGTCCAGCAGTAAGTCGACTTGCTGCACTTGCAACCTTGCTTACTCCTCGCAAGCGCTAGATCTGCCTACTCTGCACCTCAATTAGCGCACACGCCTCACTTACGGCTATCGTTGGCAGGTTATGGAAATTCGCTCTTACGCTGACTATCTACGCGCACTCGATGATGCCGCTTTAATTTCCATGTTCAACCACCGCCCTGATCTTGTAACGCCGGTGCCGCCAGATATGGCAAGCCTTGCTGTGCGCGCATCCTCTGCCCCCAGCCTTGCTCGCGCAGTAGATGCGCTCAATAAGTGGCAACTCCAAGTTCTAGAAGTCTGCGCAATTCTTCCTGAACCATTCTCTGAAAAAGATGTCACTGCTCTGACAGAGAAATCAGCTCTCTTTGTTATTCCTGGGCTTATTGAGCGGGGCCTTCTCTATACGGATAAAGATGGACTTCGCACCCCCACAACTCTCAAAGAAGTTCTTGGCAATGAGATTGCAGGTCTTGGCCCTGCATCAATGTCGAAGTTGAAGTTAAAGAAGTTAGATGAAGTCCCTGCTCCTTCTAAGAAAGTTCTCGATGCAATGGTCTGGGGACCACCTCGTGGAGCGATTGCAGATATTAAGAAGCCAAGTGTGGGTGTTCAGTGGCTGCTTGAAGAAGGATTCCTTATTCCATTTAACCAACAGACTGTTGTTCTTCCACGTGAGGTAGCAATCTACTTACGTGGGAATACAGTCCATCGCGAACTAGAAACATCTCAGCCATCGGTTACTGGCAGCAAGCGCGATATGCGCAATGTGCAGTTAGCAGCGATTGCAAATATCACCACCTTCCTGCGATGGACTGAAGAAGTACTTAACTTCTGGGCGCAAGAGCCAGCTACAGCACTTCGCTCTGGGGGCTTGGGTGTTCGTGATCTAAAAGAGCTTTCGCTGCACCTAGGTGTCGATGAATCCTGCACAGCATTTGTCGCTGAAGTTGCATACCTATCAGGGCTTTTGACAATTGATCCCGATGACAAGATTTTGCCCACACATCAATTTGATATCTGGTTAACGCAGAACGCATCTGTGAAGTGGCAGTTACTGGCATCAGCGTGGCTGAGCACCTCTCGCGTATCTGGCCTCGTTGGAAAAGAAGGCAGTAAAAATGTTGCACCGCTTGGGCCGGAGTTAGATCGCTCATCAGCGACAACAACCCGTCGCCTCACACTCACTCTTTTGCAAGAAAATTCTCAAATAGCAGTAGATATTGATTCACTCTTTGCAGCAGCCACCTGGCTTGCACCGGCAAAGCGTGCAGGTGGATTACAGAAGGATTACATTCTCTGGGCTATGCGCGAAGCTGAATGGCTAGGCATAACAGGACAAGGCGTTTTATCCTCATATGGCGCTGACTTCCTGACAGGTGGCGATAGCACATCAGTTGATACCGATCTTCCTAAGGCCGTTGACCACATTCTTATTCAGAGCGATAACACTGCAATTGCTCCAGGACCGTTAGAACATGAAGTAGCACAAGAGCTTGCACTCATCGCAGATGTCGAATCACGCGGTGGTGCCACAGTATTTAGATTCTCTGAAGGATCAATCCGTCGAGGACTTGACCATGGTCGCACTGGCGAAGAGATTGCAAAGTTTCTTGCAAAGACTTCCAAGACCCCAATGCCACAGCCTCTTGAATATCTCATTGCAGATGTTGCAAAGAAACATGGAAAGTTGCGCGTTGGAAATACCGCATCCTTTATTCGCTGTGAAGATTCGGCGCTGATCGCCCAGATTCTTGGAGATAAACGTCTTGATGTTCTAGGCCTTCGAAAGATTGCACCTGAAGTTCTTATCTGTGGGCACGATGCAACAGAGGCAATGAATATTCTGCGCAGTTGTGGTTACTTGCCAGCTGCTGAGGATTCACGTGGACTTCTCTTAAGTGGTCCACGTATTCAACGAGCACAGTCAAAGGCGCGACCACCACGCATCATCGGTGAATACGAGCGACCAGATGAGATTCAGATCGAAGGTGCGCTACGCGCGCTGCGTACTGGTGAGAAATCCAGCCGCAAGCAGAGCACGATGCGTAACATTGCAACTGAAGCTCTCGGTTCATTGCCACGATCGACAGCAAATGAAACTCTTGAACTCTTAAGTGATTACTTACAGAATCAACCAACTAAGTCGCTATCTATTGGTTATGCCGATAACAATGGTCTTGTCTCACATCGAATCATCGATCCTTTGAAATTATCTGCAGGATCACTGGTTGCGCGCGACCATGCCACCGGTGAAGTGCAGACCTTCAGAATCGCGCGTATTACGGGGGTTGCTGCCTTATGACGAGCGAGAAAGCCTCCGAATACGGCAGACTTGAGCCTATGTTGGCACCCCTTGAAGCATTGGTTCGGTGTGAATCCCCCACTGACGATCTTGATGCGTGCCGCGAAGTAGTTCGTCTTGCTAGCGATATCGCAACGCGTGTTCTCGGAGTTCCTGCACAGATTAAAGAGATTGAAGGACGCCCCGTATTTTGGTGGGGAGCAGAAGAGCCTGATGTATTAATCCTCGCTCACCTCGACACAGTCTGGCCGCATGGTTCCTACCAACCTCTCTGGGAGATCAAAGGTGATGTTCTTCGCGGTCCTGGAACATTTGATATGAAGGCTGGATTTATCCAGGCTCTCTATGCACTCAAAGGAATTGAAGGATCTGTTGCACTTGTCGCAACAACAGATGAAGAGACAGGAAGCCACGCATCTAAGGCTCTCATCAAAGATTTATCATCGAAGGCAAAAGCAGTTCTCGTTCTTGAAGCATCCCTTGATGGCAAAGTAAAAACTGGTCGCAAGGGAACTGCGATGTATCAAATCAAAGTTCTTGGTCTTGCAGCCCATGCCGGCCTTGAACCTGAGAAGGGCGTCAACACAACAACAGAGATAGCACATGCCATCTTGGCTCTTTCATCACTTGAAAGTGCTGAACATGGAACAACTGTTGTCCCCACACTTCTTCATTCAGGAAATACGACAAATACTGTTCCTGATGTTGCAGTCCTTGATATTGATGCCCGTTCATTTTCACAAGCAGAGCTTGCGCGCGTTGATAAAGCAATTAAGAATTTCACAGCCGTAAATCCCAAGGCTCGCCTAGAAATCACAGGAGGGCTCAATCGCCCACCATTGCAACCGTCTTCAACGAAAGCTCTCTATGAACGCGCAGAGAAAGTTGCTGCAGCGATTGGTATGAAGCCACTGGGATGTGCTGAAGTAGGCGGAGCTAGTGATGGAAACTTCGCAGCAGCAGCTGGCGCCCAAGTACTTGATGGCCTTGGCGCTGTGGGTGGTGGAGCACACGCTCCTACTGAATGGGTAAGCGTCTCTTCCATGCAAGAGCGCAGTGATTTCCTGCATGCCTTTATCAAAGACTTACTAGCGAAGGATGTTTCATGACCGATGGACCACTGATTGTCCAGAGCGATAAAACTCTTCTTCTCGATGTTGATCATGTTCTCTCTACTGAATGCCGCCGCGCAATTGCACCCTTTGCTGAACTTGAACGTTCTCCTGAACATATCCACACATATCGCCTGACAAATCTAGGTCTCTGGAATGCACGTGCTGCAGGCCACGATGCAGAGCTCGTCATCGACACTCTTATTAAGTATTCCAGGTATGCAGTCCCACATTCATTACTCGTCGATGTTGCAGAGACAATGTCTCGTTATGGTCGTCTTCGCCTTGAAGCAGATCCTGTGCACGGGCTCATCCTTGTTACAACTGACACAGGCGTGCTGGAAGAAGTAATCCGAGCAAAGAAGATTGCTCCACTTCTTGGAGTTCGTATTGATAAGGAAACAATTGCTGTTCACCCAAGTCAACGTGGACAGATTAAGCAATCACTTCTTCGTCTTGGTTGGCCAGCAGAAGATTTTGCAGGCTATGTTGATGGACAAGCACATGACATTGCACTCAAACAAGATGGATGGAAGATTCGCCAATATCAAGAGCATGCCGCAGAAGGATTCTGGCATGGTGGCTCTGGTGTTGTTGTGCTTCCATGTGGTGCTGGAAAAACTATTGTTGGCGCAGCCGCAATGGCACATGTCAAGGCAACAACCTTGATTCTTGTGACAAATACAATTGCTGCTCGTCAATGGCGTGAAGAGCTACTCAAGCGCACAACACTTCTCGATGATGAGATCGGTGAATATTCAGGAGCGAAGAAAGAGATTCGCCCTGTCACTATTGCTACATACCAAGTGATGACGAAGAAGAAGAATGGTGTCTATGCCCATTTAGATCTCTTCGATACTCATGACTGGGGGCTGATTATTTATGATGAAGTACACCTACTTCCCGCTCCCATCTTCCGCTTTACTGCAGATATCCAATCTCGTCGTCGCTTAGGCCTGACAGCAACACTTGTGCGCGAAGATGGAATGGAAGGTGAAGTCTTCTCACTTATTGGCCCAAAGAGATTTGATGTGCCATGGAAAGAGATTGAAGCGCAGGGCTATATCGCACCTGCTGAATGTATTGAAGTGCGCGTTAACCTGACAGAGGCAGAACGTCTGTCTTATGCAACTGCTGAACCTGAAGAGCGTTACCGATACTGCGCAACTACTCGCACCAAGCGCAATGTTGTGGAAGAACTTGTCGCTCACCATGCGGGAGAACAAGTACTTGTTATTGGGCAATACATTGATCAACTCGATGATCTCTCTGAAACTCTCGGTGTTCCACTGATTAAGGGCGATACACCACAGAAAGAGCGCGAACGACTCTTTGCAGCATTTCGCACAGGTGAAGTCACATGCCTAGTTGTTTCCAAGGTTGCCAACTTCTCTGTCGATCTTCCTGAAGCCACGATTGCAATTCAAGTATCGGGTGCATTTGGCTCACGCCAAGAAGAAGCACAACGCCTGGGCCGCATCTTGAGACCTAAGGCAGATGGGCGCGGAGCTAAGTTCTACTCTGTTGTCTCACGTGACACTATAGATCAAGATTTTGCACAGAACCGTCAGCGCTTCTTAGCTGAACAGGGTTACTCCTACAGAATTATTGATGCCGACGATGTTTTTCTAGGGAAGTTCTAAAGCGTTCTGGATCAATCCGATAAAAGTCATGGTGCTCGCCATTGATGTGAATCACAGGAACTTCATTTCCATATAGCTTTTCTAGTTCTGGATTGCCGTCGATATAGATAATCTCAATCTCAAATGCGAGTTCTTCGCGCATGCCCTCTAAGGTTTTCACAGCATCTTCACACAGATGACAGCCTTGGCGAGAGTAAACGGTAACCATGACTGCATTCTCGCATCCTGATAGCGTTACCCGCTATGAGAGGCCAGATAAGACGCAGTGGACCTTTCTTCCTCGTATTAGGCCTGATTGCCTCACTTCTTCTACCAACGCAATCTGTTGCACTCTCCAATTTCAAAGTAGCTCCATCAACTGTCTGGGGTTACACATACGCAGGTAAGGCAACTGGAATAACGCAAACTCGTCCACCTAAAGTTGCTTATCTTGAGCAGAAATCAAAATTTGTAGTTAATTTCAAGAACTTTCCTGAATGGGCGAAGAAGGATTTCCAAGCAGCGGTAGATATCTGGGCAGCGAATTTTTCATCAGATGCTCCCATCACGATTGATGCATCATGGGGACGATCAGCTTCTATCGGAGTTCTCGGTAGCGCACGTCCTGGAAATTACTATTCTGGCTTTGATGGGGCACCTGATCAGAGTCTCTGGTATCCATCAGCTCTTGCTAATGCTTTGGCCGGAAAAGATTTAGATCCTCAAACTCCAGAGATGGTTATTCAAGTCAACTCTGTTGCTAACTGGAATACACGTAACGATGGAGCTCCGCGCGCAAATGAGTATGACCTTCAATCTGTCTTTCTCCACGAAATGGGACACGGCTTAGGATTCTTATCTACTGATTCTTATGATCAATTCTTTGGTTATGGAACTATCGAACAACCAACTCCTTATAACGCTTACGCCCAACTTCCCGATGGTCGCCGCCTTTCAGATCTTCCATCTCCCTCCATCGAACTTGGTAAGGCGCTGACATCAACACTTGTCTGGGCTGGTCCACTGGGAATGGCAGCTAATGGTGGACAGAAACCAATTCTCTACACGCCGGCGCGCTATGAAGAAGGCTCATCTGTTAGCCACCTTGATGAAGCTACCTACTCAAATCTAGGTGCGAATTCGATCATGACTCCCAATCTTGATGCAGGTGAAATTTTCAGAGAGCCAGGTTCTCTTCTACTAGCAATGATGGAAGATCTACGTCGTAAACCACCTGTGGGTATTGCAGTTGGTGTGCCACAAGTAGTGCGTAATGCTGCTGCCATCATCGCCGATAGCTCAGCCATCATCACCTTTGACCCTCCTGCTAATGCGCGAACAGCACAGATCACTAGTTACTCAGTACGTAATCTCAAGACTGATCAAGTAAAGAGCTCAACCGAATCTCCGATTATCGTTACAGGGCTGAAGAACGGCACCAGTTATAGCTTTAGCATCGTTGCATCCAATACCAATGGAACTTCCGATGCTGTCATTACAGCCCCCATGACTCCACAAGTTGGCTGGAAGAGATTTGTTATCGATGAGAAGGCTGATGCAAAGCATGTCACCAGCACGCTCTTTAACGGTAAGCCACTTATTGCTTATACCGATTCAAAGAGCGGAATTTTAAAGATTGCAATCTGGGATGGAAAATCGTGGAAGAAGTCGACCGTAGATGGAGCGGGAGGAACTGCAGGACGCATCAAGACCGCTATTACAAGTCCTATCTCACTCTGCGTGAATGGTTCTGGCCTTGCTCAAACTCTTCACATCTTCTACTCCGAAAGTGGAGATCGCGATCTGCGCTATGCAACCTATGACGGCAAGAAGTTTTTCTATGAAATCGTCGATGGCAACGGTGTGCAGGTAAATGATTACAAGGACCCTGTTCGTGTTCGCACAGGTAGCGATGTCAGCATCTCTAACGCATGTGTTGCAACATCAGGTGGAATCCAAGTCTTTTATCGCGATGAGAGCCAAGGAATTCTCTTAGGTGCTACAAAGGCTAAGGGAACCTCTAAATGGGTATACGAACTAGTCGATGGTGATCGTAAAACCGATGGTCGCAGCACAGGCGATGTCGCCTTCCATCTCAAAGCGCTCTTTGATGGCAAGAAGACTTATGTTGTCTATGACTCAGTTCTAACAATCAGCCAGAAGAAGCAACCCACCTCCGGTGAGGTGCGCGTTGCATCGCGCACAACACTGTCTAGTGATGCCTGGAGTTATTTCAACCTCGACACATCAGGCAGTGCAACGCCTATGACTGGCTTTGATGTCTCGATTGCAAAGACTCTCAATGGAATTCAAGCCACCTGGCTTATCTCATCTCCTGCAACTGCGCCTAACCCAAATCGAATTCGCTGGAGTCCGGTACAAAACCCACCAACACAAGGTGTTGCAACGAGTGAGCTCTATGGCGCTCCAGGCAAATACCTCAACACTGATGGCTCATTTATTGCATATAACTGCTTCCAGCGCCTCTGTGTTCTCGATAGCGCAAGAGCGATACCAACAATTAAATTGGTTTCTACCGAACAAAACCCTGATGGTGTTGCCTCCGCCTGGGTTACTGTCGATCGCGTGAAGTACTTAGTGGCCGGTTATAAAGGCCAACTTTCAATGTTTCGTCCTTAAGGTAATTTAAAGAGGGAAACGCTTTGGGCACTCGTCTTTGCTAAGCCGACAAGTCCTAACTCCTTTGAATATGCCAGTGAAATTGGCTCTGTTATTTCAGATGAGCCATATGCCCCAGCAATCACTCCTTTAACATCGAGTGCGAGTAGCAATACTGATGCACTCGTTGGTTTCCAGCCAATCACACCTGCAACTGCAGAGCTGGAGGAGATAGCACCGTATGTGGTGTTTCCAGCAGTTAGCACTGTTGAAGTTCCAAGAGATGGAACTCGCATGGTCCATGTTGGTGCAAGTGCCATAGTGAATTTTGTAAAGGCGGTTTCAATAATTTTTCCACTCTTCACAAATCCAGTCAGTGCAAGAGTTGAATCAGCTGCAAGCCATGCTCGATTTGCTTTGGGGGCTGAGCTTCGAACAACAGATGCAATAGCTCCTGTCTTTGACACTCGAATCAACACACCATCGCGCACTCCAGCTAACTTCTTACCTGCCAAAGTTTCTGCACTGCTTCCAAAGACTGATACAGAACCATCGCTGTGGCGCACGACTGCACCTAGCTGAGTCTTTGATGTTCCAATCGATATGACTTTGCCAAATACTCCATTAGCCGTAGCGCTGATGAGGAAAGGCTTATCAAGTAATTGCCCGACAATAGAAACTCCACTTGCGTTGACCGAGATTGCATTGATCAGAGCTGGTGCGCTTTGGGAGAGCGTGTAAGTGCCTAAGAGATCACCCAGTGGAGAGAGCTTCCAGAGAGTTAACTGATTCATATCACCGCGAAGTTTTGTAACAGGTTCTGCAATGACTCCATCAGGATTTTCTGCCTGGATGGGAGCTGTCGCACTCTCAACAGAAGTCAGCACAGATGATGCACCTGCCAGCCACACATTGCCGAGTGGATCAACTGCAGAAGTAAGAGCTATCTCATCCACGCCTGAATCAATGGTCTTCTGCCACAGCTGTGCGCCGCTGATATCCATCCCTGTAAGGAGAATATTTGAGTTCAGCCCTTCAGTATTGCTCACAGTAACAATTGTCTTTCCTGTTACAACCATCGCTTCTGCGTTCACTGTTGCAATAATGGTCAACTTCTTTATGGCAACAGATTTAGGTGCCGCAACTGCTGGTGTTATTCCAACGAGCAGTAGTGCGAGAAATAATGCAGTGCGCTTCATTATTGAGCGAGTTCTCCAGCGCGACGAGCAGATGCTGCCATCGCATCGGCAACTATCTTAGAAATTCCAGCTTCATCAAAGACAGCGATTGCCTCAGCCGTTGCACCTTTAAGACTTGTGACTTTTTCACGTAGTCGTGTTGGTGTGTCCCCTGATTCATCAAGGAGAGCTGCCGCGCCCACAATAGTTTGAATGCTCAGCGTTGTTGCATCATCACGTGATAGTCCCATTGCAACTGCTCCATCGATCATCGCCTCCACAAATCTAAAGAAGTAGGCAGGCCCTGATCCACTTGTTCCTGTGAGGGCATTCTGTAAATCTTCAGGAATCTCAATCGCCTTACCTGTTGAGGCAAGTAGTGTTTGAACAAATTTCTTTTGTGCATCCGTCACTCCTGCGCTAAGTGAATATCCAGCCATTCCCTTGCCAACCAGAGTCGGAGTATTGGGCATAACGCGAGCTATGAATTGATGGTTACCAAGGCCCGCTGAGATGCCTGCAATGGTCTTTCCAGCAAGCAGTGAGATGACGAGGGCATCACTACGCAGATGTGGCGCTATCTCAGGCATAAGCTCGCTCAGGCCTTGAGGTTTGATACCTAGTAGGACTACATCACTACTGCGTAGAGCCTCACCCAGAGTCTTAACACCAATTGAATATTTGGTAACTAATTCATCGCCTCTTTCAGGTCGACGAACTACAGCAGTTATTGATGATGCAGGAGCTCCAGATCGAATAAGGGCGGCGATAAATGCTTCACCCATTACTCCGGCACCAACGACTGCAATCTGATTAGCCATGGCGAAAGAGTACGCGTAGGCTCTGCGACTATGTCAGAGATAAAGCCAGGTTTTGCACGCGACTGGGTCGAATTCGCAGATCCCAACGATGAAGAAGAAATCTTCAAATGCGACCTCACCTGGTTGACCTCCTTCTGGACCTGCATCTATGGCGATGGCTGCCAGGGTGTTTTCAAAGACCGTCCTAATGATGGGTGCTGCACAGAAGGTGCGATGTATTCAGATGAAGATGATGAAGAGCGCGTTCGTAAGGCAGCAGAATTCCTGACTCCAGATATGTGGCAGTTCTATGAAGCAGCTCGCCCAAAGAAGCCAGGTGGAAAACTTCGTATTACAGATCTCGATGAAGATAATGATCGCAAGACTCGCACTGTCAATAATGCGTGCATCTTCCTTAACCGTAAAGGCCATGAAGCTCCAGGCTTTACTGGTGACTTCGGTTGCGTACTACACCACCTTGCACAGAAGAGAAATATTCACTTTGTAGATACAAAGCCTGATGTATGTTGGCAATTACCACTTCGCAGAAGTTTTGAAACTCGCGAAGTTGGCGAGCGCGAATATTCAGTCACGGTCATTGGTGAATATGAACGCCTTGGTTGGGGCGATGGCGGAGAAGATTTCGATTGGTACTGCACAAGTAATACCGATGCTCACGTCGGTAGTGAACCTGTGTATATCTCCAACAAGGCTGAGCTTTCACAGTTGATGGGTAAGGATGCATATGCGATCCTGGCTGAGCACTGTGATCGCCGCGTTCAGGGTATTCGCGATGCTCAGGCTCGCTCACTGCCGCTCTTTATTATTCAACACCCAGCCACTCTCGCTGCCGGCAAGTAGTCAGCGCTCTCCTCTAACCTACGACTATGGCTAAGGTTGAGAAGGAACCATTTCGTTGCTCTGAATGTGGATGGGCATCGCAGAAATGGGTTGGTCGCTGCGGTGAGTGCCAAGCATGGGGCTCTGTTGAAGAGTTAGCCGCTCCTAAGAAACTCTCACTCGTTGCAGGCACTGTCACCTCAAAGGCCACACCTATCGGCGATGTTGATCTCTCATCTGCTCGTGCACGTGCCACAGGTGTATCTGAACTCGATCGCGTATTAGGTGGCGGGCTAGTACCAGGGGCAGCAATCCTTCTTGCTGGCGAACCTGGAGTTGGTAAATCAACTCTTCTCTTATCAGTTGCTGCGCAAACTGCCGCTAAAGGAATTCCTGCCCTCTATATCTCAGGTGAAGAATCTGCCTCCCAAGTTCGACTTCGTGCCGAACGTATCAATGCAGTTGACCCCAAGTTATTTCTTGCATCTGAAACAGATTTAGGCGCAGTCATTGCCCATATCGATGCAGTTAAACCTGAACTTCTCATCATCGACTCCGTGCAGACAATTGGTTCATCTACGGCAGATGGCTCACCTGGCGGTGTCACACAGGTGCGTGAAGTTGCTGGTGCACTCATTCGCATCTGTAAAGATCGCGATATCACTCTGCTTCTGGTTGGCCATGTCACTAAAGATGGATCTATTGCAGGCCCAAGACTTCTTGAACATATCGTCGATGTTGTTCTGCAATTCGAAGGTGAGCGTCACTCACGCCTTCGCCTTATCCGCGCCATAAAGAATCGTTTTGGTGCAAGTGATGAAGTGGGGTGCTTTGACTTAAGTGATACTGGTATTGAAAGTGTTCTCGACCCCACAGGGCTCTTCACATCGCGCCATGCAGAACCTGTGCCGGGCACATGCGTCACAGTCACTCTCGAAGGTCGCAGGCCACTGCTTGCAGAAATCCAGGCACTTGTGAGCGCAGGGCGAGAAAATGATTTCGGAAATGCTCGTCGCGTCACAAGCGGCCTCGATTCAGCCCGCACATCAATGACACTTGCAGTCCTTGAACTTCGTGCACATATTCGCGTCGGTGGTCGTGATGTCTATGCAGCAACTGTGGGCGGAATGAAGATGTCTGAACCTGCTGCAGATTTAGCTCTTGCACTGGCTGTGGCATCTGCTGCAAAAGGTTTAGCACTTCCAGCAGATCTTGTTGCTATCGGTGAAGTCGGCCTTGCTGGGGAGATTCGCAAAGTAAGCGGTGTTTCTCGTCGCCTTGCTGAGGCTTACCGCCTTGGATTTAAGCGCGCACTTGTTCCAGCAGGTTCTGATGTGAAGATCGATGGAATGGAAGTCGTTGAAGTCTCTCGCCTTGATCAAGCGCTGCAGCAAGTAAAAATCACTGGCGAATAATGCTCGAGAAAGAGATTATTTCTTGGTTTAAGAAGAATAAACGAGATCTTCCATGGCGCAAGACTGACACATGGGGCGTTTTAGTTTCAGAATTTATGTTGCAGCAAACTCCGGTCAATCGAGTGCTCCCTGTTTATATCGAGTGGATGAAACGCTGGCCAACTCCCGCACTGCTTGCCAAAGCAACTCCTGCGCAAGTAATTACTGCATGGGGTCGCCTTGGTTACCCACGTCGTGCACTGCGATTGCATGAATGTGCAAAGGTGATTACTACCCAATACAAGGGAGTTATTCCACGAGAGGAATCAGAGCTGCGCAAGCTTCCCGGCATCGGTGAATACACAGCAGCTGCCTTGGTCGCCTTTGCATTTAGTGGGCGCTCACTCGTACTCGATATCAATATCCGAAGGCTCTTTGCTCGCATTATTGATGGAGTTGAATCCCCCAAGCTCTCTGCCACAAAGGATGAGAAATCACGCTATGAAGAACTCATTCCAAAGAAAGATCCGCATTTATGGGCAGCTGCCACGATGGAGCTCGGTGCACTGGTGTGCACATCACAATCGCCTAAGTGCGGAATCTGCCCAGTGGCACACGAGTGCACATGGCGCAGTCTTGATTATCCAAAATCAGATCTCATAAAGCGCACGCAGAGTTGGCATGGAACTGATCGCCAATGTCGCGGAACTGTTGTGCAGGCGCTGCGTGAGAATGATGTGCTCACCAAAGCTCAGATATCACAGCTGTGGGATGTTCCATCACAGCTCGAGAAAGCCTTACTGACGCTTCTCGATGATGGACTTATCGAATCTCGCGGCAAGAATAAATATTCACTGCCAAGAAATTAATTTAGGCAGTAGGTGCTTCCGCTAGATCCCCAGGGCTATCAGGTGATGAAACCTTGGGTGAGCCTGTAAAGGTGAATTTCGCATCTGCATCAACACCTTCAACATCGACCACAATGATTTCACCAGCCTTAAGCTCGTTAAACAAGATGCGCTCTGAAAGTGAATCTTCAATCTCACGTTGAATGACGCGACGCAATGGACGCGCACCAAGGAGTGGGTCATAACCACGCAGAGCAAGGAGATCCTTAGCAGCCTGTGTGAGTTCGATTCCCATGTCCTTAGCCTTCAAACGCTCATCAAGGTTAGCAATCATGAGATCCACGATGTGAATAATCTGTTCTCTCGTGAGCTGGTGGAAGACGATGACATCATCGATGCGGTTAAGAAATTCTGGGCGGAAGTGGTTCTTGAGTTCATCTTGAACCTTGCCCTTCATGCGATCGTAATTCGTTAAATCATCATCAGCGTTGGAGAAGCCAAGCCCAAGTGACTTAGAGATATCGCGTGTTCCAAGGTTGGTTGTCATGATGATGACAGTGTTCTTAAAGTCGACTGTGCGACCTTGTGAATCTGTCAGGCGACCATCTTCAAGAACCTGAAGAAGTGAGTTAAAGATATCTGGGTGTGCCTTTTCGATCTCATCAAAGAGAACAACAGAGAATGGACGACGACGAACCTTCTCAGTCAGCTGTCCACCTTCGTCATAGCCGACATAGCCTGGAGGTGCACCGAATAGACGTGAGGCTGTGTGGCGCTCTGAATATTCAGACATATCAAGTTGAATCAACGCTGTCTCATCACCAAAGAGGAATGAGGCAAGTGTGCGTGAGAGTTCAGTCTTACCAACGCCTGAAGGGCCAGCGAAGATAAATGATCCACCAGGGCGCTTAGGATCTTTTAGACCTGCACGAGTACGGCGGATTGCTTGTGACAGAGCCTTAATCGCTTGATCTTGACCAATAACGCGGCGGTGAAGTTCATCTTCCATGCGAAGAAGACGCGCAGTCTCTTCTTCAGTCAACTTAAATACTGGAATACCCGTTGATGCTGAAAGCACCTGAGCGATGAGTTCTTCATCGACTTCAGTGACCTTATCGAGATCGGTTGCCTTCCAATTCTTTTCTGCTTCTTGCTTCTCTTGGATAAGAGTCTTCTCCTTATCGCGAAGAGTTGCAGCACCTTCAAAATCTTGTCCATCGATTGCAGATTCCTTAGCTTTGCGAGCATCAGCGATCTTGTCATCGAATGCGCGAAGTTCAGCAGGTGCTGTCATGCGCTTTATGCGAAGACGTGAGCCTGCCTCATCAATAAGGTCAATTGCCTTATCGGGAAGGAAGCGATCTGAGACATAACGGTCTGCAAGATTTGCAGCTGCAGCCAGTGCGCCATCTGTGATGGAGACACGGTGGTGTGTTTCATAACGATCGCGAAGACCCTTAAGAATTTCGATGGTGTGAGCCACAGATGGCTCCTTCACCTGAATAGGTTGGAAACGACGCTCAAGTGCTGCATCTTTTTCAATGTGCTTGCGGTACTCATCAAGAGTTGTTGCACCAATTGTCTGGAGCTCACCGCGAGCAAGCATCGGCTTTAAAATGCTTGCTGCATCAATAGCACCTTCAGCTGCTCCTGCGCCAACGAGTGTGTGAATTTCATCGATAAAGATAATGATGTCACCGCGAGTTTTAATCTCTTTAAGAACCTTCTTCAAACGCTCTTCAAAATCTCCACGGTAGCGAGAGCCAGCAACGAGTGCACCTAAATCAAGTGAGTAGAGCTGCTTATCTTTGAGTGTTTCAGGAACATCGTTCTTAGCAATAGCTTGGGCAAGACCTTCAACAACTGCAGTCTTTCCAACACCTGGCTCACCAATAAGAACTGGGTTGTTCTTTGTGCGACGAGAGAGAACCTGCATTACGCGTTCGATCTCTAATTCACGACCAATAACAGGATCGAGCTTTCCTTCACGAGCAGCTGCTGTGAGGTTGCGACCGAATTGATCAAGGACGAGTGATGTTGATGGAGTTCCTTCTGCAGGACCACCTTGTGCAACGGTCTCTTTTCCTTGATATCCGGAAAGTAATTGAATAACTTGTTGGCGCACGCGATTGAGATCTGCGCCAAGCTTTACGAGAACTTGAGCTGCAACGCCTTCGCCTTCGCGAATAAGTCCAAGAAGAATATGTTCTGTGCCGATGTAGTTGTGGCCAAGTTGTAGCGCTTCACGAAGTGAAAGTTCAAGAACTTTCTTTGCACGTGGAGTAAATGGAATGTGGCCACTTGGTGCTTGCTGTCCTTGACCAATGATTTCTTCCACTTGAGCGCGAACGCCTTCAAGTGAGATGCCGAGAGATTCAAGACCCTTTGCAGCAACGCCTTCACCTTCGTGGATAAGACCGAGGAGGATGTGTTCTGTGCCGATGTAGTTGTGGTTGAGCATGCGTGCTTCTTCTTGAGCTAGGACAACAACGCGTCGAGCTCGATCGGTAAAGCGCTCAAACATGGGCATTACTCCTTCTACTTAATTCAACGAACTATCGGTAAGCCTATAACCCAGCGTGGGCAAGGCGCGAGGTGGAATGGCTATATGTCATAGAACCCCAGATATGGGGTCGATATTCCCGCCAGAGGCTAGAGATTGAGGAGCATGCGGGTATTGCCCAGGGTATTGGGCTTTACCGACTCGAGATCAAGGAATTCGGCAACACCTGCGTCATAGGAGCGCAGGAGCTGCTGATAGACATCGGAATCCACAGGTGTGCCATGAATTTCAACAAAACCGTGGCGACTAAAGAACTCTGTTTGAAAAGTGAGACAGAAAATTCTCTCCACACCAATCTCGCGGGCACGTTCAATAATGCGCTCCATCAATTTGTTGCCAATACCTTGCTTATGCAAACTCTCTTTCACAGCAACTGTGCGAACTTCAGCCAAATCTTCCCAGAGTGTGTGGAGTGCTCCGCATCCCACAACTTTTCCATCAAGTTCTGCAACAGTAAATTCCTGCACGCCTTCATAAAGTGTCACCGTCTCTTTTGCCAGCATCTGACCTGGGGCGGCATAGGAATCAACGAGTTCGCGGATTGCCTTCACATCACTTGTCTTAGCAGGACGAATAACAAGCATTCTTAATCTGCTTCAGGTTTTACGAGTGGGAACAAAATAGTTTCACGGATTCCAAGACCAGTCAGCGCCATGAGAAGTCGGTCAACGCCCATTCCCATTCCGCCCATAGGTGGCATTCCAAATTCCATAGCACGTAAGAAATCTTCATCGACCTGCATCGCTTCAAGATCGCCCTTAGCTCCAAGCTGTGCTTGTTCAATCAGACGCTCGCGTTGAATCACTGGGTCAATAAGTTCTGAGTATCCGGTTGCAAGTTCAAAGCCATCAACATAGAGATCCCATTTTTCAACAACTCCAGGAGTTTCGCGATGTGCACGAACAAGTGGAGAAGTATCAACTGGGTATCCCATAACAAATGTTGGCTCTACCAATTTATCTTGAGCAACATGCTCAAAGATCTCTTCGGCGAGCTTGCCTGTTACCCACTTTGGGTCAATCTTCATACCGAGTTTTGTTGCATACTTCTTCAGCTCATCGATGGAAGTAAGCGCTGTTACCTGCTCGCCTACTCCTTCAGAGATTGCGTCATAGAGTGAGATCTCTTTCCATGTGCCACCAAGATCTGCTTGGCGACCATCGTGATGTGTCACCACATGTGAACCAGCAACTGCCATGGCTGCATTTTGAATAAGAGAACGTGTGACATCAGCAATAGAGCGCCAATCGCCATAGGCCATGTATGACTCGACCATTGCAAACTCTGGTGAGTGTGAAGAATCTGCGCCTTCATTACGGAAATTACGATTGATTTCAAAGACGCGCTCAATGCCACCGACAACGCAACGCTTTAGGAAAAGCTCAGGTGCAATACGCATGTAGAGATCCATATCGTATGCATTACTAAATGTCTTAAATGGACGAGCAGTAGCTCCACCATGCATCACCTGAAGCATGGGTGTCTCTACCTCAATAAAGCTTTCACTATTAAATGTCTCTCGCAATGAACGCATCACAGCAGGGCGCATACGTGCTGCTGCACGTGCTTCAGGGCGAACAATCAAATCCACATAACGCATTCGAACGCGAGTCTCTTCAGACATCGGTTTGTGGTCGTTAGGAAGCGGGCGAAGAGACTTTGAAGCAAGAGCCCATGACGTTGCAAGGATAGAAAGTTCACCGCGCTTGGAAGTAATAATTTCTCCAGTAACAGAGACCATGTCACCTAAATCAATATCGGATTTCCATGCATCGAGTTGATCTTGTCCCACTTGATCCAGAGATAGCATCGCCTGAAGTTCAGTTCCATCGCCTTCGCGAAGAGTTGCAAAGCAAAGTTTTCCTGTGTCGCGCTTAAAGATGATGCGCCCTGTCAGGCTTTCAATATCTCCGGTGGCCACATCAACGGCAAGATCTGTGTATTTGTCGCGAACTTCCTTCAAAGATTTAGTGCGGGCTACTGCAACCGGATATGGCTCAATTCCGCGCTCAATAAGGCTTGCACGCTTCTCGCGACGAATCCGAAGTTGCTCGGGTAGGTCATCCTCTGTGGCGGGCGAGTTATCGGTTGTCATAGTGCAGTGAGTCTACCTTTTATAGCTACTGATTCTTCTCATGAATAAGGCGAAGGCCAATAAGAGTCAGATCTGGCTCATGCTCATCGATAGTTTCAGATACTCCAATGATGAGTGGAGCAAGGCCACCTGTTGCAATCACGGTGGGAGCATCATCATAATCCTTCGCCAATTCTGCAGTGATTCGATCAACGAGACCATCTACTTGTCCAGCAAATCCAAAGATAGTTCCAGATTGAAGAGCTTCAACGGTGTTCTTTCCAATAACGCTCTTTGGTCGAACAAGTTCGACTTTGCGAAGCTGGGCTGCGCGAGCAGCGAGAGCATCCACTGAAATTTCAATTCCGGGCGCTAACGCTCCACCGAGGAATTCACCTTTGGGAGAGACAACATCCAAGTTTGTTGATGTTCCAAAATCCACAACGATGGCTGGACCACCATAGAGAGTGTGGGCTGCAAGAGTATTAACAATGCGATCTGCGCCAATTTCTTTTGGATTATCAACAAGGAGTTGAACGCCTGTCTTAGTTCCTGGTTCAACAATGGTGATTGCGATATCACTGAAGTACGAATCAATCATCGTGCGAAGCTCGCGAAGAGTTGCAGGAACTGTCGAACAGATGGCAAGTCCTGTGAGTGTGTAGCCGCTGATGAGTGCGCTGTATTGGAGCCAGAGTTCATCGGCAGTTGTGCGTGGGTCTGTCTTAACGCGCCATGACTTGATGAGTTGATCTTTATCAAAGATTCCCAGAACCGTATTTGTATTTCCGACATCGACTGTTAACAACATGGCTACTCCGCTCTCATATCTAGACCAATATCAAAAACTGGAGCGCTATGTGTAAGTGCGCCAATTGCTAAGAAATTAATTCCTGTTGCTGCATATGCCTTCGCATTCTCAAGTGAAATTCCACCTGAAGCCTCCAGCTTGGTTGCACCAGCGACTATGGAAACTGCCTCTACACACTGCGCAGGACTCATGTTATCCAGCAGCACTACATCAGGCTTTAAAGGCAAGACTTCACGCAACTGATCCAAAGTATCAACTTCGATTTCAATCTCTGAAGATGGAAACTCTGCGCGGACCTTTGAGAAAGCCTGTGCAACTCCCCCTGCTGCAGCAATGTGATTATCTTTAATGAGCGCAGCATCACTGAGTGACATACGGTGATTAGTTCCACCACCCATACGCACTGCATATTTCTCAAGTAGTCGCATACCTGGAGTTGTTTTACGAGTATCGCGAATCTCGCACGTTGTGCCTGCGATGGCATCGACCCATGTGCGAGTCAGTGTTGCGATACCGCTCAAATGACCTAAGAAATTAAGTGCTGTGCGCTCTGCAAGCAAAATAGCGCGAGTATCACCACGCACAGTCATCAAGACTTCACCCTGCTTGACCGATGCGCCATCCTTCACAAGAACTTCAATATCAGTTAGTCCTACTTCTTCAAGAACTGCGCGGGCCATATCAATACCAGCAACAATGCCTGCTTTGCGTGAAACGAAATCAGCAACAACTTTTTCACTACCGGATACCGTTGCCACAGATGTAATGTCCTGGCCACCTTGTAGATCTTCAGCGAGTGCTCTCTTAATCAGGTCGCGATCAATCATTTCCCAACCTCCTGATAGCCACTTGTCCAATAACCAGCTTGATCTACTTGTTGCACGATGCGCTTCTTCCACAGATCACTAGTCTGAGGGAAATCTTCACGCCAATGGGAGCCACGAGTTTCTTGTCGAATGAGCGCAGCTTTCACAATTGTCTGCGCGAGCTGGAAGAGGTTAGTTGTCTCCCATGCTTCAACACATGGCTCTGTGCTCTTTCTATCTTCAATACGAGTTAAATCAGAACTTGTTTTGAGTAATGAATCTGATGATCGCAATACTCCTGCACCACGGCTCATACTCACCTGAATGTCATGGCGCACTTGTGGATCAAGCAGAATTGCTTGAGATGCATTCACCACTGGTTCACTCTTCTCAGGCAACTTCTCTGCAATATCGGCTGCGATACGTGCGCTAAATACAAGGCCTTCAAGAAGTGAATTGGATGCAAGTCGATTAGCGCCATGAACACCAGAACATGCAGTTTCACCGCATGCATAGAGTCCATTCACACTTGTGCGGCCATTGAGATCAACGCGCACTCCACCTGATGCATAGTGCGATGCTGGAGCCACGGGAATCAAATCTTTCAGTGGATTAATGCCATGAGAAATACAGGATGCATAAATGGTTGGGAAGCGTTCCTTAAATCCTTCAAGGTGGCGAACATCGAGCCAGACATGGTGAGCACCAGTTGTATTCATCACGCGCATAATGGAAATTGCCACAACATCACGTGGTGCAAGTTCAGCAAGCGGGTGAATATCTTGCATGAAGCGCACGCCTTTATCGTCAACAAGATAGGCACCTTCACCGCGCACAGCTTCACTAATCAATGGCTGTTGTCCTTCTGAGTTATCGCCCAGCCACAAGACTGTTGGGTGGAATTGAATGAATTCAACATCGGCCACCTTTGCCCCTGCGCGAAGAGCGAGTGCAACTCCATCTCCAGTTGATACAGATGGATTTGTTGTTTGAGCAAATACTTGACCTAGTCCACCTGTTGCAAGGACTACAGCGCGAGCAAGACCTCGGCCAACGCCATCGCGACTACCTGCGCCGATAACGTGAAGAGTTACTCCACACACTTCACCAATATCGTTCTTAAGTGCATCGAGCACAAGTGCATGTTCAACAACTTCAATCTCAGGATCATCATGGACAGCCGCAAGAAGTGCTCGGGAGACTTCAGCTCCAGTTGCATCTCCTCCTGCATGCAAGATGCGATTACGAAGGTGTCCACCTTCACGAGTAAGTGCAATTTCACCGCTATCTTCTTTATCAAAGATTGCTCCACGTTCGATTAACTTACGAACAGCTTCAGGGCCTTCTGTGACAAGTACGCGCACAGCATCAACATCACAGAGCCCAGCACCTGCAACGAGTGTGTCTTTCTCATGAGCTTCGGGTGAATCACCATCACCAAGTGCTGCGGCAATACCGCCTTGCGCCCACTTAGTGGAGCCTTCATCAACTCGTGCTTTTGTCACAAGTAAAACTGATAATCCATATGTGCGACATTGCAGCGCAGTAGTTAGTCCTGCAATCCCTGATCCCACAACGATGACATCAGCTGTTGCAGTCCAGCCCGGAGTTGGCGCTAATAACTTCATGCGCGATTTCCCATAGGCATATTGTCAATCAATCGCACACCATTTATCCACCCCGCGACAATCGCACGAACCTTACGAGTGTCTGATTGAGCGTGAGCAAAGGTCTTCTCATCGATGAAATCTGCATAATCAACAGTAAGAGAGCTCTCACTCGCCAAGATCTCACGCAATTCATTTTCAGACTTGGCTTTGGTAAGCGCTCTATAAATGACTTGTGCTGCGTTTCGACCCTCATCGCTAAGTCGCACATTGCGAGATGAGAGCGCAAGTCCATCGACTTCACGAATAGTGGGTGCTGCAACAATCTCAATACCTTCAGCAATTGTCCTAATTAACTGCAGCTGCTGAAAATCTTTCTCTCCAAAGATCGCCACCTTTGGTTTAAGAAGTGAAAAAAATTGGTGGACAACGGTAAGTACTCCATCAAAATGTCCTGGTCGAGATTTACCTTCATAGATATCACCCAGTGGCCCTGCAGATTTCTTCACATAACCATCAGGATAAATCTCTGCTTGAGTAGGAAGCCAGAGATGTGTAACTCCAGCTGCATCAGCAATTGCAATATCAATATCTGGTGTTCGGGGATATTGCGCTAGGTCTTCTTTATTCTCAAATTGCAAAGGATTAACAAAGATACTTGCCACAACATCATCACTATATTTCTTAGCAAGTGCAAAGAGTGAAGCGTGGCCCGCATGCAGTGCGCCCATTGTCGGAACAAATGCGCAGGCAGAAGGAAGCTGGCGAGCATCTGTTACTACTTTCATGGCTCCAGTCCTTTCAGGTACCGGGCAGGCAGTGAGGTAATTCTAAGGCGTTAGGACAGTTGCGCCAAAAGCTCAGAGATTTTGCCGTGTGTAAGAAGAAGGGCATCAGGTTCAATCTCATGCCACGGTTCCAGAACAAAGCGACGTTCAAAGGCGCGTGGATGAGGAAGTTCTAACTCTGTGGCGCTACTGAGCAATGTGCCATATTGAATGAGATCGAGATCGATGGTGCGAGGTCCCCACCTTTCAATACGTTCACGCCCCAGTGATTTCTCGATTCCATGTAGCAGCGAAAGCAGATCGATAGCAGGCAAATCACTTTCAAGAATGCAGACTGCATTGATGTAATCGGGTTGTTCTGGACCACCCACTGGTTTTGTTGTGTAGAAAGAAGAGACCGCAGTAACGATAGTTGCCTCTTTGAGCATCGCAACTGCTAAATCCATCTGCTCTTTTGGATTGCCAATATTGGCACCAAGTGCAACTACTGCCTTCATCGGGTAATAGTGACCGAAATATCGGAAGCTTGTGCAGAAATAGGAGCCTTAGGTTTATGCACCGTCACAGCAATATTTGAAATTTCTGGGTGCCCGCCCTTAATGCGATCTGCAATGCGTCCTGCAAGTCTTTCAATCAGTTGAACTCGCTCACCTGTGATCTCTTCAACCACAATGTCAGCAAGTGCTCCGTAATCAATTGTGTCCGCTAAATCATCACTCACACTTGCACGTGATAAATCTAAGTGAATTTCTAGATCAACAAAGAAATCTTGACCATTCTTTGCTTCATGATCGAAAACTCCGTGATATCCAAAACCCCAAATACCTGTGAGTGAGATGACATCACTCATGAGCGAGCTGCTTTCACATTTGCCTTCACACCATGAACTCTAACCGCCCAGATGCCCTTACCGACTAGTGATTGGGTTACTGCAACAGTGGCTTCTTCTCGCTCATCGGGATGCTCTCCGCCCAAGAAACGTTTACGTGAGTGACCAATCAATACTGGATAGCCAAGTGCAACAAATTCATCAATCCGGTTAAGGACTTCCCAGTTGTGTTCAGCGTTCTTTGCAAAGCCAATACCTGGATCCAAGATGATGTTCTCGCGCTTAACGCCTGCTGCAAGTGCTTTATCAAGCTGCAGCGTCACTTCTTCAATGACTTCAGCAACAACATCGCCATAAATAGCCTTCTCATTCATATCTTTTGAATGTCCCCGCCAATGCATCAAGGTGTATTTACATCCCAGCTGAGCAACTGTTGAAAACATGTCAGGGTCTGCAGCCCCTCCGCTGACATCGTTAACGATGCTAGCTCCAGCTTCAACCGCGAGCTTGGCCGTTGTCGCTCTCATAGTGTCGATGCTGATTACAACTCCCTTTTTTGCAAGCTCACGAATGACAGGGATAACTCGTGCTTGCTCTTCTTCCTCTGAAATTCGATCGGCACCTGGACGAGTGGATTCACCGCCCACATCAATGATGTCAACACCATCTTCAATCATTTCAAGGCCATGTGTGATCGCTAGTGATTCTTCATAATGCAGGCCACCATCGGCAAAAGAATCTGGAGTGACGTTAAGAATGCCCATCACCAACATGAGAATTTATCGATTCGTAATTAGGCTGATTGCTTCAGCGCGAGTAGCTGCATCGCGTAGAACACCGCGAACAGCTGATGTTGTTGTGCGCGCCCTGGATTTACGGACTCCACGCATCGACATACATAAATGTTCACAATCGATGATGACAATGACGCCCATAGGTTTGAGAATCTCAACTAAGGCATCTGCAATTTGAGTTGTTAAACGCTCCTGCACTTGAGGACGACGAGCAAAGAGATCAACAAGACGTGCAACTTTGGATAGACCTGTGATCTTGCCGCTCGGGATATATCCCACATGTGCAACGCCATGAAAAGGTGTGAGGTGATGTTCGCAATGAGAAAAGACTTCAATATCGCGAATGATCACAAGCTCTTCATGTCCGATGTCAAAGGTAGTTGTTAATACATCTTCTGGCTTCTGCCATAGTCCTTCAAAGTTCTCTTTAAATGCACGAGCCACTCGTGCTGGAGTCTCTTTCAGACCTTCGCGTTCAGGATCTTCACCGAGCGCTAAGAGAAGTTCGCGCACAGCCTTTTCTGCGCGCTCCTGATCATAGGGATGCGCAGCACGTCCATCGCCAGGCCCCATGGAAACGGAGGAAATATCAGTCACTCGAGGTTGCCTTCTTCACGCGACGTGATTTGCGAGGAGCATCTGTAGGAGTTGCTCGTTCTGGAATATCAACAGGTGGCCGTGCTGAAGGTAAACGATTCTCTGATCCTGTCCATGCTGGGCGCTTTGGCCATGACTTTACCTTGGCAAAGATTGCAGCAATCTCTTCCTTGTTGAGAGTTTCCTTTTCAAGAAGTTCTAGAACCATTTCATCAAGGATGGTGCGGTTTGCTTCAAGGATGTCATACGCCTCTTGATGCGCAGTCTCAATGAGTTTACGAATCTCACGATCGACAATTGCTGCAACATTTTCAGAGTAATCACGTTGATGTCCATAATCACGGCCCATAAATGGCTCTGATGCATCTGTGCCAAGTTTGATTGCACCAATTGCCTCAGTCATTCCATATTGAGTCACCATGGCACGAGCAAGAGCGGTTGCCTTCTCAATATCGTTAGAGGCTCCTGTTGATGGATCATGGAAGATGAGTTCTTCTGCAGCGCGTCCACCCAGTGAATATGCCAACTGATCAAGGAGCTGGTTGCGAGTTGTTGAGTATTTATCTTCATCAGGAAGAACCATTGTGTAACCAAGTGCGCGACCGCGCGGCATGATCGTGATCTTATGAACAGGATCTGTATGAGGAAGTGCATAGGCAACGAGAGCATGTCCTGCCTCGTGATACGCAGTAACGCGACGCTCTTCTTCAGACATCAGACGTGATTTACGTTGTGGTCCAGCCATCACGCGATCGATAGCTTCATCAATCTGTAAATTGGTAATTGTCTTTTGACCTTCACGAGCAGTAAGTAGGGCTGCCTCATTCAATACATTCGCAAGGTCTGCACCAGTAAACCCAGGTGTGCGACGGGCGTATGTAACGAGTTCAACATCCTTTGAAAGCGGCTTGCCCTTTGCATGCACTTTAAGAATATCTTCACGGCCCTTGAGATCTGGACGTTCAACAGGAATCTGACGATCAAAGCGACCTGGACGTAGAAGTGCGGGATCTAAAACATCAGGTCGGTTGGTTGCTGCAATCAAAATAACTTGGCCATTTGCTTCAAAGCCATCCATCTCAACAAGGAGTTGGTTCAGTGTTTGTTCGCGTTCATCATGACCGCCACCCATACCTGCTCCGCGCTGACGACCGACTGCATCAATTTCATCTACGAAGACAATCGCAGGTGAATTGGCTTTGGCTTGGGTAAAGAGATCGCGCACGCGAGCTGCACCGACACCAACAAACATTTCAACAAAGTCAGAACCAGAAATTGAATAGAAAGGAACTTTTGCCTCACCAGCAACTGCGCGAGCAAGAAGAGTTTTACCTGTTCCTGGAGGACCGTAGAGAAGAACGCCCTTAGGAATTTTTGCACCAAGGAGTGCGTACTTTGCAGGATCAGCTAAGAAATCTTTAATCTCTTCAAGTTCTGCAATCGCTTCATCCGCACCTGCAACATCATCAAAGGTATTTTGTGGAACATCGCTATCTTGTAGCTTCGCACGAGACTTACCAAATGAGAAGACGCGATTTCCGCCTTGAGCATTGCTCATCATGAGGAAGAACAAGAAGCCAATAATCAGAATTGGGCCAAAGGTGAAGAAGAAAGTGGTCAAGAATGATTGCGATGGAACGCTAACGCTCCAACCCTTTGTAGGAGGGTTTGCAGTCAGAGCATCAATCAAATTCGGCTCTTGGCGCGCAATATAAGAAGCTTCAACTTTTGTTGCGCCCTTAATTGTGTTTCCACTATTGAGAATTAGACGAATCTTTTGTGATTTATCAACAAGGACTGCTGACTCAACTTGAGCCCTAGAAATAGCATCGATTGCTTGCGAAGTTTTGATCTCTGTATAGCGATTGGCAGCGTTAGTAATCTGTCCAAAGATTGTGACACCAAAGATTGCAACAATGATCCAGAACAGCGGGCCACGGAAAATCTTCTGCGAACGAGTTAGAGGAGCCTTCTTGCCGCCATCTTTATTCGTCGGCTTAAGAGCCTTCTTCGCTGAGTTCTTCTTCAATTTACTAAGTGGGTTCTGGGAAGACATGAAATTCCTTATGAGTACATGTGCTTTGCAAGCACACCGATAAATGAGAGGTTGCGGTACTTCTCGTCGAAATCAAGTCCATAACCCACGACGAATTCCTTAGGAATATCAAAGCCAACGTATTTCACATCGACATCAACCTTTGCAGCTTCTGGCTTGCGAAGGATTGCAAGAATTTCAACAGATGCTGCACCGCGAGAGTAAAGGTTTGATTTAAGCCAAGAAAGTGTTAATCCGGTATCCACGATATCTTCAACAATCAGAACATGGCGACCAGTGATGTCACGATCGAGATCTTTAAGAATGCGAACCACGCCACTTGATTTAGTTCCTGAACCGTAGGAAGAAACAGCCATCCAATCCATCTCGATATGAGTCTGCATTGCACGTGTTAAATCAGCCATCGCCATGATTGCGCCTTTGAGCACGCCAACAAGAAGTACATTCTTATCTTTGTAATCTGCATCGACGAGCGCTGCGAGTTCTGCAATCTTTGCTGCAAGTTGATCTTCTGTTGCTATTACCTTTTCAACATCGGTTCCGACTGCTGCTAAATCCACGTGGTCTGCTCCTTGATACCTAGGGCTGGGCTAAGAGCGAAAGTCTGCCCGAAATTCGCTCAACCTTCACACCACCCGGAAGGCTCACCACCCCTTGACCATGCCAAGAAGTGACCAGCGCCTCAACTGCGGCAAGGTGATCGGCTGTAATTGAGCCTGTCGGGGCGCCAGCGGCATAGAGAGCAGCTCTCAGGACTCGAGAGCGGATTGCTCGAGCCAGGCTCGCTAAGTGATCGCACTCAAGATTTGCGAGGTCAGATGCTGAGATTTCACTCTGTGCAATCTCATCGAGGGCATCTGCATCATCACGCAAAATCGATGCGCTGCGAGCAAGTGCTGCTGCAATTCCAGGTCCTAACTTCTCCTCCATCACTGGAAGAACTTCGTTACGAACTCTGACGCGCGAAAATTCAGTATTTCCATTATGCGGATCATTCCAAGGTTCAATCTCTAATTCTCTACATGCAGCAACAGTTTCTTCTCGAGTGATCTGTAATAGTGGGCGAAGATAAATTCCATTCTCTAATGACATTCCAGACAGTGAGCGAGTTCCAGATCCCCGAGCAAGTCCTAACAGAACAGTTTCTGCTTGATCATCTCGTGTGTGACCTAAGAAGACTTTCGTTGCCTTCTCTTGCGCAGCGCACGCACTAAGAGCTTGATAGCGTGCATCACGAGCGCCAGCTTCGAGGCCGGACTCAGTAGTAACCACAACTTTCTTAACAATGACTTTGCCATAACCCATCTCCTTCAATTGCTTCTCAACTTTTTCTGCCTGTGCACCCGAACCACTTTGTAGTTGATGATCGATAGTCACAGCAATTGTTGTAATCGCACATACTTTTGACTCTGTGAGAATTGCAGATGCAAGTGCAAGTGAATCTGCACCACCAGAGACAGCAACCAGCACAACATCGCCGGCTTCAAGCCGAGCAAGGTGAGGTTTTACAGCGTTGCGAATTGCAACGTTGGCATCAGTCATAGGTGAAGGTTAGACCCGACCACCAAATGGCATAAGCCCCTTAACGCTATAAATACTTGAGTAGAGCAAGCCCTTATCCTTGGAGTTGGCCTCCCACATCATTCCTCCACCTGCATAAATGGTGATGTGGTGAATTGTTGAGATTGTGCCCTTGTAGGAATAGAAGAGAAGATCGCCAGGCTGAAGTTCAGTCAGCGCAACATGCTTTGTATAGCCTGAATACAAAGCAGAGTTAAGTCGATCCCAATTTGGCCAACCAAGACCTGCTGACTTATAAGCAGCATAAACAAGACCTGAGCAGTCAAATGAATTTGGTCCTTCAGAACCCCAGATATATGGCTTACGTGCTTGAACCTGCTTCTTAGCAAAGGCCACCGCAGCTAAACGTTGTGCCTCAGTTGTTCTAATTGTTGTGCGACCCTTGAAGCCAATATTCGGCCAAACTTTCGCTTGGTTGATCGTGGTAGCCGCAGTAGAAGCTTGGCTCTCTTCAAGCAACGCCAACTGACGTTGTTGTTCTAGGGTCACACGAACATTACGTGCAGTAGCAAGTTCTTTCATCAACTTATCTTGAACTGCTCGAAGTTTATTGACTTCCTTTTGTTGAAGAGCTTGCGCTGCATCCGCAATTTTCTTTGTCGCTTCAACTTTAGCAGTGGCAACTACCTGGATTGCCTTTGCTTCATCAGCTTTCTTCTTTGCAGCTTTTGCAACAATCTCTGCAGCCTTATAGCGGTCAAGTGCAGTGGTGTTTTGTGCACCTAACGTGTTGAGAGTGGAGAGTTGATCAATGAGATCTTGTGGTCCATTAGAACTCAGTAAGGGTTGGATATCACTCATACTTCCACCGAGGATGTATGCATTGGCTGCAAGTTTTCCGATAACTCGGTGAGCTTCTGCGACTGCAGCTGCTGTCTCGGCAGCATGTTTGGCAGCCGCAATTGCTTGCGCTGTAGCAACTTCGAGTTCTCTCTTCGCTTTAAGATAAACAGCTTGCGCAGCATTGGCTCTGGCAGTTAATTGTTTAAGAGTGAGATTTGCTGCAGCTAATTTCTTTGCTGCAGCATCTGCTGCAGCTTTCTTGGCAGCTTCTGCCTGTTTAGCCGCTTCAATCTCAGCAAGTGTTGGTTTTGGCTTTGCGATGGCAGGGGTGGCCGCAAGAGTCAGGCTTGCAATGATGGCAAGGCACATCAAGGATTTTCTGCGGCGCATTGTTTAAGAATAAATGAGCGCTGTATATATTCGGCGGGTATCGCCTAAGTGTCGCTAGTTAGCCACATCTCTTCGGGTGAAGAGGACCGTTGCAACTATCGCACCGACAAATACATAGGAACTTCCCAGAGTTAAGGCATGCATATATGAAATTTCTGAGCTACCGCCTTGAGCGATAAGGGAGAGTTGATTTCCTGGCATCCATTCAAGAAATACTGGCTTGACCGCTCCCAAGAGATTTTCGATGATGAGAATCCAGAGAACTCCAATAGAAATTGATGAGATAGGTGAACGCAGCAAGAGTCCAAGAATCATTCCCACAATGCCAAAGTAGATCACTGAAATCGCCACATTGAGAAGCGTCTTGCCGATTTCCTGGAACCCAGCCGAGGTAAACCATAGATCGGTAGACACCTTTGCTCTATCCGATAAGAAGTATGAGATTGCAATACTGACTACCGCAGAGATTGCAATCATTACGAGAGCAAAAATCTTCATGGCGATAAGTTTTCCTACCAAAATCCTTATACGTCCTGGTTGACGAACCAAAAGATTACGTAGCGTTCCGTAGGTGTATTCCTGCGCTGTCTGTGCAGCAAAGACACAGAGGGCGATAATTCCCAGAAGTCCACCTACTGATGCAAATCCGTAGACAGATCCACCTGCGAGCTCCAGTACTTCACGACTTACCTGGCGACCACGGTCTGAATTGCCTTGCTCGGAATCAATCATCAAATACAGAAAAGTTGATGTCAGACCGGTAAAGAAGAGAGCAGCGCCAATGGTGCCTAAGAAGAGTGTCGGGCGACGAAGTTTTCTCCACTCAGCATAGATCACGCGAATCATTTTCGATCTCCTGTCATCTCAAAGAATGTCTCTTCGAGGTTTGGCATCTGTGGTGAAAGTTGTGTAATCAAGATCCCGGCTTCAAATGCTTTGCGATTAAGAATTCCGGCCCACTCTGCAGGTCCTTCAATATGAGCCACTTCAGAACGAATAGTTGCTTTATGTCCATCGGCTTGGGCAAGCTCGATAATCTTTTGAAGATCACTCTGTGAATCTGTTTTCACAAGGATAAATGGTTGTTGCATTAGGAAGAGATCTTGAATTGGTCCAGCAAAAACGACTTCACCTTTGCGAAGCATCACGATGTATTCGCTGATGAGTTCGAGTTCAGAGAGCAAGTGTGATGAGACAAAGACTGTTGTCCCTTCACTTGCCAACTTCTTGAGCAGATCGCGAACTTCTTGAATTCCTTCTGGATCAAGCCCATTTGTTGGTTCATCGAGGATTAAAACTCGCGGCTGTGGGAGTAGGGCTGCTGCAATTCCGAGGCGCTGCTTCATTCCTAAGGAATACGTTTTGTACTTTGAATCTCCACGTCCTTCTAGGCCCACTGTCTTTATCAATTCACCAACGCGCTCTATAGGAAATCCACCGAGCGTTGCTAAGACTTTAAGGTTTTCTTCACCAGAGAGCGCAGGATAAAAAGCTGGTCCCTCAATCATTGCGCCAACGCGTGAAAGGTATTTCTCTGGGTGAGTAATTGATTCACCGAGAACTTCTGCTGTGCCACCCGTTGGGGTAATCAATCCAAGGAGCATGCGAATGGTCGTGGTCTTGCCCGCCCCATTGGGACCAACAAATCCACAGATGGTGCCGAGGGGAACTTCAAAGTTTGCGTGTGAAACAGCAAAGCCCGAGTCATATTTCTTACTGAGATCTCTCGCTGAGATAGCCATAGTGCTCATGTGGGCAATATAGCGTCCAAACCTTAGGATGGGCTTATGAGTAAAGAGGTCTGGGGCTATCACGAGCATCCAAAGCGTCGCGAACCAGATTGGGAAATCAATCCACAAACTGCAGCTGTTCGCGAAGGTCTTGCGCGTTCTGGTTTCGGTGAAACTTCCGAGGCTCTCTTTCTCAATAGCGGTTTCACATACGCAAATTCACAGGAAGCAGTCGATTCATTCACAGACGAGACTGATCACTTCCTCTATAGCCGTTTTCACAATCCAACCGTTGCGATGTTTGAAAAGCGCTTGGCTGCCATTGAGGGTGCGGAGCATTGTGTGGCAACGGGTTCTGGAATGGCCGCAATGTTTGCATCCCTTGCCTGCCTTGTTGAAGCAGGAGATCACATCGTTGCATCGGCTGCCATGTTTAGCTCATGCCATGTAGTAATCACAGAGATTTTGCCTAAGTGGGGCGTCACATATGAATTGGTAAAGGCAAACGATAAGGCTGCTTGGGAGAAGGCGCTGACAAAGCCAACGAAGGCAGTCTTTATTGAATCCCCAAGCAATCCACTCTTAGAGATTGTTGATATTCGCTTCGTCTCTGATTTGGCTCATAAGGTGGGCGCAACAGTAATCGTCGATAACGTGATGGCATCTCCTGTCTTGCAAAAGCCATTAGAACTTGGCGCAGATGTAGTGATGTATTCAGCGACAAAACATATTGATGGACAAGGTCGCGTTCTTGCAGGCGCACTTCTTGGATCATTTGAATATATCTACGAAAAGCTCATTCCTTTCACTCGTCACACAGGTCCATCACTGAGCGCATTTAATGCATGGGTTCTCGTGAAATCACTTGAGACCATGGAGCTTCGAGTGACTCGTATGTGTGAAAATGCTCAGAAGCTTGCAGAATTCCTCGAAACTCGAAAAGAAATAAAGAGCGTTCGTTATCCAGGTCTTGCATCTCACCCTGATCGTGATGTCATTAAGAAGCAGATGAAAGCTGGCGGCACAACAATCGGAATTGAATTTGCTGGTACTCAGAAAGATGCTTTCCGCTTCATGGATGCACTTCGCGTCATCGATATCTCCAACAACTTGGGAGATAGCAAATCACTGATTACTCACCCTGCATCTACTACTCATCGCCGCTTAGCTCCTGATGTGCTGCTAGAGATGGGCATTACACCCTCTGTTATTCGTCTATCAGTTGGCCTTGAGCATATTGATGACTTGCTTAAAGATGTAACTCAAGCGCTTAATAGCTGAGCAACAACAAGTAATACAGAGAGCAAGCTCAAGTAAGTAATCGACCAGTGGAAAATTCCCGCTGCTACCTTGTTGTAATTATCTGAATTCTCTTTTAACTTAAAGAGCTGGAAGGTAAAGACTGCACCGAGCAACACTGTTGCACAAAGTACCCAGACCGGTAATTTTGCCAATTGGATCATGGCAGTTGATGAAACAACCATTGCAATGGTGTGAAACCACATCTGGCTAATAACAATTGATTGGCTTGCAACTGATGGCAACATGGGAATTCCTGCTGCTGAGTAATCATCTTTATATTTAATAGCAAGAGCCCAGAAATGTGGCGGGGTCCAGAAGAAGACAACCATAAAGAATGCAACTGGTACCCACGTCAGAGATCCCGTAACAGCAGCCCAACCAATCAGAACTGGCATGCATCCTGCTGCTCCACCCCACACAATATTCTGTGCTGTATTGGGCTTAAGAATGATTGTATAAATAACGACGTAATAAAATATTGCAAGAGCAGTCAAGAGCGTTGCAAGCACTGTGGTGAAGAGCAGAAAAATCGCAAGAGAGAGAATTGTGATGAGCCATGCAAATACTGTGGCTTGGGTTTTGCTAATTACTCCAGTAACAAGCGGACGCTTTGATGTTCGCGCCATTAACTTGTCGGATTCAGATTCAATCACCATGTTAAAAGCATTGGAGGCACCTGCCGCCAGAGTTCCACCCATCAGGGTTGCTGCGACCAAACCCAAGGATGGCAACCCTTTCTCAGCCAAGACCATAGCGGGAAGGGTTGTGATGATCAGGAGCTCAACAACCCGCAATTTCATGAGGTCTACGTAGGGGCGAAGGAGTGACACACGCTTAGGGTACCCATAACTGACAGCGAGTAACGGGTCGATTCTCAGTTGCCTTTAAGAAATGAGATCTATCTTGCACTTAACGAAAGAGGTCCACAATGACATCGAAGAAACCTGAGTGGTTTGAACTAACAGAGGACAAGAGCCCATCTGCCGGTATCCGCAAGATAAATAAGAAGCTTCCTATAGCTACTTTGGTAACAGCCGGTGCAATCATTCTGGGCGGTTCAATCTTTGCAACAGCACAAGATGAGCCTTCTGCAGTTGCAGATACTCCGGTTGTTTCACAATCTATGGCAGCAGCACAAATTAGTACCCCTGCCATTTCCAACAATGCGAATTCAGCGCCTGCGCCAACTGGGCAAACTCTGCCATCTTCCAAGCTCTCTTCTAGCCTTAATTCACTACCTATGCCAGTAGTGAGCAATGTTCCACAACGCGACGATGACGATGATGAAGGTCGTGAAGGCAAACATGATCGTGGCGATCGCGATCATGATGACGATGATGATGAAGAAGACGAAGATGACGATTAAGCGGTTGTCGTAACCTCTTCAATAACTACTTCAGCTGGTTGTGTAGGAAATACTGGCAAGAGTGGTGCTGCTATCTTTCCTAAAATTCTATCGACTGTTGAACGTGCAAATTTTTCAGCACGTGAACTTGTCTTTAATCTGTCAGCAATGATGACAAAGACATATTCACGATCTCCAGCCTCAACATAGCCAGCAAGATTTGCAGTTCCATTAAGAGTTCCAGTCTTAGCCTTAACAAGACCAACTGCTTGCGGTGCTGTGTCAACAAATCTATTGCGCAGGGTTCCCGTTAATCCACTGATTGGCAGGCCACTAATGAGTGAAGCAAATCGAGAATCTTTACGAATCTTCACGAGTAACTGACCAACTTGTATTGCTGTGACTCGATTCTCTTTCGAGAGCCCGCTTGCGTCTTTGATTAATAGCCCTTTGTTGCTCACTCCAAGTCCTGTGAGTACTTCTTCAAAAGTTCGGGCTACGCCTTCATCACTCAGCGGATAACCAGCTGCTTGTGAAGCAAGACGAGCAATGCGTTCAGTTAGTAAGTTATCGCTCCACGTGAGCGCAAAAGCCAGCATCTCTTGAAGGTCTGGAGAATCTGAAGAAAGTATCTGCTCGGCAGAAAGCATCTGTGCTTCCTCCGTGCTCACCTTCTTCATAATGGGGCTAACGCCTTGCTTAATAAAGAAGCGCTTAATGTTGGCAACATCTTGCGAATACAAATCAGAGTAATAAATTGTTGAATTTCGAATAGATCCCGGATTTGCTTCCTTGAGAGCTGAAAGTGAGTTGTATTCAATTCGAGGAATGGAAGTGCGACCCATCTTCTTTGCAACAGGATCACTCAGACTCATCCATGGATCAAGGGAGCCTTGGATAACAAGGCTCTTTGGATTCACCCCAACCCAAGCTGACGTTGTGAAAATTTGAGTGGGTTGCATATATGTCAGCGCTGCTGCTGCTGAATAGATTTTAAGGACAGAGGCAGGCTTTCGTTGTGAGTATGCGCTCTTCTCAAATACAACCTGACCTGTGAGCTGATCTATGACCACAACTGAAGGATTAGCAAGTGCGGAACCTGCTGTAAGTCTTTCAAAGGTTGCAGCAACATTTATTGGATCAAGTGCAGTTGCTTGCCCCGGGAAAAGATTTGGGATTGCAAAAACAAGGCATGCAAGAATCCCAAACTTTTTCATATCGAGTATTACCAGGCGTAAGCAATAACGATATTGAGAACTGTCAGTCCAAGCATTGTTACCCAGATTGAATTCTTGAGTACCGGCTTCTTAAGATGTGTGTAACCCAGAGTCAATATGACTGCAAGCACCAGTCCCTTGATACCGACCTTGGTGTGGTTAAGTGCTTCATCATGGACTTGATCCCACAATCCAACCATCACAAGAGCTGCAATCAGCGCTGTGAGCGTTGCATGAACAATGCCAGGATTGAGCTTCTTAGGATTCTTATTCGCCTGCAAGAGTAAGAGAGCCAGAATCGCAACTACGCAGAGCAGATGGATGCCAAAAGCGATGTGATAAACAATCTCCATTGTGACTCCTTCAAAGTTATTGGTATTGCCGGCTGCTTAAGTTTAGAGTGCATCCATGGAAATCAATACACCTGCGGTCATCGGACCGGGTGAATTTTTCCCAGTAGTAGGCGTTGGCCCTCACGAAAAACCTTGGCCTACAGGTCCTCAATATGATCCTGAGCTTTTGGAAAATGGTGATCGCAGAAATGTTCTCGATTACTACAGATATTGGACAGTTGAAGCGATTGTTGCCGACCTCAATACAAAACGTCATAAACTCCAGATTGCAATTGAAAACTGGCAGCACGATCTAAACATTGGCTCCATTGTTCGCACAGCAAATGCTTTTAATGCATCTATTGTTCACATCGTTGGAAAGCGCGATTGGAATAAGCGCGGTGCGATGGTGACCGATAGATATCTCACTGTTCTGCATCACCCCACCATCGCCGAATTTGCACAGTGGTGTTCTGAGAATGAGACCCCCATCATTGGAATCGACAATGTCCCAGGATCTAAGCATTTAGAAGGTGCAGAACTTCCTGAGAAGTGCGTACTTCTCTTTGGCCAAGAAGGTGCCGGAATGTCAGATGAAGGAATTGCTATCTGTGAAGTTCTCTATGCAATTGAACAATATGGTTCTACGCGTTCAATGAATGCATCTGCTGCTGGTGCTATCGCGATGTATCACTGGGCGCTTCAGCACCTACCGCGCAAGATTTAATCGTTGAGTATGACATCTGCATCTGATGCAGGTTCATCAGCGAGGGCTTCACGCACTGACTTCAATCGACGTTCAACCTCATCAGCTTCTTCCATGCGCCCTAATTGGCGCATGACAGCAACCATGCGGTCTTCGATATCGAGAATGAATTCAAAATCTTTCGGTTCATCGTCGGTAATGATTTGAAGGACGCCATCGAGCGTGGATAGGCCATCTTCTAGTTTCCCAAGGAGAATCTCTGCTTTTCCGAACTCAAAGAGTGCAAAAGTTTCGCGGCGGTGATCATGGGCCGTTTCAAAGACATCGATGGACTTACGCGCTGCATCAATTGCTTTCTCACCATCGCCAAGTTCGACATAGCAAGAGGCAATCTTTTGATCGCATCGCGCAACATGAATTACTTCTTTCTCTAACTTAAACATCTTGCGTGCCTCTTGGAAGCAGATGATTGCTTCGGCAAAATTCTTTAGTTCGCGCTGTGCGCAACCGATGAGGTGCATGTCATTGGCTGCACCAATTGTGTTTCCATCAACGAGATGCTCCTGCGAACACTCATACATAGTCTCAATAACTTTTTCATAATTCTTTGAGGCATACCACCACTCACCGAGTGTGCAGGCGAGCTCAAGTGCAATAGGAGATTTGTTCTCACGCAAGATTGCAACAGCTTGGCTCATCGCAGTTGCAGCTTCATCCATGCGCTTGAGCTGATTGAGGTTGTAACCAATGGCAGAATATGCCTGCGCTAATCCTTCACTGGGAGCAGATGCTCCTAGTTCAGAGAAGATATCTCGAGCGGTTTCTGCGAGCGCGAGCGCCTCGTCATATTGGCCGCGGGCAAAGATGCGGGCAGAGAGTTCGTAATAGGTATTGGCTCGCTCTTCACCGTGGACCTCAGGGATGCGATCCCAGAGCATCTCCTCAGTAACAAGATCATCCTGGCCTTCGTCATCACTCATCTAAAGACCCCCCAGCTGCTTGAGATTCCTGCACTGTAGACCTAACGCCCCCACGCTCGTGGTTATTTCAACTCGCTTGGGCGTAAATTCTCGGTTAATCTTCTCTTCTTGCGAATCATTTGCATCTAGAAAGGGCTGACCATGCATATTCCTGATGGCTTCATCGACATTCCTACCTCTGTCGCCTTCGCTGGATTAGCTGCAACTGGTGTGGCTATCTCACTCAAGGGGGCTAGATCCTCCCTCGATGAGAAGACCGCTCCACTTGCTGGACTTACAGCAACATTTATCTTTGCTGTGCAGATGCTTAATTTCCCAGTCGCTGCTGGAACAAGTGGCCACTTACTGGGTGGAGCCCTTGCTGCAGTTCTTGTAGGTCCGTGGGCAGCATCGCTGGCACTGACTGTTGTCTTGCTGATGCAAGCCTTGCTCTTTGCTGATGGAGGATTAACCGCACTCGGACTCAACATCTTTAACATGTCCTTAGTCGGAGTGTGGGTTGGTTACCTCATTTTCATCCTCGTTAAGAAATTTCTACCAAAAAATAAGTCTTCAATATCAATCGCTGCTTTTCTTGCAGGATTAATCTCAGTTCCATGTGCTGCCGCAGGATTTGTCCTCCAGTATGCAATCGGCGGAACTGCAACATTCTCTATTTCACAAGTACTCACAGCCATGCTTGGAACCCACTTACTTATAGGAATTGGTGAAGGAGTTATCACAGCACTAGCTGTAGGAGCAGTAATGGCTAGCCGTTCTGATCTTGTCTATGGCTACAAAGGAACTACACATTTACTAGAGACGCGAGTAAATAAATGAAAAAACAAAATAAATTTATTATTGCTGGGTTTGCTCTATCGCTATTGCTAGCAGGGGTTGTCTCGAACTATGCATCCTCTAGCCCAGACGGACTTGAAAAAGTAGCTGAAGATATTGGTTTCCTTGATAAGGCCAAAGAACATACGAATTCAGATGGATTGCTTGCTGACTATGGAGTAAAGGGTGTTAAGAATGAACGGCTTTCCACGGGAGCAGCCGGGGTCATTGGTGTACTCGCCACCGCAGGTGTTTCTTCAGGGCTCTTCTTGATTCTGCGACGCAAGAATGGCGCAAGCAAATAGAGACTTTATCCTCAGAAAAGAGTCAGGTTCACTCTCATGGCCATCACCATGGCCATGATGTAGGTGAAAGGCTTTACATTCATCGCCATTCAGTTGTGCACTCTTTGCCTTCGCATGTAAAAATCCTCGCTGTTCTCTCTTTTGTGTTGGTCGTTGTATCTACCCCCATCACCTACTGGCCTGCCTTTGTGGGATTCCTAATCCTTGTGATTGCCTCCTCGCTAGCTGGAAAGATCTCAGTACTCACACTTTCAAAACGAGCTCTGATTGAAGTGCCTTTCATATTCTTCGCAGTTCTGATGCCTTTCGTTGGAACTGGCGAACGATTTGAACTCGGTCCTTTCAATCTCTATAGAGATGGACTGTTGGCTGGGCTTTCAATTGTTGCCAAAGGAACTTTGGGTGTCTTAAGCGCTGTCATCCTCTCAACAACTACTACTGCTCGCGAGATCTTGCGAGGTCTAGAGCGACTACGGCTGCCACTTATTATGGTTCAGATTGCATCCTTCATGCTTCGATACATCAATGTAATCAGTGATGAGATGGAACGAATGAAGATTGCACGACAATCTCGCGGTTTCGATGCGACAGGAATCAAGCATTGGAAAGTTATCGCTACATCGGCTGCAGCGCTATTTATCCGTTCTTACGAACGCGGGGAACGCGTGCATCTAGCCATGCTCTCTCGTGGATTTGATGGTGAGCTCCCACATACGGAAGTGAAATTTGTCGGTTACTCGACATGGTTGAGAGCACTGAGTATTCCTGCATTTGCACTGCTGATTTCCATCTTCTTTAGAATGAATGGATAAAACATGAGCAACCACCCGAGTTTACTAATCAATAATCTGGCATTTGCTTATCCTGATGGCAATCAAGCTCTCTATGGAGTAAACCTTCGTGTTGAGAAGGGAGAGCGAGTAGCACTCCTTGGGCCTAATGGCGCAGGTAAGACCACTCTTGTTCTGCATATGAACGGAATTCACCAGACTATGCAAGGTGAAGTCTTTATTGCAGGTGAGAAAGTTGATTCCAAAAATAAGGATTCCATAAGAAACATTCGCTCAAAAGTCGGAATCGTATTTCAAGATCCTGATGATCAGTTATTTATGCCAACAGTCGGTGAAGATGTTGCCTTCGGCCCTTACAACATGGGAGTGCGAGGTGATGAGCTAGAGGCAGTCGTTGACTATGCGCTGAAGTTAGTCGGTATGAGTGAGTTTAAGGATCGTCCTCCGCATCACCTCTCCTTTGGACAGCGCAGACGAGTCGCAGTTGCCACAGTTCTTGCGATGAAACCTGAAATCTTGGTTATGGATGAACCTTCATCAAATCTTGATCCGGCTAGCCGCAGAGAGTTGGCGGACATTTTGCGCTCACTCGATGTCACTATCGTGATGGTGACTCATGACCTTCCCTACGCACACGAGCTCTGTGAAAGAGCAGTGATTCTCTCTGGTGGAATCATTGTTGCAGACGATAAAACCGAATCAATATTGAAAAATGAAAAGTTACTTGGTACTCATCGACTTGAGCTGCCATTCGGTTTTACTCTTTCCTAAATCTGATTCGCTCTTGAGCAATCGCTGCACCTAGGAGAACTACCAAAGCGCCAACAGGTTCATGCCATGTGACTTTTTCATTGAGAAAGATCACTCCCACAATGACCGCCACAACCGGGGTCAAATACGTCACGCTACTTGCAATCGCACTTCCGGCTAACTCCATCACTTTGAAGTTCCAGATATAGGCAAAGCCACTGCCAAAAACACCGAGCGCGATCATTCCAAGGACTGGCGTCAGACGATATTCATCTTGAGCTATTCCATCAAAGAGATAGAAAGGCAGAAGTGTTGCCGCAGCTAGCGTCAGCTGTGTTGCAACAATAGATTCTGGTTTGGCCTTATAAGGAATCACATACTTGCGCGTATAGGGAAATGAAATTCCATAACAAGAAACTGCTGCAAGTAATACCAAGATTGCCCAGAGCGGATTATCACCAAGACCACGCCATGCGCCCAGAACAATCAGTACTCCAGTAAATCCGATGATGATCCCAACGAATTGAAAGGTTTTTGGTTTCTCTTCCCTATGAACAATAAGAATTGCAAGCAGCGTCATTAGCGGTGTGACCGCATTGATAATTCCTGCAAGAACTGATGTCACCTCTGTCTGAGCAAGTGCAAAGAGAACTCCAGGAATGACATTGAGCAGCATCGCAACTACCCATAAATGAAGAAGTAACTTCTTATCTGAAATCATCGCAGCGCCTTGGATCTTGGCATAGAGCACCAAAGAGAGCGCACCTAATGCGCAACGGCCAAAGGCAACGCCAAAGGGAGTAAGAAATTCAAGGCCTAATTTAATGAAGATAAAGGAACAGCCCCACACGAAGCCAAGGGCTAGATAGGCAGGAAGCCAAGACTTACTTTTCATATCGTGAAGATACATGTGTGGGCCCAGACAGGCTCGAACTGTCGACCCACGGATTAAAAGTCCGTTGCTCTACCGACTGAGCTATAGGCCCCAACTAATGAACTGGCGCAGTCTACTACCTCAACGCCCACGGCTAGCACGCAGTAATCGGTCCCGAATTGCAACGGAGATATCGTCACCGGAAGGCTGCTTCACAACTACGCGCGATAACGATTGCTCATCAGCACTTCGTAGCGCGGCATATAGCACTCTCGCAAAATCTTCATTGTTTGCAGGAGATGCCAATCGAATGACTCCATCAGGTGTTGGGATTTCAATTGAGGCGATAAAGCCATCACCTTTTTCTGGAGTGATATCAAGAACTACTTGCGCACTTGGTGAGTAATGATTTTCTAGTGAACCACTCACTCTGATTTCAGTTGCATCATAGGAAAGATCAAGTTTAGTTACTTCTTTAATCATCTCTTCCGTAATTGCACCAGGGCGAAGAATCTTTGGGCTTTGTGTTGTGCAATCGATAATGGTGGATTCAACTCCCACCTGTGATGGCCCACCATCGAGAATCAAATCATCCTGTGCTAAATATTGAGAGAGCTCATCGCTAACAGCCTTAGCTGTTGTGGGTGAAACATGGCCAAAGCGATTGGCACTCGGGGCTGCAATGCCTTTGCCACCAATCTTCTTAAACTCATTCAGGAGTGCGAGTGCAATGACATGGTTGGGAACTCGAAGCCCAACTGTTTCTTGTCCCCCAGTGATGAAATCTTGTGCAAGGGGTGAACGCTTGAGAATCAAAGTCATTGGGCCTGGCCAGAATGTGCGAGCAAGCGCGATTGCGTAATCTGGAATCTCATCAGACCACTGCGCTATATCTTGCATATCTCCCACATGAACGATGAGTGGGTGATCGGCAGGGCGTCCCTTTACTTCATAAATCCGTGCCACAGCCTCTGGGTTAGTTGCATCGGCACCAAGTCCATAGACAGTCTCAGTGGGGAAAGCGATGAGAGAGCCTGATTTCAAACTCTGTGCGGCGCGAGCCATCGCATCTGCTGTGCAGTTGGATACGAATTGCCCGCTAGTCATAAGTTCAATTATCCAGCCTTTTTGCGAGAAGATAACCACATGGCCGAGCGCATCAAAGTAATGCAGATTATCGCCCGCATGAATGTGGGTGGACCGGCCGTCATCGTGGCAGAGCTAATGCGCGGAATAGATTCCTCTCGCTTTGAGCAGATTCTTATTACTGGTTATTGCGATGAAACAGAAGCTGACTTCCTCGATGAAGTTGCCACCGATATCAAAGCAACGCGTATTGCAGGTCTTGGTCGCTCTGTCTCTCCCATTGCAGATTTCACAGCCTTCTTAGGACTCATTAAAACCATCAAGACTTTTAAGCCTGATGTGATCCATACTCACACAGCAAAAGCTGGCGTGCTCGGTCGGTTGGCATCGATCATTGCAGGACGTGGCGCTGTTCGTATTCACACCTTCCATGGCCATCTCTTGCATGGATATTTCGCAGGGTGGAAAACACAGCTTGTAGTTTTAATTGAGAAATTCTTTGCAAAGCGCACACATCACCTCATTGCAATTGGCACACAAGTTCAGCGCGAACTCATTGCCGCAGGCATAGGTACTGCAAGCCAATACAGTGTCTTCTTTCCAGGACTACCTGAGCCTCACACTGCAAGCAAGGCTGAGATTCGCAAAAACCTCGAATTAGATCCGGCCACTATCTACTGCGCATTCGTTGGTCGCCTTACACAGATTAAGCGCCCCGATCGACTCTTAGATGTTGCAGCTGCGATGGTTAAGCGCGAAGTTCCTATTCACTTTCTTATCGCTGGTGAAGGTGAACTCTTTGAAAGTTCTAAGGCGCGAGCAGCTGCAGAGCACTTGCCAGTGAAATTCTTGGGATGGCGCAAAGATATTGATGATCTGCTTGCTGCAAGTGATATTGCAATACTGACAAGTGATAACGAAGGTATCCCACTGACGTTGATTCAAGCAGCTCAAGCTGGGCTACCTATCGTGGCCCCTGCTGTGGGATCTATTTCAGATATCGTTGAAAACGATAAAACCGGTTTTCTCACCTCACCCCAACCGGGTGCGATGGCTAGTGCTTTAAGCGCACTTGCAACAGATTCAGCACTTCGAAATCGCCTTGGCTCTGCTGGAAAAGTTCGAGCACATAAGTACTTCTCACTGGAGAGAATGCTCAGAGATCACACAGAGATCTATAACCGTAGCCACAAGAAGTAAGAGATAATAGGTTTATGACAACTCGTAAACGCATCTCCCTCATTGCCCTTCTCTCCATTGCTGTGGCAGGTGTGATCTCACCTTCTGCTCATGCAGCAGCCACTCGCTACATCACAGTCTCGGCGCAAGGCACAGTCAAAGTTGTCCCAGATGCAGTGCGCATTAACGCAACTGCCACATCCGTTGCTGCAACAAGCAAAGAAGCACTCGCTGCCACTGCAAAGACTGCAACCGCCGTGCGGGCTGCGTTGAAAACAGCAAAGATTGATACGAAAGATATTGCAACTCAGAGCGTTAGCGTCTATCCAGAGTACAAATACACCAACGATGGCGGCTCTACTCTGACTGGCTACCGTGGATCACAATCCTTCACCATTACCGTGCGAGCTGCAGATACTGCTGGATCACTCGTTGATGCACTTGTTGCAGCAGGTGGAGATAACTTGCAGATCAATGGAGCAACTCCGTTTGTTCTTGATTCCACAAAGTCACTAGAAGCTGCTCGTGCTGCTGCAGTAAAGAGTGCGAAAGCAAAGGCAACATCGTATGCAAAGTTGATGGGTGTAAAGCTTGGCAAAGTGAATTACCTCGTTGAAAACTCTGCTCCAACAAATTACACACCTGTGATGGCTGTTGCTAAAGCAGAATCAGATGCAACGGTGATTGATTTAGGTCAGCAAGATGTGAGCATCTCTGTCACTGTGCAGTGGTCGCTGCTCTAAAAGAAGCCATTTTCATCCCTCTATCTAGGGGCTTTTTCACCGAGTTTGGTCGTGCACGCTTAAGAAGGTACGATTTGCGAGCCTCAAACGTCCCCATCGTCTAGGGGCCTAGGACATCGCCCTTTCACGGCGGTAACACGGGTTCGAATCCCGTTGGGGGCACGCTTCGAAAGAAGAGAAAAATGGTCGAACGCATGTAAATGTGTAAGGCCCGGTAGCGCAGTTGGTTAGCGCGCCGCCCTGTCACGGCGGAGGTCGCGGGTTCAAGTCCCGTCCGGGTCGCGAAAGAAGAGAGTGTCCACACGCTCTCTTCTTTTTTAACTACAGCAGGATCACAACTACATATTGGCTCGGTAGCTCAGTTGGTACGAGCGCGCGACTGAAAATCGTGAGGTCGACAGTTCGATCCTGTCCCGAGCCACAAGTAATAGACCGAGAAGTGATTTACAAAAGTGTGGGCTCGCCCATCAGCTCTTCAAGCTTTGCTTGGAGAGTTTTTTCATCTCCCTCTACCAAGAGCCTCTTATCGCGTCCAAGTTCACCAAAGACGATGGTGAAATCACGAGCACGCAGATTAAATGCATTCGCTAACTCTTTGATCACTGCTTGATTTGCCTTGCCATCAATTGCTGGGGCTTGAACAGCAACTACTAACCGTGGGGGCTCTCCAACACTTCCGCCAACTTTATTTCGCGAAGTATTGGGACGAACTCTAATTTCTAGAAGAAAGGGCACTACCTAAAGAAAATTTAGCCTGCAGAGCCAGAACCTGAAGGTCCTGCCTTGCGCTGAACTTGTGGAGCGCCACCGCTGCGTTGTCCGCCGCGAATCTTTGAACCACCTTCAGAATGTGTTTGAGTGCCTGGAGCGCCCTTCTTATTCTTCTTTGCTTCAAGGGCAGCAAGCATTCTTGCTTTTACATCATCATTCTTATCAGCCATGGTGTGAGTCTACCCCTCAGATGGAATTCGTAAGAAATAGACGAGCTTTGCCAGCCAGAGCGCTGCTCCAACGATAATCAATGGAACTCCATAGGTATCAGGCCAGGTATAGATAGAGATAGCGATCAAGCCATAGAAGGCTGCAAGTCCCCACAGGGTGAAAGCTGTTATTCGACGATTAAGACCTTTGCGCATCAATCGATGAGATAGGTGATCGCGTCCACCTTGGAAAGGTGAGATGCCTCGATAAAGGCGTGAAATAACGGCGACAGTGGTGTCCAAGATTGGGGTTGCCATCAGAAAGAGTGGAATCGCAAGTGACTTATAAGAAGGAACAACACCAGGGCTGAGGCGAATCGTTAATACAGAGATGATGATGCCAAGGAAGAGCGAACCCGCATCTCCCATATAGATCTTTGCAGGATGGCGGTTCCAGATGAGAAATCCTGCTGTGGCACCTGCTGTCACAATCGCAAGTGCGCTGACCAATATCTGCTGGCGGTCATAGGCAATAAAGAAGAGGAAGAAGGTAATAACGGCGACAGTTCCTGCTGCCCCTCCATCGTGATTATCAAAGAAGTTAATCGAATTACAGACTCCCACAATCCATAACACGGTGATGAAGTAATTCAGGAGATGGTTATTAAAGGCAAAGCCCATAGTGTCTGTGACAGTCAAAATGACTGCAACGATAATTCCGGTGAAGGTCTGTGCAACAAGGCGTGGCCAAGGCTCCAGGCCTTTCAGGTCATCCCAGAGACCCATCCCTGAGATTGCCATTGCCGGAACTAAGACAAAGCTTGCCAACTTAAAAGTTTGCACGGAGAAATCAACTGCAAGAAGTGAGCCATAGGATGCTGCAACGATTCCCACCGCAATAGCCACGCCACCTAAATAAGGAACGGGCTCTTTCTGTGCTTTGCGCGCAAGAGTGGGCGCATCAACTGCATCAAGGCGCAGAGCGAGTTGGCGAATCGGTGGGGTAATGAGGCCAACAAAAATCAGAGTGAGGAAACCCAGTAAGAAAAATTGCTCGATGGAATAATTCATGGTGTTACAGAAAGATTAGTTCTGTGCCTTGAAGTAATTTGTGCGAAGTTCATCAACTTCAGATTTACGATATCTGCGGTGACCACCTAATGTGCGGATGGAGGTGAGCTTTCCTGCCTTTGCCCAACGAGTTACTGTCTTGGGATCGACTCCGAATAAATCAGCGACTTCACGAGGAGTCAGCAAAACTTCTGCATCAGGCAGACGATTCATATGCTCTCCCACAAAGTTCGCTCATTGGAGTGTGGACTGAAATGTCCGTTTTGCTCCGTAATGACGGGAAGTATTCCCCACCACTACCGCTGATGGCAATACCGCAGCAGATGAATAAATGAGCGCTAGATAGCTGATTCGAAGGCCTGAACGCCGCGCCAACGGCTCACAAGACGCTCATATCCCTGTCCTGCAACTGATCCATCCCCTGCCGAGAGTCCAGACAAGCTAAATGCCACATCTTCAATAGATGAATCTTCATTAATTCCATCAAGGCCTGCTGCGCGCAGTGATGAATCGAGATAGGCAGCTAACCCACCGTAATCGAGTTCCACCAGTGATTGGGGATGAAAGAGTTCAAGCCAATCAATCATATTTTCAATCTCTTGCTCGACAGGGCCTTGCCCAAATGCACCTAACACAATTTCGTGGGATGCAAGTGAGCGCTCACGCGCCTTTGCCATCGTGGTGCGAGCAAAAGAATAAGGTCCATCATCATCTTCTCCACGCACTCGCTCATCGGGAGTGAAGATGGAGAACCAGCGTGGAGGAATAATCCAATTTTCGGTAATGATGTGGGGAACGCGATCTTCCAATAAATCAACGCCGGTGGTAATTACCTCTTCGAGTGATGGTGGAATAAAAAATGGAGTAATCGATGATGGAAGTGATTCCTTGAAATCATCCAGTGCTGCCCAGCAACGAGTTGCAGTCGACCATGGTGAGACATAACGAATGCCATTGATGTCGAGAACATGTGCTCCATCAGGGCGAACTGCTGGTGGTTCAGGAAAAACTAAACGGCGGAGTGCGAGCGCCTGCTCCTCTTTGCGTGAATCGATATTTGCATCAATATTCTGCCAACGAATTCGGTCGACAGGTTCAAATGCAGAAAGTGGTTCGTAGATACGAAGGGATGCAACGTACGGGGTTGGTCTCACGCTCGTGGGATGTAATTACCTTCAGCAAAGGGATCGTCATCATCCTGATTCTGCTGATTAGGAACATCACCGTGGAGTTCCTTGGTGAGGCGATCGAGATCCATCTCTTGAGAGTTGTACTTCAAATCGCGAGCAACCTTGGTTTGTTTTGCTTTTGCACGGCCGCGACCCATGGGCGACCTCCTTACGAATAGCTAATGTGTCAGACGCGTAGGTTATCGCGCCTGGCCACTTGACTCCAAAGCAACGGCAAATGAGCCTGTTTTGAGCCTATGGCGCAGGGCGAAGTAGCCCATGACCTGCAGGAAGACGCTCAGGGTCATCGTAGGGATGCGAAAGCGGTGGTCCCCGATCGTTCCCATGGCCACAAGCCAGGAGATCACGACAGGAATGAATGAGGCGTAGGCCAAATTGGCGTAGATGCCCTTCATAGAGCGCAGCCAGAAGAATCCCATGAAGAAGAGTGAGATACAGCCGATTACCCAGAAGAATGAAATTCCGCGCCCTACTGATTTATAGACCAAATCATTTCCAGATTGGCTGCCCTTAGCAATATTCACAATCGGATTGACCTTAAGCCATGGATTTCGTGCCATTGTTCCGTTACCCAGTGGACCTGACCACGGCGTCCAATAGAACCAAGCCTTATTGATGAAGAGACGAATTGATTTACCAGGGTGGGTGGCATACCACTTGATCACACACTTAACAACATCGTTATCAGTTGTCGCTGTTGCAGGTGGTGTTGGTTCGCATGGAATATCAGGACCAGTACGAGCATAACCACCTTGGGTTTCATCCCCTGCACCGATGCGCATCGTCACGCCAAGGTTTGTTGAGATGACAGCCTTATCAATGGATTTGATATTGCGTTGCATCATGATGGCAGGAGCAAGTGTCATCACGCCAATGACTCCAACAAGAATAAGTGCCTGTGCTTTGCGACCTTTGGTGATGAGCGCCCAGAATGCTGCAATAACGAGTGAGGTGAGAATCCAACGTGGCTGCATAAAGGATGCAAGTGCTGAGAAGAACCCAACTGAGAGCACACGCAGAACAAATTGGCGGTCATGGGCACTCTGACATGATTTCATAATCAAGCCAACGACCATCAACATACAAGCTGCAATAGGGCTTTCATATCCAACTGCAAGCGAGCTCAGTGAAAGCGTTGGATTAAATGCAAGAGCCAATCCAATAAGGAACATATATGGCTGCAAACGAGTGCCACGCAGCTGCTTCACAAAGTAATAGCTGGCATAGGCATAGAAAATAGTTTGGGTAAATGCAATGAGGTAAATAACGTGGGCCAATGAAATCTTTGTAAGAATCCAGATAAGAATTGGATAACCGGCAGGCCAGTAGGACAAGATGCTCTTATCGCTGAAATAACCTTGCTGAAGTAGGCCATCGACGCCACTTAAGTAATTCTCACCATCTGCGCCAAGCCATCCACCTAGCACTCCGCCATCGGTGCCTTTGATATTGGCCATGATGATCAGTTTGATGAAGAAGGCAAAGACAGGAATGCCAATCAGGTAGAAGTTAATCTTCTTCGCAGATGTTGCCTGCTTCTTCTGTGCGAGCTTGGACTTACTTGCCATGAAATTTACCCCTTGTAGTCAGATACCAAGTATGAACGAGCGGCGTCCTTATCTCCAGAAGGCTCAACGACACCAGCAACCCAAGCTGACATTCCACGAGCTGCAAGAGAGCGAAGGACTAGATCTGCAACAGATGGGTCCACCACTGCCGACATTCCAATACCGCAATTCCAGGTGCGCTCCATATCTTCTTGTGGCACTGAAGCAACTTCTGCCAAGAATTTAGTGGCTTGTGGAAGTGCCCATGTGGATCGGTCGTACTTTGCTGTGAGCCCTGCTGGAATAACGCGAGCGGTGTTATCTGCAAGTCCCCCACCGGTGATGTGGCTGAAAGTGCGTAACTTTTCACCTTGCGCCTTTATCAGCGCTAAACAATCAAGTGAGTAAATCTCTGTTGGAGTAAGAAGGATTTCACCGAGTGATTGTGAAAACCCTTCGTAGGTCTTTGCGAGATCAAGTTTCTGTGAGGCAAGGATGTGGCGAATGAGCGAGTATCCATTTGCATGGAATCCACTTGCTGGCATTGCGATGATCAGATCGCCCGCTTTCACGCGATGTGCTCCAAGCTGCTTATCAGCATCGACTGCACCAGTTGCTGCCCCTGCAATATCAAATTCATCTTCATCTAGTAAACCTGGATGCTCTGCAGTTTCTCCACCGACGAGTGCGGTTCCTGCCTTGACGCATCCACGTGCAATTCCAGCAACGATATCTGCAATGCGCTCAGGGATAACTTTTCCAACCGCGATGTAATCAGTCATAAAGAGTGGTTCTGCCCCACATACCACAAGGTCATCGACAACCATCGCAACAAGATCTTCACCGATGGTGTCGTACTTGCCCATCGCTCGTGCAATCTCTGTCTTAGTTCCCACTCCATCAGTTGATGTTGCAAGCAGCGGTTGCTTCATCTCCTTCAGTGCTGATGCATCAAAGAGCCCTGCAAATCCACCGATGCCACCCATGACTTCAGGTCGGGATGCGCGAGCAATCGATGCCTTCATCAGCTCTACTGCGCGATCTCCTGCATCAATATCAACGCCAGAATCTTTATATGTTGCCATTACTTATGAACCTTATCGGTGTGAATATCGGTAACTTCAAGGCGCATCTTGCCTTCAGACATATCTGTAGGAATAGCGATGGGATAAACACCTGAGAAGCATGCGCGACAGAGTTTAGATTCTTCAACATTTGTCGCTTCAATCAAACCTTCTTCAGAGACATAGGCCAATGAATCGGCGCCGATGGAGCGGCGAATCTCTTCCACCTCTAGACCGCTTGCAATAAGTTCTGCGCGAGTTGCAAAGTCGATTCCATAGAAACATGGCCACTTCACAGGAGGAGATGAAATACGAACGTGAATCTCAAGTGCTCCTGCCTCACGCAACATACGAACTAGCGCGCGCTGTGTATTGCCGCGGACGATCGAGTCATCAACAACGATGATGCGCTTGCCCTCAATGATCTCGCGAAGTGGATTGAGCTTTAAGCGAATACCAAGCTGGCGAATTGTCTGTGATGGTTGAATGAAGGTGCGCCCCACATAGGAATTCTTCACAAGGCCCAACCCATACGGAATTCCTGATTGCTTTGCATAACCAATAGCTGCAGGAGTTCCAGATTCAGGAACAGGAATAACAAGATCTGCATCAACAGGTGCTTCAATCGCTAAACGCTGACCAATACGACCGCGCACAGCGTGAATGCTCTGTCCTGCAATCGTTGTATCGGGGCGAGCGAGATAGACATATTCAAAGATGCATCCCTTTGGCTCCGGCTTTGCCCACATCTCAGATCGAATTCCATCTTCATTAATTGCTAGAAATTCACCAGGTTCGACTTCACGCACAAATGCAGCACCGACGATGTCGAGCGCCGCAGATTCAGATGCAACTACCCATCCTCGTTCAAGCTTTCCGATTACAAGCGGGCGCACACCATGGCGATCACGCGCTGCATACAAAGTGTGTTCATCCATAAAGACGAGTGAGAAGGCACCCTCTAGTTTTGGCAGAACTGCCATTGCACTTGCTTCAACATTTTTCTCATCCTGCAGACCAATGAGCGCTGTCATGATTTCAGTATCTGTTGTTGCACCGCGATCATTTTTTGGCACATCTACTTCAAGTTTCTGGACTAACTCAGCAAGATCTCCGGTGTTAGTGAGATTCCCATTATGGGCAAGAGCGAGAGTTCCATATTTTGTGGGGCGAAGAGTTGGTTGTGCATTGACCCATGTGCTGGATCCCGTTGTGCTGTAGCGACAGTGACCGATTGCAAGATTGCCGACAAGGGATGCTAGATCTGTTTCGGTAAATACTTGAGAGACAAGGCCCATATCTTTATAGACCAAGATGCGTTCGCCATCAGATGTTGCGATACCTGCTGATTCTTGGCCGCGGTGTTGCAGTGCATAAAGACCATAGAAGGTTAACTTTGCGACTTCTTCACCCGGTGCCCACACACCAAAGACTCCACATGCATCTTGTGGACCTTTATCGTCTTCAAGAACATTGTGATTTAACAATCCATCGGGGCGACGGCTCATGGGGTCATCCTAAGCGGTAGTAGTTCGGTTAAATCAGCGCGCACACCTGATGCAACTATGAGGCCTTCTGCCATTGCATCCGCCCAGCTTTTCTCACCACGAGCTAGTGCTAGCCAAGTCTGCGCATCCATCTCAATCACATTAGGAGGAGTTCCACGGGTATGCGTTGGTCCTTCTCCGCATTGCACGGCAGCATAAGGAGGAATACGGACTTCAATGGCGCGACCAGGTGAGCGCTGCGTCAGCAGAGCAAGAGTCTGCTTCACTTCTGCAAGTACTTCAGGATCGCGCATTGACATCATCCAAAGAGTTTCGGGAACGTTTCGGAATGAGCTTTACGAAGTTCAACAAGTGAAATTTTCGCATCGTTAATTACGAGTGAATCTCCCCCTGTTGTTCCAATCTTTGTGAGTGCAATCTTCTGTGATGCAGCCTCACTCGTAAGAGCTGCGGTTTGCGCAGGATCGATTGCCACGACAACGCGTCCTGGAGTTTCACTCAAGAGAGAAAGTCCAACGTTGTCGAGTTGCACAGTTGCACCAATGTTGTGACGCAAGACCATTTCAGTCAGAGTTGCTGATAATCCACCCTGGCTCAAATCGTGAGCTGCTGTGAAAATCTTCTTCGTGCGACCTGCGACCAATAAATCAATCAGACGCATTTCACGTTGAAGATCTGCAACCGGTGCAATTCCGCCACGTTGGTTATGCATATATGCCCATTCACTACCTGCAAGGTCATTCTCTGTTTCACCTAGGAGATAGAGATCAAGACCTGCGCGATCAAATGACATCGGTGTGCGAGTGCGAACATCATCGATGACACCAAGAACACCAATGACTGGTGTTGGAAGGATTGCAACCGCACCTGTCTGGTTATAGAAGGAGACGTTGCCACCTGTAACAGGTAGGCCCATCTCTAGACACCCATCAGCAAGGCCACGCACTGTCTCTGCGAACTGCCACATAACCCCTGGATCTTCAGGAGAACCAAAGTTCAGACAGTTAGTAACTGCCAACGGCTTTGCACCAGCTGTTGCAATGTTTCGAGCAGCCTCAGCTAACGCCAACTTCGCACCTTCATAAGGATTCAGGTATGACCAGTTCGCATTGGCATCGGTTGCAATTGCAACGCCCAGATGTGTCTTTTCATCAATACGAACCATTCCAGAATCATCAGGCTGTGATTGAATCGAATTACCTTGAACATATCGATCGTATTGATCTGTCACCCATGACTTATCTGCAAGGTTGGGAGTTGCTGCAAGCTTCAGAACTGTTGCTTTGATTTCATCAGCAGTAGATGGAAGCGGAATATTGATTACTTCTTTTGCAACTGCATCGATATATGCAGGCTGTGCAAGTGGTCGGTTATAGACCGGACCATCGTGGGCCACAGTGCGAGGTGGAACATCAACAATGAGTTCACCATTCCATGTAATTTCAAGGTGATTGCCATCAGTGACTTCACCAATCACAGTGACGGTGACATCCCACTTCTCACAGATTTCAAGAAAGCGTGCAATCTTGCTTGGTTCAACAATTGCGCACATACGCTCTTGTGATTCAGACATCAAGATCTCTTCTGGTGAAAGTGATGGATCTCGTAGCGGAACCTTGTCCAACTGCACCTTCATGCCACCTGAACCACCTGATGCAAGCTCTGATGTTGCACAAGAAAGTCCAGCACCGCCAAGATCTTGAATACCAACAACGAGATCTTCAGCAAAGATTTCAAGTGAGCATTCAATCAAAACCTTCTCTACAAATGGATCGCCAACCTGAACTGCTGGACGCTTTGCAGGTCCCTTAGATTCAAATGTCTCTGATGCAAGTACAGATACGCCACCGATTCCATCGCCACCGGTCTTTGCACCGTAGAGAACAACGAGGTTTCCAGCACCAGCTGCCTTTGCAAGCTTGATATCGCTATGTTTCATAACGCCAATACAGAGCGCATTTACAAGGGGATTTCCGAGATAAGTCTGATCAAAGACAACTTCGCCACCAATATTTGGCAAGCCAAGACAGTTTCCATAACCACCAACGCCAGCAACGATGCCTGGCAATACGCGACGTGTATCTGGCGCATCTGCAGGTCCAAAGCGAAGTGGATCCATCACTGCAATCGGACGTGCACCCATTGTCAAAATGTCACGAACAATTCCACCAACACCCGTTGCAGCACCTTGATATGGCTCGATAAATGATGGGTGGTTGTGCGATTCAATCTTGAAAGTTACGGCATATCCCTGACCGACATCGACAACACCAGCATTTTCACCAATACCAACAAGGAGTGCATCAGTCTTTACTGCCTTATCCCCAAATTGCTTGAGGTGAACTTTGGATGATTTGTATGAACAGTGCTCAGACCACATCACTGAATACATTGCGAGCTCTGATGAAGTTGGACGACGACCAAGGATTTCCTTGATACGTGCATATTCATCCGGCTTCAAACCAAGTTCTGCAAAGGGTTGTGATGCATCTGGATTTGCTTGCGCTGTTGCAACGGTGTCAAGTGACATTACTTCACCATCGCTTTTAGGACAGATGTGAAGAATCCAAGACCATCAGCAGATGGACCAGTGAGTGAATCGATTGCATGCTCTGGGTGTGGCATCAAGCCAACAATGTTTCCGCGCTCATTGGTAATTCCCGCAATCAAATTGCGTGAGCCATTGGGATTCTCTCCCACATATCGAGCAATGATGCGACCTTCACCCTCTAACATCGCAAGGGTTTCGTCATCGCACATATATGCGCCTTCACCATTTTTTAGTGGAATGACAATCTCTTGACCTTGAGAAAACGAAGAAGTCCACGCTGTATTGGTATTTTCAATACTGATCTTCTGATCACGACATAGGAAGTGAAGTTCATGATTACGAGTAAGGGCACCTGGAATCAAGTGAGCTTCTGCAAGGACCTGAAAGCCGTTACAGATGCCTAGTAGAGGCATGCCACCCTGGGCAGCCTTAATGATGGGCTCCATCACTGGAGAAAAGCGTGAGATAGCACCACAACGAAGATAGTCACCGTAGGAGAAGCCACCAGGGAGGATGACTGCATCTACACCGTGAAGATCTGCATCGTTATGCCAGAGAGCTACTGATTCACCACCGGCATGGCGAACTGCGCGAGCAGCATCTCGATCATCGAGAGTGCCTGGAAAAGTTACAACACCAATTTTCATACTTACTACTTCTCCACTCGCACTGTGAAGTTTTCAATGACTGGGTTTGAAAGAAGCTTCTCGGCAGCCTTTTCAACATCGGCTAATTGTGCAGGAGTTGGATCGCCATCAACCTCAATCTCAAATCGCTTTCCTTGGCGAACATCCTTAGCAAAGGTGAATCCAAGTCGAGGAAGCGCTGCAGCAACTGCCTTTCCTTGTGGGTCGAGAATTTCGGGCTTTAACATCACATCAACCACGATCTTTGCCATTTCTTATCTCCCTGTTGTTAGAACTTGCTGCCGGTAATTCGTTCAAATGCTTGCTCATATCGCGCCGCAGTTTTTTCTACTATCTCTGCAGGCAATTCTGGAGGTGTGGACTTCTTATCCCATCCACTGGAAGTCAACCAATCGCGGACAAATTGTTTATCAAATGATGGTTGTGATTTTCCAGGAGCCCAACCATCTGCCTCCCAGAAACGTGAAGAGTCAGGAGTCAGTGCTTCATCACCCAGCGTGATTTCACCTGCCATATTGATTCCAAATTCAAATTTAGTATCTGCCAAAATGATTCCGCGGCTTCGAGAAAAGTCAGCAGCTGTGTCATAGAGCCTGATAGTTAAGTCGCGAAGCTCTTCTGCTTGATCTGCGCCAACAATCTTTGCCGCACTCTCAAAATCAATATTGATGTCATGATCGCCGATTTCAGCTTTTGTGGCGGGCGTGAAGATGCTGGCTGGAAGCTGGGAACCATCTAATAACCCAGCTGGGAGTGCATTTCCACAGACTGCTTGGTTGCTCATGTATTCAGTGAGCCCGCTGCCTGTGAGATATCCACGAGCAACACATTCAATGGCAAACATCTCAAGAGGTTGAACAATGACTGCGCGATCTGCAACAGATGCCGGAACATCATCACTAATGATGTGATTTGGGACGATATCTGCAAGAAGTTCAAACCAGAAGAGTGAGAGCTGAGTAAGGATTGCGCCCTTATTGGGAATAGTTGTTGGCAATACCCAATCAAAGGCTGAGATGCGATCGGATGCGACGAGAAGAATTTCGCCAGATTCGTTTGTATAAAGGTCTCGTACTTTTCCTGTGCGCAGGTGTTTCCAGCCATCGATTGATGGTGCTGGCGGTGCGCCAGCTGCGCCGAAGCCGCTCACCGGATAGAGGCTGGTTTGTACTGCGCTGCGGCAGGGTGCGCGGATGTAATCGCATCGATGCGACTGACAACTCGGGCTACTTGTTGGCGAGCATCGCCAGTAAATTCAATAGGGTTACCAATCAGCGCATCTAGTTCTGCGCGCTTAAATGGAATGCGATCATCGCCAGCTAATGCATCAAGGAAGTTATTTGTTTTGCCTTCGCGCATACCAAGGGCAGCAGCAACTGCATGTTCCTTAATCACTTCATGTGCAACTTCGCGACCAACACCTGCTTTCACAGATGCCATCAAAATCTTTGTTGTTGCTAAAAATGGCAAGTAACGCTCAAGCTCTGCAGAGATCACTGCAGGGAATGCTCCAAATTCATTAAGAACTGTGAGCATCGTTTCAAGTAAGCCATCCATTGCATAGAAAGCATCAGGAAGTGCAACGCGGCGAACAACGCTGCATGAGACATCGCCTTCATTCCATTGATTGCCAGCGAGTTCAGAGACCATCGATGCATAGCCACGCAAAATAACGGTGAGGCCATTGACGCGCTCACATGAGCGTGTATTCATCTTATGTGGCATGGCAGATGAACCAACTTGGCCTGCTTTAAATCCTTCAGTGACAAGTTCAGCACCTGCCATCAAGCGAATCGATGTTGCAAGAGATGATGGTGAAGCAGCTAACTGAACAAGAGTGGTGAGCACTTCATAATCCAGCGAACGTGGATAAACCTGACCGGTTGAATCGAGAACGCGATCAAAGCCGAGCTCTTTTGCAATCGCTGATTCAAGTAATTGGTGTGCATCAGTAGAACCAAGCAAATCAATCGAATCTTGCGCAGTTCCTACTGGTCCCTTGATTCCGCGCATTGGGTAGCGACCCTGTAATGATGCAAGACGTTCGTATGCATAGAGAAGTTCTTCGGCTGCAGATGCAAAGCGCTTGCCAAGAGTTGTGATCTGGGCTGGGACATTATGTGAGCGACCAGCGATTGGCTGATCTGAATACTGCGCAGCTTTCACACCTAGGGCTGCAAGAAGTGCCACAGTCTTATCGTGAACAATTGCAAGACCATCGCGCACTTGAAGTGCTTCAATATTTTCTGTCAGATCACGGCTAGTCATTCCTGCATGGATTGCTTCATGTCCTGCCAGTGCGTTGAACTCTTCGATGCGGGCTTTGACATCGTGACGTGTGACTTTTTCACGTGCATCAATGGAAGCTAAATCAACTTTTGTTAATACCTTTTCATAATCCTTAATGACAGCATCAGAGATTGGGTGACCGAGCTTTGATTGAGCACGAGCAACTGCAAGCCATAGCTTGCGCTCTGCGATAATTTTCTGTTCTGGCGCAAAGACTTGGCGCATCTCATTCGATGCATAACGATCGGCTAATACGCTCACTGGTGCATTCTCCCCCATTTAATTGCCCTTCTCAGCGACCGACGCATTGAGCGCGATATCAGAGCGGTAGAACGAACCTTCTAGTTCAATCTGTGAGATTGAGCGATATGCGCGGTCGCGAGCTTCAGTCAGATCTGAACCGGTTCCAGTCACAGTCAAGACTCGACCTCCTGTTGAAAGTAGTGAGCCACCATTGAGGGCTGTGCCCGCATGGAAAACCTGTGACTTATCAATTGTGGGAATCGATGAAATAACAGCGCCTGTCTTGGGTGATTCTGGATAACCCTGCGCAGCAAGAACCACAGTGACTGCACTTTCATCGCGCCACTGCAGAACTGCATCATCTAAATTATCTGTCGCTGCGTTATAGAGAAGAGTTGCAAGCGGTGTCATCAGACGTGGAATCAACACCTGTGTCTCAGGATCACCAAAGCGCGCATTAAATTCAATGACTCGGATTCCTTCATCGGTGAGTGCTAAACCTGCATAGAGCAGACCAACAAATGGTGTGCCACGGGCAGCCATCTCAGCAATCATCGGTGCTAATACTTTTTCATATGTCTCTTCAACAATGTCATCAGGTGCCCATGGAAGTGGTGAGTAAGCACCCATGCCACCGGTGTTGGGACCTTCATCGCCATCATATGCGCGCTTGAAATCTTGGGCTGGTTGCATAGGCAGAACATTGCGTCCATCAGAAATTCCAAAGAGTGAAATCTCAGGGCCATCAAGATATTCCTCAATCACAACTCGTGAACAGCTCAGCGCATGATCTAGTGCCACTTGGCGATCATGCGTAACAACAACACCCTTGCCTGCAGCAAGTCCGTCATCTTTAACGACATAGGGAGCACCGAATATATCGAGCGCCTTTTCAATCTCTGATTGTTCAGTGCATGTGAAGCTGTGTGCAGTTGGAACACCAGCATCGCGCATCACACCTTTGGCAAAATCTTTTGATCCCTCTAATTGAGCAGCTGCCTTGGATGGACCAAAGACAGCAAAACCTGCTTCACGCAACACATCAGCAACGCCATTGACCAAAGGCACTTCAGGGCCTATCACAACAAGATCAACAGCTAATTGTTGTGCGAGTGTGAGGATTGCGCTGTTATCTGTGATTGCAACGGGATGAAGAGTTGCAAGGGATGCAATACCTGGATTACCAGGAGCTGCATGTAGTTCTGTACAACTTTTATCTGCTTTGAGTCCTAGTGCGAGTGCGTGTTCGCGACCACCGCTTCCGACTAGGAGGATTTTCATGGCTTAGATGAAATCCTTGACGACAATTGTCTGTGTGCGCCCGGGCCCAACGCCGATAGCGCTCATCGGAGCACCTGAAATCTTTTCAAGGAAGGTGATGTAATCCTGTGCATTCTTAGGAAGATCACTGAGCTTCTTAGCACCTGAAATATCTTCCTTCCAACCTGGCAAGTACTCATAGATTGGCTTTGCGTGGTGGAAATCAGATTGTGAAGCAGGTAGTTCTTCAACGCGCTTTCCATCAATCTCATATGCAACACATACTGGAATCTGATCCCAGCCAGTTAGAACATCGAGCTTAGTAAGGAAGAAATCTGTAAGTCCGTTAACGCGTACTGCATAGCGTGCAATAGGTGCGTCATACCAACCACAGCGACGAGCACGCCCAGTGGTCACACCAACTTCTCCACCGATGGTGCGAAGTTTCTCGCCATCTTCATCAAAGAGCTCAGTTGGGAATGGGCCTGAACCAACGCGAGTTGTGTAGGCCTTAACAATTCCGATCACGCGATCAATCTTTGTTGGACCGATTCCAGAGCCAGTACATGCACCACCTGCTGTTGGATTAGATGATGTAACGAATGGATAAGTACCGTGATCGACATCCAGGAGTGTTCCCTGAGAACCTTCGAGTAGTACGCGCTTTCCAGCCTTTAACGCGTTATCAAGCAAAAGCACTGTATCTGCAACGTATGGGCGCAAGATTTCTGCATATCCAAGGTATTCAGCAAGAACATCTTCAACTTCAATATCTTTACGATTAAAGACCTTGATAAGTACCTGGTTCTTATCGCGTAGTGCACCTTCGATCTTCTGACGCAAGATCGATGGATCAAAGAGATCTTGCACGCGAATACCGATGCGGTTGATCTTGTCAGCATAAGCAGGTCCGATTCCGCGACCTGTTGTGCCAATCTTTGATTTACCAAGGAAGCGCTCTGAAACTTTATCAATGGTGCGGTGATACGGAGTAATCAAGTGAGCGTTGGTTGAGATAACCAACTTACTGCAATCGATACCGCGCTCTGTTAAACCCTTGATTTCTTCCAGCAATACACCTGGGTCGATAACAACACCATTTGCGATCACAGGAATAACGTTGGGGGAGAGAATTCCTGATGGAAGTAAGTGAAGTGCATACTTCTGATCTCCGATAACAACTGTGTGTCCTGCGTTGTTGCCGCCTTGATAGCGAACTACATAATCAACGCGATCGCCGAGCAAATCGGTAGCTTTACCCTTGCCTTCGTCGCCCCACTGAGCGCCAAGAAGTACTAATGCAGGCATGGATAAAGCCTCTCCGACTCGTTGTTAATTACTTAAGTAGTGATGTGCCAGTTGAACGAAGATCTTCACAAGCAACGCCAACACGTGCAGCGATTCCTGCTTCAGCAGCCTTACCCCACGCACGTGGATCGTAAGCCTTCTTATTTCCCACTTCGCCATCGATCTTAAGAACGCCGTCGTAGTTCTTGAACATATGCTCAACAACTGGGCGAGTAAATGCATACTGAGTATCTGTATCGATATTCATCTTGATAACACCGTAATCAAGTGACTCGCGGATTTCTGTAAGAAGTGAGCCTGAACCACCGTGGAATACGAGATCCATTGGCTTGCTTCCTGCAGGAAGACCAAGCTTTTTAGCTACAGCTTCTTGGAGAGTTGCAAGAATCTTTGGCTGAAGAACAACGTTTCCTGGCTTATAAACACCGTGAACGTTTCCGAATGTTGCTGCCACCATGTAGCGAGCATTGGCATCGTGTCCAAGAGTTTCGATTGTAAGAAGTGCATCTTCAGGAGTTGAGTAGAGCTTCGCATCGTGCTTTGCCTCGATGCCATCTTCTTCTCCACCGACAACGCCGATTTCGATTTCAAGAACTGTGCGAGCTGCAACTGACTTATCTAGAAGTTCGCGAGCAACCTTCATGTTCTCTGGCATATCAACTGCTGATCCATCCCACATATGTGAGCTAAATAGTGGTTGCTTACCTTCCTTAACGCGCTGCGCACCGATTTCAAGAAGTGGACGCATGAAACCGTCGAGCTTCTCCTTGGGGCAGTGATCTGTGTGAATACCGATATTGACGTTGTAATTCTTTGCAACAACGTGTGCAAATTCTGCGAGCGCTACTGCACCATCAACCATGTGCTTAACAGTTGAACCTGAAGCGTATTCAGCGCCGCCCCATGAGAATTGAATGATTCCATCTGACTCTGCTTCTGCGAATCCACGGATTGCACCAATGATGGTCTGCGAAGATGAAACGTTGATTGCTGGGTATGCAAATGCTCCGGCCTTAGCGCGGTCCAACATTGCTGCATAAACTTCAGGGGTTGCTATTGGCATTGTGACTCCCAAGTCAGTGACTAGAACTGGTGTAAACGCTCTTGACGCACCGTTGGGTCTAAGTGAGGCTTACGCCTAATCCAACCACCTACCTCCGCGTATGAAAAATCGGCACACTCAATACGCGAGAGGAAGGGGTCTTTCCCAGGCTATGGGTGGAGGGTCTTCTGCAGGAAGGCGATCAGGCCGGCGATGAGGGCTGGATTACTCAACACCTTGAGCAAGATGGCCAGGAAAGCTGCGATTGTCATTTTTCTCCTTTCGAAATGTTCATATGTGTGAAGGTGCGCATTATTGGCAGATTAAGAAATAGAGAAATGAGCATTTGCACTCATTGTTGATAACTAATCCCTTTAAAAAGAACTCCTTCAACGGTAATCTGCTTCGCATGGCTAATGACTCAATCGAAAATCTCTCTACAGAGACCCGCACCTTTGCGCCAAGTGCGGCATTTACTGCCCAGGCAAATGCACAGGCAGCTCTCTACGGTGAGGCGGAGAAAGATCGATTAGCGTTCTGGGATAAGCAAGCAGAAGCTTTAATCTGGGAGAAGAAGTGGGATAAGACCCTTGAGTGGGAATCTCCTTATGCCAAATGGTTTGTTGGTGGAAAACTCAATGCAACAGTCTCAGCACTTGATCGCCATATTGCAGAAGGCAATGGCAACCGCACAGCTTTTCACTTTGAAGGCGAACCAGGCGATACTCGAACAATTTCTTACACACAATTACTAGCCGATGTCAGCAAAGCGGCCAACGCTCTAACATCAATTGGAATTAGTTCTGGTGATCGAGTTGCCATCTATATGCCACTAATCCCTGAAGCAGTTGTTGCGATGCTTGCCTGTGCACGTATCGGTGCTATTCACTCCGTTGTCTTCGGTGGATTCTCTGCTGACGCACTCCTGTCTCGTATTCAAGATGCTGATGCAAAGTTAGTTATCACTGCAGACGGTGGATTTAGAAAGGGTGCAGCCTTTGCACTCAAGCCAGCAGTGGATGATGCTCTTAAGGGCAAGACCAACGTTGCTCACGTACTGGTTGTAAAGCGCACAGGACAAGAGACTGCCTGGGTTGAAGGTCGTGATCTCTGGTGGCACGATCTCGTTGACCCACAAGCTTCAACGCACACACCTGAATTCTTCGATAGTGAGCACCCACTCTTTATCTTGTATACATCAGGTACAACAGCTAAACCCAAGGGAATTTTCCACACAACAGCTGGTTATTTAACCCAGGCTGCATACACACATAAAGTTGTCTTTGATATCAAACCAAGTAGCGATGTCTACTGGTGCACAGCAGATGTTGGTTGGATTACTGGCCACTCCTACATGGTTTATGGCCCACTGATTAATGGTTCAACACAAGTGATCTATGAAGGTACGCCTGATACTCCCCACAAGGGACGCATGTTCGAAATCATCGAAAAATATGGCGTCACTATTTTGTATACAGCTCCCACTCTGATTCGCACATGGATGAAGTGGGGAGATGAATTTCCTAATAAATGTAATCTCTCAACGCTTCGTCTTCTTGGCTCTGTTGGTGAACCGATTAACCCTGAAGCATGGATGTGGTATCGCCAAGTAATTGGTGGAGATAGATGTCCTATCGTCGACACATGGTGGCAGACAGAAACTGGCGCCATCATGATTTCACCGCTGCCAGGAGTTACCGCAACTAAACCAGGTTCTGCAATGAAGGCACTTCCTGGAATTAGCGCACAGGTTGTCGATGACAAAGGTGTTGCAGTACCGAATGGACATGGTGGTTTTCTTATTCTTGATAAGCCATGGCCATCGATGTTGCGCGGTGTGTGGGGCGAAGATGAACGCTATAAAGAGACTTACTGGTCACGCTTTCCTGGCATCTACTTTGCGGGAGATGGTGCAAAGCTCGATGGCGATGGCGCAATCTGGTTGATGGGCCGCGTTGATGATGTGATGAACATTTCTGGCCACCGCATCTCAACGACAGAAGTTGAATCTGCGCTGGTCTCCCATGAAGCAGTTGCAGAAGCAGCTGTCGTGGGTGCTGCAGATGCGCTCACAGGTCAAGGCATTGTTGCCTTCGTTATCTTGCGTGGTGGCGTTGCACATGCTGATGGTGATCACTTGATAAAAGAGCTACGCGATCACGTTGCCAAAGAAATTGGTGCCATCGCAAAGCCACGTCAGATAATGGTTGTGAACGAACTTCCTAAGACTCGAAGCGGCAAAATCATGCGCCGTTTACTTAAAGATGTTGCTGAAAACCGAGCTGTGGGAGATGCAACAACATTGGCAGATCCCAATGTGATGAAGCTGATCTCAGAAGGCTTGAAGTCTTCTAAAGACGAGGATTAGCCAGCGCCTTCTCAACTTCTTGACGAATATCTGCAATCACAGCAGGTGCATGCTTGCTCACCTGTAGGTAGAACTTACTTTCAGAGACCGCGTTCTGCCCAGCACTCCATGGCGCCCATAGCAAGATAGTTCCTATGACGTAGAAGGCAATGACGTACTTACCAACTTCAAGTGCTGCACCGAGCAAGGAATCAAGAAATTTCAGTGGACCGCGGATAAGAGTGAACTTCAATGTTTTTGCAATCTGAGTTCCAACCCAGGCTGCAACGTATGCACCCACAACGATTGCTGCAATAAGCCAGCCACTCTGGTCATATTTCACAACTAAATACATTGCGCCCACACCACCTGCGATAAAGAAAGCTGTGCGAAAGATTGTGGTGAGTAAGCCATTCTTATAACCGTTAAAGAAGGCACCTACTGCGATGAAGGCAATGATGAGATCAAAGATCATTTCACTCCTAAGTACTTAATCACTGATAACTCGATTTCCTCAAGAGATTTGAAAGGTCCATATTTCTTGTGGACCACCTTTCCAGATGCATCGATAAACCATGTCACAGGCACGCCCATGCCAAATTTTCCACGTGTTGAGCCATCTGCGTCATAAAGAATGGGCCAAGACATTCCATTGGACTCCACAAATTTCCTCACCACGGCCATGTTCTTCTCTTCCACCGCAATGCCAATAATTGGCACAGATCCTTGCTTTGCTATGTAATGCGCAAAGTGAGGCAACTCTTGGCGACATGGAGCACACCATGTTCCCCACACATTAATCAGCGCAGGTCCCACAATCGAATCAGCAGCCACTCCTTTCGATCCATCAAGGCAATCAAGTGCTGCACCTTCACTTGCCACGGTCTTAATATCGGCGCAGCTGACCACTTCACCTTTCACGGGAATAGGTTGCGTGAGTGAACATCCCGTAAGAGTGATAGCAGAGAGTGCGATAACAAGGAGCTTCTTCATCGGAAGTCCTTATCTGTCTTTACCAATAGCTTTGCCTTCTCTTTATCCATCTCACCAATGCCAACCGATGGACATATCTTTGCAACAGGACATGCACCGCATGCAGGCTTACGTGAATGACACACGCGCCTTCCATGCCAGATCATTCTCTGCGAAAGGTTGGTCCACTCTTTCTGCGGAATCAGTGCACCTACTTCATGTTCAACTTTGACGGGATCCATAGATGTGGTCCATTCAAATCTGCGTGAGAGTCGACCAAAGTGTGTGTCCACAGTAATTCCAGGAATATCAAATGCATGACCTAAAACAACGTTGGCAGTTTTTCTTCCCACACCTGGCAGAGTAATAAGGTCATCGAGATTTCCTGGAACTTTTCCATCAAATTCTTCTACTAACTTACTTCCAAGGCCTTTAAGGTGACGCGCTTTTGCATGATAGAAACCTGTTGAGAAGATATATTCTTCAATCTCTGCAAGAGGTGCCTTTGCATAATCTTTCGCCTTCTTATACTTCTTGAAGAGCGCTGGGGTAATAGTGTTAACTCTCTTATCTGTGCACTGCGCTGAGAGAACTACAGCCACAATAAGCTCAAGCGGATTCTTAAAATCTAATTCACAGCGGATCTCAGGGTAGGTCTTGGTCAAAATGCGATAGATAGCCCGAGCCTCTTTACGATTTTCGTTCTGGGCGACCATACGAGTAAACTACCCACGTGCCCCAAGAAGATGAAGTCGTAAGTCGCGCCCCACTCTTTACCGCCCTCGATGATGCCCAATCGGCATCACTTCGAGCCTCTATGGACTCTGTGAAAATTTCCAAGGGTGGAATCCTCTTTAAAGAAGGCGATGAAGGCGAACATGTCTATGTCATCGTGGGTGGAAAGCTCAAGCTGGGAACAGCAAGTGGTGATGGCCGCGAAAATCTTCTCTCGATCCTTGGACCAGGTGAAATGTTTGGCGAGCTCTCTCTCTTTGATCCAGGACCACGCACCTCAACTGCAACAGCAGTCACTGATGCAAAGCTCTTATCTCTAAGCCATGAGAAGTTAATCCCTTGGCTTAAGGGAAATCCGGAAGTTTCACTCCACCTTCTTGCTCGTCTTGCCCAGCGTCTTCGCCGCACGAATGAAGCAGTGGGCGATCTCGTCTTCTCAGATGTTCCAGGACGCGTTGCAAAAGCACTTATTGATTTGGGCACACGCTTTGGCAAGAAGACAGATGATGGACTCTTTGTTCACCACGACCTCACACAAGAAGAGCTAGCTCAACTCGTTGGCGCATCCCGCGAGACAGTTAATAAGGCTCTCGCTGATTTTGCAGGTCGCGGTTGGCTCAAGCTTGATGGTCGCGCAGTATTAATTACAGATCTTGAACGCCTAGAAAAGCGCGGTAAGTAATTACTTAACTTCTACAGTTAACTCAACCTCAACAGGTGCGTTAAGAGGAAGTTCAGCAACACCGAGTGCACTACGTGCGGCAATTCCAGCTTCTCCCCAGATATGCATAAAGAGCTCTGAAGCTCCATTTGCAACTGCAGGTTGTGCTGTAAATCCTGGAGCACCGTTCACATAACAAACCACGCGAACAACTTTCACAATCGAATCAATCGGTGCAACTAGCTCAACTGCAGCGAGTGCATTCAGTGCACAAATTTCAGCAAGTGCTTTTGCTTCATCGGCGGTGAGATCAGAACCGACTTTGCCTTCACGCACAATCTTTCCATCCACCATAGGAAGCTGACCTGCAGTAAAGACTAGGTTTCCGGTGCGAGTTGCAGGAACGTAAGCAGCAATAGGCTTGGATGTAATAGGAAGTGTTAATCCCTTTTCGGCAAGCTTTGCGCGAACATCAGTCATTACTTAACCTCACGCTTCATATAGGCAACGAGCTGCTCGCCACCTGGTGCTGGAATCACTGTGACAAGATCCCATCCATCAGAACCCCATGTATCAAGAATCTGCTTTGTTGCATGTGAAAGAAGTGGAACTGTTGCATATTCGAATTTCATTAGTTGCTCCCTAGCGCTGCTTTGACGAGTGATGAAACGAGTGCTCCATCTGCTTTTCCTGCAATCTGTGGCTTGATAGCGCCCATGACCTTGCCCATATCGCCAGGTCCTGATGCACCAGTTGATGCAACTGCTGCTGCGATCATCTTCTTAATATCTTCTTCGGAAAGTTGAGCAGGCAAATACTTAGCAATAACTTCGCCTTCAGCTTTTTCTTCAGCTGCCTTATCGGGGCGATTTGCCTTTGCAAACTCTTCTGCTGCTTCGCGACGCTTCTTTGCCTCACGTGAGAGAACAGTGATGATCTCATCATCGGAGAGCACGCGTGCCTCTTTGCCAGAAACCTCTTCGTTGGTGATTGCAGTCAACACCATACGGATCGTGCCTGATACAACCTTGTTGCTACTGCGAATTGCCTCGGTGAGGTCGCTCTTAAGTGTCTCTTTAAGTCCCATGGCTGTATCTTCTCATGCCTATGACATACGTTCTCCGCGAGGCTGAGATGCCTATCTTGCCACCAGGCCATGAGGATATTCGCATCCTGCATTTTTCAGACCTGCACCTAACGCCTGCGCGAAAGAATGAGATCGCAGATATCAAGTCATTTATTTCACTCAAGCCTGATCTTGTCATTAGCACCGGTGATTTCTTGGCGCATAAGAACGCTGTGCCAGTTGCCCTTGATGCACTCGATGGATTACTTCATATTCCTGGCCTCTTCGTCTTTGGCTCCAATGATTACTACGAACCAATCCCTAAAAATCCTTTGAAGTACTTGCTCCCCAATCACGGCAAGCGCAAACATGGACCAGAGCTACCCTGGCAAGAACTCGATTCCGGATTACAAGCTCGCGGATGGAAGAACATCAACACATCCCGCACCACACTCACTATTAAGAAAACAATCATTGAAGCGCGTGGCACAGATGATGCACATCTTGAATTTGATGATTACTCACTCGTTGCTGGTGAAGCTGGTAAATGTCACGTTGCAATCGGTGTTACGCACGCACCTTATTTACGTATCATCGAAGGGATGAAGAACGATAACCTCGATGCAATCTTTGCCGGCCACACACATGGTGGCCAAGTACGTCTTCCATGGCCTGGTGGATCAAAGGCACTTACAACCAATTGCGACCTTCCGAATTGGCGAGCACGCGGACTCACTGTTGTGAAAAGTGAACCACTTCTAAATGTCTCAGCCGGAATGGGAACAGGACCGTTCTCACGAATCAGAGTTGCAAGTCCACCAGAAGTTTCACTGGTGACACTTACTGCAGCTTTCTAGATTTCTTCTTTTGGCCTGGAAGATTGTAAAAAACGATACAAAATATTGCTCTGAATCCATCTTTTGCGTGGATTTTTTTACCTTCTTCATAAGTACGTCCAAAATAGCTTATTGAGACTTCAAAGAATCGTAATTTTTTAGCAGCTAATTTGGCTGTCATCTCAGGCTCCACGCCGAAACGCTTTTCCTTTAAATCTAGATTCTGGAAATGTGAAGACTTCATCGCTTTAAAACAAGTTTCCATGTCTGACAAATTTAGGTTTGTAAATGCATTGGAGAGCAATGTCAAAAATTGATTCCCTAAGAAATGCCAAAAATAGAGAACGCGTCTAACTTCACCTGTTTGGAATCTTGATCCATAAACCACATCCGCGTGGCCGCTTATTAGTGGAGCAAGAATCTTGGAGTACTGCGTGGGGTCATATTCCAAATCAGCATCTTGAATCAAAACGTATGGAAATTTGATGTTTTGAGAGGCGCTCTTTATAGCTGCTCCCTTACCCATATTTCTTGGGTGAGTAATGATTTCAACCTTTGGATTCTGGCCTATCTTCAAAAGAATCTGAGGCGTGCCGTCACTGGAGGCATCATCAACAATAATGAGCTGGCCGACTTGAGGTTGCGCGAGAACACGAGTCACGATTTGTTCAAGAGTTGATTCTTCATTAAAAGCCGGCATGACAACACTCAAAATTTCAGTTTTCCCCAGACCGGCATCCATTGAAGTCACATCTAAAGAATACCTTGCTAAATCTTCTCTCAAAAGTAGACTTGCTGAATGCTGAGGATTTCAATGTCTGGAAAAATCAAAGACTTCATCATCCTCATCCTCATCGTATTCGTAGTGGTTGGAATTTTCCCTGGAACAGGTGGAGAGGGTGCTCAGCGAGAAATTCCAGCACTCGATGAAAAACGTGACTGGTGGAATTTTTCGACTGCTGCTTTATATGGACTTTGGCCGGATGGGTATTATCCCTGGACTTTTTCACTCACTATTGCACAGCTAGTCATTTATGTATTAGGCGTGTGGCTGATCCATCGTGAACTTCAATTAAGTCAGAATAGAAAAGTATTTGACTTTATTGCATTAATCGGTGGAGTTTTTGTTTTTCAGCTATGGAGAGACTCGACACTTCTAGCTATTGAGACTCTATCTTTAGGACTACTCGTTGGGGTGAAGGCGATCCCTAGTTTTAAACAAGTGATTAGGTTTACTTCAGCTTTTCTCATTTCACTAATCGGATGTCTCTTTAAACCGGTCTTCGCGCCTCTTGTACTTCTAATATTCTTGTTGGTCTTAATATCGAAATTAAAGAGCAGAAAACTAATAGCTATTTTATCAATTCTTGCATTTATTTTTGCAATTCTTCCAATTGGATTAGACAAAATCTTGTCGAACAACTTTCAACTGCGTAAGAGTTACCCAGAACAACAAGTTTTCATATACGACCTTTCGAAACTATATTGCTGGGGCTATTCCCCCGAAGTTACCTCTAGCGCAAAAACACTTTTAAGCGGTATTTTGGAAAACAAAAATGACTATGAGTCTGTCTGTGCTTCCTTGTCTCCAACTGGTTGGGATAGTTTGCATGTTCAGATTCCGGAGGTGAACTCATCTCCCGCGCTAAGAATAATTGAAGCCGGAGAGGAAAGAACCCTGAATGAATTGAAATCAGGGTGGGCGAGAACCATTTTGGCTCATCCCATGGAATGGCTAATGACTAAATCTTCTGATGCAACGCAGGTTCTTTTCATGGCAAACGCGTTCCATATGCCTGGACTCTACGCGAATTCAACAGGTCTGTTCACTTCCGTTGGGGACCAAGTAATTAGGATAATTCTTGTGCCATTTCACATTTTGGATAAGATTCGAGTTTTTACTCTTGCGTTTACTCTAATCTTTGGGTTATTTATGATCTATCGAAATCGTTCAAGTTCTCTGTTCTCTAAGTCAAAGGAGCAGATATTATTCAAATTTCTACTAATAAATTTTGCGATCACGAGTTTCGCAACTGTTGCATTCATTGCCAATAATGGTAGGTATGTCTTACCGTACCTTTTAATGTCTTACTTTTACTTGATTATTTCTTGTGACCGAGAAAAAGTTAAATCCCTCTAGCAATATCGGCATCAACCATAAGTTCTGCAAGCTCTTTCCAATGAGTTGTAGCTTTCCAATTAAGGGCCTTTGTTGCCTTTGATGGATCACCGATAAGTGCATCAACTTCTGTCGGACGGATGTACTTCTTATCTGTCTCAACATGGTCAGCCCAATTAAGTCCTGCGCGTGAAAACGCTGCTTCTGCAAAGTCTTTCACTGTAGCTCCAACGCCGGTTGCAACAACGTAATCAGATGGCTTATCTTGCTGAAGCATCAACCACATTGACTCGACATACTCTTTTGCATAACCCCAGTCGCGTACTGCATCAAGGTTTCCAAGGAATAGTTTGTCTTGCTTGCCCGCCTTGATGGCAGCAACTGCGCGTGTAATTTTGCGAGTAACGAATGTTTCACCGCGACGAGGTGATTCGTGATTAAAGAGAATTCCGTTTGTTGCATGAAGTCCATAGCCATCGCGGTAGTTGACTGTGCACCAGTAGGCCATCAACTTTGCAGCTGCATACGGCGATTGTGGACGAAATACTGAATTCTCATTCTGTGGTGGTGGAGTTGAACCAAAGAGTTCCGATGTTGATGCTTGATAGAAACGGATATCAAGGTCAGCTGAGCGAATCGCTTCAAGAAGACCCACGGCACCGACTGCATCAACTTGACCTGTGTATTGAGGCATGGTGAAAGAGACCTGAACGTGTGACTGTGCACCGAGGTTATAAACCTCAGTTGGTTTGATTTCACGGATGAGGTTGGTAAGTCCAACACCATCAATCAAATCTCCGTAGTGCAAGAAGAGCTTTGGGTTCTTCTCATGTGGGTCTTGGTAGATGTGATCGATGCGAGATGTATTAAATGTTGAGGAACGACGGATTAGGCCGTGTACTTCATAACCCTTAGCAAGCAAGAACTCTGCAAGGTATGAACCATCTTGGCCGGTAACACCAGTAATTAGTGCAACTTTTCTACTCATCGTCTAGCCACTCCCTTTGCAGATGCATCTTTATACCAAGCGATAGTTGATGCAATTCCATCGCGGAGAGAAATCTTCGGTGCCCAACCTAGCGATTTTGCCTTCGAAACATCAAGGACCTTGCGTGGAGTTCCATCGGGTTTTGTTGAATCCCATGCAATTTGACCCTTAAAGCCAGCTAATTCAGCGACTAGCTCTGCAAGTTCTTTAATTGTCAGGTCTTCACCACTGCCGATATTTAGATGTTGAGAAGAGTCATACGTTGATCCAAGATGCACAACTGCTGCTGCCAAATCATCAACATGGAGGAACTCACGCTTTGGTGAACCGGTCCCCCATAGAGTCTCTGTTGCAACGTTGTTCTGTGTTGCCTCAACAAAGCGGCGGATAAATGCAGGAAGAACGTGTGAGCCTTGTAGTTCAAAGTTGTCGTTTGGGCCATAGAGATTTGTTGGCATAAGTGAGATCCATGTGCGGCCATACTCTTTACGGAAAGATTTAATCAGTTCGATTCCGGCAATCTTTGCAATTGCATAGGCAGAGTTTGTCTCCTCCAGTGGACCAGTCAGCAAATACTCTTCTTTGATTGGCTGTGCGCAATCGCGTGGATAAATACAACTGGAACCAAGGAAGATGAACTTCTCAACATCGGCAGCATGCGCTGCCTCCATCAGATTGCTCTGGATGCGCACATTATCTGAAAGGAACTCAACCGGAAATGCGTTATTGGCACCGATTCCGCCAACCTTGGCAGCTGCATCGACAACCAGTGTTGGCTTAGTTTTCTTTAAGAAGGCCGTCGTTGCATCGCGATCAAGCAGGTCAACTACTGTGCGATTAACTGCAATGACCTCAGCACCTGTTGCCTGATAGGCGCGCACGATTGCAGAGCCCGCAAGACCTGTTCCGCCTGCGACAACGATTGTCATGGTTGCAGTCTAGTTGCGGTTAGCGTGTGAATTCAGCAGCAACGAGTTCTGCAATTTGTGCAGTATTTAACGCAGCTCCCTTGCGTAAGTTATCTCCGCATACAAAGAGGTCAATCGCCTTTGGATTATCCAAAGACTGACGAACGCGGCCAACCCATGTTGGATCTGTTCCAACAACATCAGCCGGAGTTGGGTACTCCTTCTTCTCTGGATTGTCATAGAGAAGAACGCCTTCAGCCTTCTTCAGCGCATTCTGTGCAGCTTTACGGGTAACAACCTTTGAGAAAGCAGCGTGGACTGTGAGTGAGTGAGTTGTAATCACCGGAACGCGAACACAGGTAACAGCAACTTTAAGTTTTGGCATTCCAAGAATCTTGCGTGATTCATTACGAACTTTGAGCTCTTCGGATGAGTAACCATCTTCTTTGAGTGAACCTGCCCATGGGACAACATTCATTGCAAGAGGAGCTGGGAATGGACCAAGATCTGTAATGACTTCTCGAAGATCTTTAGCAACAGATCCCAGGTTCTTGCCTGCAACCTTTGAAATCTGATCATGCAAAGCATCAATGCCAGGTTGTCCGGCACCTGATGCTGCCTGGTAGGAAGAGACAACAAGTTCCTTTAGACCAAACTTCTTATCAAGTGCGCCCATTGCAACAATCATCGAAAGAGTTGTGCAGTTTGGGTTAGAGATAATTCCCTTAGGACGCTTCTTAATGTCCTTTGGATTAACTTCAGGAACAACCAAGGGAACTTTCTTATCCATACGAAATGCACCTGAGTTATCAACAACAACTGCCCCACGCTGTGCTGCAATCGGTGCCCACTCAGCAGAGATCTCATCTGGAACATCGAACATTGCAATATCAATTCCATCGAAAGCTTCAGGAGAAAGTGCAACAACTGTGAGTTCTTCACCGCGACAGGTCAACTTCTTACCTGCGCTACGAGCAGATGCAATCAGACGAATCTCGCCATAAACATTCTTACGCTTGCTCAAGATGTCGAGCATGACTGTGCCGACCGCACCTGTTGCACCAACTACAGCAAGGGATGGAAGTTTCTTTGCAGCCTTTACTTTCTTAGCTGGCTTTGCACTCTTCTTTGTCATCGACCTGTTCCTCCATATACAACTGCTTCAATCTGATCAGCATCTAGGCCAAAAGCTGAGTGTGCGGCCTTTGCTGCGCGCTCAACATCAGCCTCTCGAACGATGACAGAGATGCGGATTTCAGAGGTTGAAATCATCTCGATATTCACGCCTGCATCAGCCATAGATGCAAAGAAGGTAGCTGTCACGCCTGGGTGTGAACGCATTCCTGCGCCGACGAGTGAAAGCTTTCCAATGGTGTCGTCATAAATTATTGATGCAAATCCAACTTCACCTTGAATGCGCTGTAAGACACCAGTTGCCTTCTGTCCTTCAGCTTTTGGAACAGTAAAAGAAATATCGGTAAGGCCAGTAGCGGCTGCAGATACGTTCTGCACAATCATGTCGACGTTGATGTCGTTATCGGCAATCGCTTGGAAGATGCGCGCTGCAATACCCGTGCGGTCTGGAACACCCACGATCGTGACCTTTGCCTCTGACTTATCGTGCGCTACGCCAGAGATGATTGCTTGCTCCATGGTGCCTCCTTCAGGATGGTTTTCAACCACCCAGGTTCCTTCGTTAGGTGAGAAAGATGAACGGACGTGAATCGGTAAATTGAAACGGCGTGCATATTCAACGCAGCGCAAGTGAAGAACCTTTGCACCTGCTGCAGCAAGTTCTAACATCTCTTCATAAGTAACAGTCTTAAGTTTGCGAGCAGCTGGAACAACGCGAGGATCTGCAGAAAATACTCCGTCGACATCTGTGTAAATCTCACAGACATCAGCATCAAGGGCTGCAGCGAGTGCGACTGCAGTTGTGTCAGATCCACCACGACCTAAGGTTGTGATGTCCTTTGTATCCTGCGAAATTCCTTGGAAGCCAGCAACGATTGCAATTGCACCGCTATCGATTGCTTCGCGAATACGTCCTGGTGTCACATCGATGATGCGCGCTTTGCCATGGACAGAATCTGTAATCACTCCAGCTTGGGATCCAGTAAAGGACAACGCTTCAAAACCTAAATTGTTAATTGCCATGGCAAGCACTGCCATAGAAATTCGCTCACCGGCTGTGAGCAACATGTCGAGCTCACGCCCCTGTGGAATTGGAGTCACAGCATTGGCAAGCTCGATCAATTCATCAGTGGTATCGCCCATGGCGCTGACAACAACAACGACCTGATTGCCGGCCTTCTTTGTTGCAACGATGCGGGCGGCAACGCGCTTCATGCCCTCGGCATCAGCGACGGAGGAACCGCCAAACTTCTGAACAATCAGACCCATGGGCTAAGTGTGAAGCACGAGAAAAGATGGCGCTAGCCATTAATTGGAAAATCCTAATATATGAGACGGCCCACCGCCCATATAGTGAGACTAAAGGGTGGTACGTCCCTCAAATGCTCGACCGAGCGTGACTTCATCGGCATATTCCAGATCTCCGCCGACAGGTAGTCCTGATGCAAGGCGTGAGACGTTGATGCCCATCGGCTTAATCAGGCGAGCTAGATAGGTAGCTGTCGCCTCTCCCTCAAGGTTGGGATCGGTGGCCAAGATGATTTCAGTAATCGTTGAATCAGCTAAACGCTGCATCAATTCACGAATGCGTAGCTGATCAGGGCCAATTCCATCGATAGGACTGATCGCTCCTCCAAGCACGTGATACTTGCCGCGAAATTCTCGTGTACGTTCGATGGCAATCACATCTTTACTCTCTTCAACAACACAGATCTTTGTGCCATCGCGTCGTGGATCACGACAGATGCGACATTCAGCCTCCTCTGAGACATTGCCACATTGCGTGCAGAACTTCACTCGCTCTTTCACGGTGCGCACTGCCTCAACAAGACTTGCTGCAATCTCTGAATCTGATTGCAAGATATGAAATGCGATGCGCTGAGCAGACTTTGGTCCGATTCCAGGCAGGCGCCCTAAAGCATCAATCAGATCTTGAATCGCACCTTCATACATTCCGGTAGACATTAGTCGTGGTTCGTTTCGCTAATGACAGTTGCACCGAGTTCGGCTGCAAGGAGTGCGGCCCCCGAAAGCTGTGTGGCATCTGTTGGCGCTTCCGATGTTCTGACTGCGCGCGCTTCGGGAGTAGCAGTTGTATCGATACTCGGATCGACAGTTACTTCAATCTTGCGATCAAGGCCTACAACTTCAATAAATGCTTGTCGCAAAATCTCATCCGATTCACTGCGCACAAATGAATCACGGGCACCAGCATTAACAATGCCAATCGTGATGATCTTCTCATCCACACCAAGGATCTGTGCACTGGCTGAAAGCAGTGACCAGGTAAGGCGGCGGCGCTTCTTCACATTCTCAATCACATCTGGCCATAAGCGGCGAAGGCCTGCAACATCCATGGAATCAATACGTCGCTCAGGTGCTGCAGGTGCTTTCTCTTCCTTAACAACTGCGGCAACAACTTCTTCCTTTGCCTTAGCTGCCTTTGTAGGCACTTCACGCTTTGCCTCAGCTGTTACTGGGCTGATGTAATCAGCAGGATCTGCAGCTGGTGCCTTTGCAGCAGGTGCTGCAGCACGTGGTTGAGGAGCAATGGATTCAACGCGTTCTAAGCGTTCAATACGTGCAAGAAGTCCTGCCTCGCTGGAATCTCCCATAGGCAAGAGGATGCGTCCGCAGATGAGTTCAAGAATTAAACGAGGAGCAGTGGCACCACGCATCTGTGTAAGACCTTCAGCTGCAATATCTGCAGCGCGTGAAAGAGATGCTTGCCCGATGCTCTTTGCTTGAACGCGCATACGTTCGAGTTGATCATCAGGTAGCTCACGCAAAATACTGTTGGCATTAGTTGCCTCTAACGCATCCACAATCATCAGATCACGCAGACGTTCAAGTAAATCTTGTGTGAAGCGACGTGGGTCATGCCCTGATTCAATAACGCGATCAACTGTCTTAAAGAGCGTTGCACCATCACGAGCAGAGATTGCATCCATCGCATCATCAAGGAGTGCGCCATCAGTAAAGCCAAGTAGCTGAATTGCAATTTCATAGCTGACGCCATCTTTTCCAGCACCAGCGAGAAGCTGGCCAAGGACAGAGAGCGCATCACGCACAGAGCCCCCAGATGCTCGTACTACAAGTGGAATAACGCCCTTAGCGACTTTGACGCCTTCTGATTCGCAGACCTTCTCAAGATGTGTTCCAAGGATTCCAGGTGGTACTAAACGAAATGGATAGTGGTGTGTTCGAGAGCGAATAGTTGAAATCAACTTCTCTGGCTCTGTTGTAGCAAAGATAAAGATGACGTGTGCTGGTGGCTCTTCAACTACTTTAAGGAGTGCATTAGCAGCACCCGGCCCAAGCTGGTGAGCCTCATCGATAATGTAAATCTTATACTTGCTCTGCACTGGTGCAAAGAATGCTTTATCGCGAAGATCGCGGGCATCATCAACTAATCCGTGTGTAGCTGCATCGAGTTCGATGACATCGATAGAACCTGGGCCATTGGCAACGAGATCAGAACACGATTGGCACTTGCCACATGGATTAGGTGTTGGGCCCTTTTCACAGTTGAGTGAGCGCGCCATGATGCGAGCGCTAGAAGTCTTGCCGCAACCGCGTGGACCGCTAAAGAGATATGCGTGATGAGTTTTACCTGATTCAAGCGCGTTAGATAAAGGAACAGTGACATGTTCTTGCCCGATGACATCTGCAAATACAGAGGGGCGATACTTTCGATATAACGCTAACGACATCTTTATCTACTCTCGTTAAGGCCGCGATTCAATTCACTTCTAATTGACCGAGACTTACTTATTCACTTCTAGGGACCTCCGGTGCACCCGCCAGAGCGTACCTACCCTTGCTGTATTCCTACCCTGGGGGAGTTCGGCACGGTGACGTCGCACCGGAGATCTGAGCCAATCTTATGTGTCAGGGCTGACGCTACGCACCGCTACCCTTGGGGCGTTAAGGCTCGCGCCTTAGCGCTGGAGGATTCGCATAGCGGCCGAGTGCGCACGCTTGGAAAGCGTGTATAGGGAAACCTATCGAGGGTTCAAATCCCTCATCCTCCGCCAGAATGACTGTGGATAACCCAATTCAGATTCTCTGAGATTTTGAAATTCTCGGGCATGGATAAATTTCTTCACATACGAACAGCCTCGATTTCCTTAATCTGTGCTCTCTTTATGTCATCTTCATCTCAAGCAAATGGCGTTGGAACGGTTGTTACTCTGCCCAAAACAAAGTGCTTCATCGAAGTCCAAAATGCTCATATCTCAACTTCAATCTTTGAGCAGCAGGGTCGTTTAGCAGTGAAAGTGAATGCGACTTCAAAATGTAATGTTCCACAAAGTAAAGTCGTCTTGACGGTCAAAATATTTAAAGAAGGTTTCGGTGCTCCGCATCTTGTAGCCCAGCGAAGCACCCGAGCCGATGACCCAAAATCGCAAGGCTTCCTGGTGAAAAATCAATTCACATTTGCTTACTGTAAGAACACAGCAAAATCTAAGTATTACGGTGTGGCTTCAGCTCGAGCAACCATTCGAGGAAAGCGCTATTTAACACCGCCGGTCTGGTCTGAGAAAACTCTTGAACTCCAATGCGGCACCTGAGTTAGACTTTGTTCATGAGTGAAAACCTAGACAACTTCATGAGCGATGCGGATTTGGCGTGGGAACGTTCTTACTTCTCTCTGATGGCGGATTTAAAGAGAAAGAATTTGTCGAGGTACGAAGATCTAGCGGTTAGATTATCGGCTGGGGGCGAAGAGATACTCGAACTACCAACTAGAACTTACAAAATTTCAGTGGACAGAAACGGTTGTGGATATAGCTGTAGAGAAGAAGTAGGGATGGACTTTCAAAGATTGGGATGGACGAAACTCCCCCAAAATCCCTCCGAAAGAATTACTGCCATTACAGATGTGTTGGCTGAATGTGAAGCAAGAGCTCAGATAGACGTCTGAGTAATGTATTGAATCTCAACGCCTAGGTACTTAGTCTGCGAAAGGCTATAGCTTACGAAGCGATGGATGTAGTCGTAATCGTTGGCAGCGATAGATGCTTATTAGACATCAAGCTTGAATACCCGCACTCGTCGCAGAGAATCATTGGACCGTTTTCTGCATTCATGACTAGTTCGAGGTCTTGAGAACGACACAAGAAGCACTCTGGTAGAGAGTTAATTTGTGACATGACAACCCCTTCCTATTGCATTGATTCGGCTGGGGAAGCAGCTAAATCATCCGCCGAGGCGCTGGGCTACTGGTGAGTTGAGAGTGAATGTTCGGTAAATAACAGTTGAAGAATTTAGATCTCAACGCCTATGTATTTAGTCTGCAAGAACTCGTGAACTCCGTCGAAGCCACCTTCGCGACCAAGTCCTGATTGCTTCACGCCACCAAATGGCGCTGCAGGATCTGAGAGAAGTCCGCGGTTGATACCAACCATGCCAGCTTCAATTCCTTCAGCAAAGCGAATTGCGCGCTTGAGATCTTCTGAATACACGTAACTAATAAGTCCGTATTCAGTGTCATTGGCCATCTTCAAAGCTTCTTCATCTGTATCAAAGAGAACTACAGGAGCCACAGGCCCAAAGACTTCATTGGCAAGGATTTCATCATCTTTCGAAACTTCAAGAACTGTTGCAGGATAGAAAGCGCCAGCACCTTCAGGAGTTGTTCCACCGAGGTGAACCTTTGCACCTCCTGCTTTAGCTGCATCAACAAGTTCTGCAATCTTGTTACGTTCCTTCATAGAAACACTTGCACCAAGTTGCGTGCCAGCTTCACGACCAACGCCCATTTTTAGCGATGCCATCGCCTTCGTAAATTCTGCGATGAACTTATCGCCGATAGAGCGTGCAACATAGATGCGATTTGCTGCGGTGCATGCTGCTCCTCCATTGCGCATCTTTGCCATCATCAAACCTTTAACTGCCTCTTCGATATTGGCATCATCGAGAACAACAAATGGTGCATTGCCACCGAGCTCCATAGAGCAGCGGATTACTTGATCGGCTGCTTCCTTCAGAAGAATTTTTCCAACAAATGTTGAACCAGTAAATGAAAGATTCTTTACTCGTGAATCGTGAAGCACTTTGCTAATACCAGGACCAGTTTGTGCAGGAAGAATGACGTTGAGAACTCCCTTAGGAAGTCCGCAGCGTTCCAGGATGTCAACGATGGCCAGAGCTGTCAGTGGAGTTTCACCTGCAGGTTTGAGAATCATTGTGCAGCCGGCAGCAACTGCTGGACCAATCTTGCGTGTAGCCATACCTGCAGGGAAGTTCCATGGAGTAATAAGCAGTGAGACGCCAATAGGTTGGTGAGTGACAAGGATGCGCTTATCTCCAGATGGAGCCATACGGAAATCACCAGAGATGCGAACAGTCTCTTCAGCAAACCAACGGAAGAATTCTGCTGCGTAATTAACTTCTGCCTTGGCATCCGGTAGCGCCTTGCCATTTTCCTTAGAGATCAGCTCTGCTAGGTAATCAGCTTCAGTAATCATCATTTCAAATGCTTTGCGCAAGATTTCACTGCGAACGCGAGGTGCGGTTTTGGCCCATGAGGCGGCGGCGCGGTCAGCGGCATCAACAGCTGCGAGGTTCTGTTCATCGCTTGAAGTAGCAACTTTGGCGATAACTGAGCCATCGCTGGGATCGATAACGTCCAAAGTCCCGCTTCCATCGACCCATTGACCATCTATATATAACTGTGTGCGCATAGGATTAGCATACTTACGAGAATTCAACGGGTCACCTAAAATGGTTACCTAGGCAGCGGTGATGCTCTAGATGCAACGCCAAAGGGAGTAGTTGTGGCTAAGTCTTGGACTGATGATGCACCCCAGCCTGTCGCACTTCAGGATCACGCACACGTAAAAGATCCCTTCTCCTACAAGGTCAAGCGATTCTTCTTAGGTGGTGCGCTCAACCGTCACTCACTCGGTCATCAGAGACTGAGTAAGCGTTATGCCCTTGGAATTCTGTCATCCGACTGTATTTCATCATCTGCATACGGTTCTGAACAGATTCTGATTGCACTCTTGCCAGCATTTGGTCTTGCAGCCTTTGCCATCTTGATGCCGATGACCGCAATTGTCTTAGCGATTCTCGTCATCATCACTTTGTCATATCGAAATGTCATCGATGTCTACACCAAGACCGGTGGCGCATATATTGTCTCGCGCGATAACTTCGGTCCAGTAGTTGCACAGATTGCAGCTGTTGCACTGATGCTTGATTACATCGTCACATTAGCTATTCAGTCAGCAGCTGGTGTTGCTGCAATTATTTCAACGTTCCCTTCTCTTGAACCATACAAAATGCCTATGATCTTTGCAGTCATCATCTTGTTGACCTACGGAAATCTGCGTGGAGTAAAAGAAGCTGGAAAGGCTTTTGCTTTCCCTACTTACTTCTTCGTCGGCTGCATGTTCATTGTCTTTGGCATGGGTCTCTATCGCTTAGCAAATGGAACACTTCCTGTGCTCGATACCGATCTACCTGGAGCAATTCCTCTCGGACAAGAACAGGGGCTGCTTACCTTTGCAGCAATCTTTATTCTGCTTCGCGCCTTTGCAAATGGTGGATCATCACTGACTGGTCTTGAAGCAATCTCTGATGGTGTTGCTCTCTTTAAGACACCTGAGCATGTCAACGCCAAGCGCACATTGGTTGTTATGAGTTGCCTTCTTGGAATCCTCGTCCTTGGTGTCTCCTACTTTGCGCATCACATCCACGCGATGCCATATGAGTCGGGTGTTCCAACTGTTATCTCTCAGATTGCAAAAGCAGCAGTAGGAACTGGAACTTTTGGAACAGTCATGTTCATCATGGTTCAGCTTGCAACAATGCTTATTCTCTTCGCTGGTGCAAACACCACATATAGCGCATTCCCATTGCTGGTGAACTTCGTGGCCGCAGATGGATATCTTCCGCGCCAATTAACAAAGCGTGGGCACCGTTTAGCTTTCTCAAATGGAATTCTCTTACTTGCAGGAGGTGGATTACTTCTTGTCATCATCACTGCAGGATCTGTCGAACACCTCGTTGCCTTCTATGCACTCGGTGTCTTTACAGGATTTACCTTGGCTGGATTTGGTATGACTCGATATTACTTGCGGACTAAACCATCACAATGGAGAGTTAAGGTCTTTATCAATGCACTTGCAGGCTCTATCTCACTATTAATCGTCATCATCTTCTCCGTCGTGAAGTTCACTCAAGGTGCTTGGCTAGTTCTTGTTACAGCTCCTATCTTGGTTGCAACACTTTTACGTTTACGTCGCCAATACACTCGCGAACAGGAAGCTCTCTCGGTTAAGAGTTTTGAAGAGCGCGCAACATCGATGGCCCGCCATGATGTCACTATCTTTGTAGATAGCGTTGATATCGCCACAGTCGGTGCTGTTCGTTATGCACGAAGCCTTAAGCCACATAAGGTCAAGGCTGTTCACTTTGTTATCGATGATCGTCGTGCTGAGGCAATTCAAAAGGCGTGGGCAGAATCTGAGGCGCTGGAAGATGTGCAGTTAGATCTGATTGATTGCCCAGATCGCCGCATTGCAAATTCAGCACTTGACTATGCAATTCGTAAGACTGAAAAGCCTGATATTGAATTAACAATTCTGCTTCCTCGTCGTTCTTACTCACGATTCTTAGGTCGCCTGCTACACGATCAAACGGCTGAAGAAATTGCTGCACCAATCTCGCAGTTGCAGCGAGTTGTTGCAACGATTGTTCCTTTTGACGTCAATCGCATTACTTCTCGTGGAGATTTGCATATCCGTCACGAGCAGGAAACGTTAAGAAGTGTGAGCACTCAGGAGAAGATCAAGCCAACACAAGTTGCCCCACAAGTCTTTGCACCCGTTACTCACTACGCAGAAGATGTCACTCCTATCGGAAAAATAGAGTGGCGTAAGCGTTCTAAGGTGCATGGTCGCGTTACCTCCATTGCAACTGCTCCACGTGGTTCTGCGCCGATGCTGCAGGTGGAAGTCTGGGATGAAACTGGCGGAATCACTCTTAACTTCCTAGGCCGTCGTGAGATTGCAGGACTTGAAGTCGGTATGGAGATGCGTGCTGAAGGTATGGTTGGAGAAGAAGAAGGTCAGCTGACTATCTTGAATCCATCATACGAACTACTTGTCTGAGAAGAACTCTTTCAATAGCGCTGCGCACTCATTCTCAAGCACACCTGAAGTCACCTCAACTTTAAAGATAGAACGTGGGTCTCTCAGAACATCCCATACAGATCCCACAGCGCCTGCCTTCTCATCCCATGCGCCAAAGATGAGGTGAGAGATTCGTGATTGAGCGATTGCTCCAGCACACATCGCACATGGCTCAAGAGTGACAATAAGTGTGCAACCATCAAGGCGAGAGTTCTGTAGTCGTGCTGCAGCGTTGCGGATGGCAACTACTTCAGCATGTGCAGTTGGATCGTTATTAGCTTCACGCTCATTTGAGCCTTTACCGATTACCACTCCATCTTTATTGATAACGATGGCACCAACAGGAACATCACCAGTTACAAATGCAGATCGAGCAATAACAAGTGCTTCATTCATAAACTCTTCAGGCGTGCGAGATGAAATCTTAGGACTCCAATAACTCAGTCAGTTGCTCGCTAAATCCTAAGCGATTAGCAATTGCTTCAATCTGTTCATCGGGAAATAAATCTGCATCATCACAGAGAGTTGAAAGTTCCATGCTGTGAAGACCAAGGTCAGAGAAGATGTCGACATCACCTGCTGGAAGTGGTTCATCCTCTTCATCCGGTTGATCAAGATCGGCTAGCTCAAGAAATTCTGCTGCAACTTCATAATCGATTGCACAACTAACATCACTGATAAAGAATTTAACATGTGTACCCAATACGCGAATAGCTAAGAAGAATTCATCATCGATAGTTATGAGAGCAACTGCCCCGCCATTTGTCTGTTGTTTTTTGAGGCGGTCAATAATGTGAGTTAGGTCATCTGGGTCAGGTAGAGATGCGATAGACCAGCGTCCATCTTCATGCCACGCCTCAATCGCGAAGTCCTGGGTTTGCTCTGACACATCTCCCATATTGGCACTCATTGAAGTGGAAAGAAAGCCCTGTAAGGTAGATGACATGAAAGTTCACGTTGCAAATCACCCACTGATCTCTCACAAACTTACTGTTTTACGTGATGAAAGAACGGATTCTCCGACCTTCCGACTTCTCGTCGAAGAGCTCGTGACACTGCTTGCATACGAGGCAACCCGCGAAGTGCGTACCAAGACTGTGAACATCAAGACTCCCGTGACTTCGACAACAGGATTAGTTATGGCTGAACCGCGACCAGTCGTCGTTCCCATCTTGCGTGCAGGACTTGGAATGTTAGAGGGAATGACAAAGTTGCTCCCGACAGCTCAAGTTGGATTCTTAGGAATGGTTCGTAACGAAGAAACACTTAAGGCAACCACATATGCCAATCGACTTCCTGAAAATCTCTCTGGTCGTCAATGCTTTATTCTCGATCCGATGCTCGCAACCGGCGGCACTTTGGTCATGGCCATTAATTACTTGATTGAACGTGGCGCCGATGAGATCACAGCGATCTGTTTGCTTGCAGCTCCTGAAGGAATCAAAGTTCTCGAAGATGAATTTAAGAATGCTGGGATTCCAATTACTCTGGTGACTGGTTCACTCGATGAGAAACTCAATGAAAAGGGTTATATCGTTCCCGGTCTTGGCGATGCAGGCGATCGTCTCTACGGTGTTGTGTAAATGGCATCAACTTCCCCTGGATACGGAATCACAATCCGTGTTGAAGGTTCTCCTGAGCTCCAACCAGTTGCGCTCATAACAACCACCATTACCAATGCAGGGGCGACTATTACCGCCCTCGACGTCGTTGAATCACTCCTTGAGAAGGTAGTCATTGACGTTACATGCGACACCATTGATGCCGATCACGCTCAAGAAATTCATGATGCACTATCAGCTCACAATGGGCTTACTGTTCGTAAAGTCAGCGATCGAACATTCTTACTCCACCTCGGTGGAAAGATTGAGGTAACTTCCAAAGTTCCTCTAAAGACTCGTGATGACCTCTCTCGCGCATACACACCTGGTGTTGCTCGTATTTCACAAGCAATCGTCGATGATCCATCAGATGTTCGCCGCCTGACAATGAAGCGCAATACGGTGGCTGTTGTTACCGATGGTTCAGCAGTACTAGGCCTAGGAAATATCGGCCCTTCGGCCGCCCTTCCTGTCATGGAAGGAAAAGCTGCACTCTTTAAGCGCTTTGCCAATGTTGATGCATGGCCAGTCTGTCTTGATACACAAGATGTCGATGAAATCGTTCGCACGGTCCAACTCATCGCACCTGTCTATGGCGGCATCAACCTTGAAGATATCTCAGCACCGCGCTGCTTTGAAGTAGAACGTCGCCTGCGCGAACTTCTTGATATCCCTGTCTTCCACGATGATCAACATGGAACTGCCATTGTTGTTCTTGCAGCTCTGCGCAATGCGCTCAAGCTAGTGAAGAAAGATATGTCGAAGGTCAGAATCATCATGAGCGGTGCAGGAGCAGCAGGTACTGCTATTGCTCGCCTTCTGGTCTTAAGTGGTGCCACCAACATCATCGCATTTGATAAAGATGGTGTTATCTCAAAAGATTCTCAATCTGAAGATCCCATGCGTGATTGGTTTATTGAGAACTCAAATAAAGCGAACTTCAAAGGAAGCGTCCACGAAGCGTTGGCAGGAGCTGACATCTTTATTGGTGTGAGCGCACCAAATGTTCTCAAAGAAGCAGATATCGCATCTATGGCTGCAGGTTCCATCGTCTTTGCACTTGCCAACCCAGATCCTGAAATCGATCCAGTTATTGCTCGTAAATATGCTGCAGTTGTTGCAACAGGGCGTAGCGATCACCCAAATCAAATTAACAACGTTCTTGCCTTCCCTGGAATCTTCCGCGGACTACTCGATGCAAACGCTCACAAGATCACAGATAAGTTGCTCGTTGCCGCAGCTGAAGCGATTGCAGATTGCGTGAGCCCATCACAGCTCAACACATCATTTATTGTTCCTAGTGTCTTTGATCCCAATGTAGTAATACAGGTTGCTGCAGCAGTAAAGAAGTCGGTGTAATGGAACTCGTTGCATCCTTTGATGAGCAGTTCACCGCTCTTGCTCCCTTTCTTTTCTATGTAATTATCGGTGCCATTGTTTTCATTGAAACTGGACTTCTCTTTGGCTTCTTCCTACCCGGTGATTCAGTCCTCTTTAGCGCTGGTTTAGTAGCTGCAGCTCAAGGCGATATCAATATCGCAATATTGGTACTAATCATCTTGGCTGCTGCATTCTTTGGTGATCAAGTTGGCTTTGTCATCGGCCGCGTTGTCGGTCGTCCTTACCTTGATAAGCACACATCACCTCGCATGCGCAGAATGATTGAGCGCTCTGAACGCTTCTATGAGAAAACTGGATGGTGGGCAGTCGTTGCTGCACGCTTCTTCCCGTGGATTCGCACCTTTGTTCCGCCTATTGCAGGTGCATCAATGATGAATTACTACAAATTCCTATCAGCCAACATAATCGGTGCTGTGCTGTGGGGAGCTGGAATTACCTTGGCTGGTTACTACGCTGCAACACTGCCGTGGGTTAAGACTTCCTCTTATGCAATAGCCGCATTCTTTATTTGTGGGTCAATCGTTTCCGGCCTTGTGAATTATTCACGCCGCCAACGATAACTCCCACATAGGTCATAGCAATTCCTGTCACCAAATACATAGATACCTGCACGCCATATGTTGGTGAGTAGAGATCAATCAAGAGTGAACCCACTAATTGACCGCCCACGCTAAAGAGTGTGAATGTGAGAACGCCAAGATGTTGAACAATTGTTGATGTGAAAGCAATATAGATAACTCCGATGACACCACCTGTGTAAATCCACCAAGGACCTGCTGGAAGTGGAACAAGTTCTTCTGAGTTGATAAGTACCAAGATACTTAAGAAAATCACAAGAAATGTCGTTCCCATAATGAAGTTGAGTAGCGATGTGGTGAAACTTTGATGTGAATACTCATTGATCTGACCATTCATTGCACGCTGCACGCCAACAATCGCACCTGCAACACATCCCATAAAGACTGCAATGAGTGAGAGATTTCGTGCATCGATACGGTCATAGACCGAGATAAAGACTGCAAAGACAGTGAAGAATGCGGCGGCAATACGACGAGGTGTGATGTGTTTCTTTCCGCCACCTGTAAGCCCGATGCGATCGACAACAAGGGAGGCTGCTGTTTGACCCGCAATAGATGCAACAGAGTAGATAGCAACGCCAATAAGAGGCACGATGTGAGTCTGCACAGCAACGAAGCTGCCCCCGAGAGCGCCTGCAAAGAGAGTCCACTTGGGTAGCTCTTTACGCGCCACCGCCCCGCGCAAATTACGAGCACCTTCTTTAATGGAAGGCGTGAAGAGGGCGATGATTGAAATGATTATCAAACCTGACCCAAATGAAACCAGCGCTGCTTCAACGCCATTTCCAATCAGATGTGAAAGTTCGCCATTAGCGCGCGCCTGAAGAGCAATCATGACTCCAGAGATTGCTGCCAGAAAATCTAGGCGCTGATTCTTGGTGGACATAGGTAAATCCTATTAACTTTCCAGCGCCAGAGTGATCTCTAGCCATTCTTCTTCGCGAGTAAGTAATTCACTCTGCACCTTCTCAATTTCACCAGCAATTGCAATCAAACGTTCTGGATTGAAGCCTTCGTTCTCTTGCTCCTTCAGCAGTTCTGCAAGACGCTCCTTACCCTTTGCTACCTGTCGCTCAACGCGCGTTAGATCCTTCTTCAATTGACGTTTTTCTGCAGCACTAGATGTGGATGAGAACTTTCCACCAGATGCAGCTGCAGATGCAATTGATGCAACGCGCTGTTCAAGATATTGATCCACACCGCGCGGCAAATCACGAAGATGTTTATCGCCCAGTAACCCCCAAAATCGATCGCAGACGCGCTCTAGGAAATATCTATCGTGAGAAATCACAATCAAGGTGCCACCATAGCTGTCGAGTAAATCTTCTAACTCTGTAAGAGTCTCAATATCAAAATCATTGGTGGGCTCATCAAGGAGCAATACGTTCGGTGAATCCATCAGTAATCGTGTGAGCTGCAGACGGCGACGTTCTCCACCTGATAAATCTCCCACCGGTGTCCACTGCGCATCACGATCAAAGCCAAGGCGTTCACAGAGTTGAGATGCTGAAAGTGTTTTTCCTTTACCAATCTCCACATGTGTTGCAATATTTTCTACCGCTTCAAGTAAGCGCCATGTGGGGTCAAGTTCATCAAGGTGCTGTGTCAGAAAGGCAATCTTGACGGTAATTCCTGTAACAAGCTTGCCTGCTGCTGGTTGCAACTGACCTGCCAAAGTGCGCATCAGAGTTGTCTTTCCAGCACCGTTAATGCCCACAATGCCAATGCGATCTCCTGGACCTATGTTCCATGTCAGGTTATCAATCAGCTCTTTATCGCCAGCTTTGATCAGCGCATGATGAAGTTCAAAGACAGTATTACCAAGTCGGTTGAGAGCAAACTTTAAGAGCTCTGTTGAATCACGTGGTGCTGGCTCTGCTGAAATCAATTCATTGGCTGCATCAACACGAAACTTAGGTTTTGTTGTTCGCGCAGGTGCTCCGCGGCGCAGCCACGCAAGCTCTTTGCGAATCAAGTTATTACGACGAGCATCCATTGCATTGGATTGGCGAGCTCGCTCTGCCTTAGCTAAAACAAATGCTGAATACCCGCCGTCATACTCTTCTACCTTGCCAAGGACTACTTCCCACGTACGCTCGGTTACTTCATCGAGGAACCAGCGATCGTGCGTCACAACTAGTACTGCTAAATCTCTTCGGTTCTTTAAGTGGGATGCAAGCCAGGCAACGCCTTCAACATCGAGGTGGTTTGTTGGTTCATCCAGCAGAATCAAATCAAGATCGTCAATGAGTAATTTAGCTAATCCAACACGGCGCTTTTCTCCACCAGAAAGAGATGCAAATGTGCGATCAAAGATATGGTCATCAAAGCTTCCAAAGAGGCCGGTAAAGATTTCACGGATACGAGGATCACTTGCCCATTCATGTTTCTCGCGATGGGCGATAACTACATCGCCCACAGTTGCATGAGGGGCAGCACTATCTATTTGAGAGAGAATGCCAATCTTTGAAGCATTCGACTTTGTTACTCGACCTGCATCAGGCTCTTCTACGCCTGCAATAATTTTCATGAGCGTGGATTTACCAGCTCCATTGCGTCCAACAATTCCGATGCGATCGCCTTCTGAAACACCGAGTGATACTCGCTCCAGAAGTGGGCGGATATCAAAGGCTTTAGAGACCTCTTCGATATTCACTACATTGCGCGCCACGGTAGGAGAGCGTACCTTTGAACTATGAAGGTCACTGACCGCGCATATGCGTTAGAGCTCGATAAGAATGACCCTCTTGCTCCCTATCGCAGCAAATTTGTTATTACCGACCCCAATCTCTGTTATCTCGATGGGAATTCACTCGGTCGCCTGCCCCATGCAACTGTGAAAGCTGTCAGCGACTTCGTCTCCCACGAATGGGGCAATGAAGTTGTAACAGGGTGGAGCCACTGGATTGATGAGGCACAAGTTGCAGGAGATCTCTTAGGTCGGGCAGCTCTCGGTGCAGCAGCCGGTCAAGTACTTGTCTGTGACACAACATCGGTCAACTTCTATCAACTCTGTCTTGCAGCAATTAAGGCACGCCCTGGGCGAAAGACAGTTATCACCGACGCTGCAAACTTTCCCACCGATCGATACATCCTTGCTGGTATTGCAGAGCAACTTGGCCTCAACCTTGTCATTATTGATAATGAAGACCCAGTAGTTGCTGAGAATGAATTAATCACAGCAGAACTTCTTGAGAAATATATGTCTGAAGATGTTGCCCTCGTAACTCTTGAGGTAATTCAATATCGATCAGGTGCTCGTTCAGATATTGAATCCATTACAGATCTAGCACGCTCCTACGGTGCATTTGTTCTTTGGGATGCAAGCCATGCAACAGGTGCCATTGAGATGAACTTTGACGAGCACGGCGTAGACCTCGCAATTGGTTGCACCTATAAATATGGAAATTCAGGTCCAGGTTCACCTGCCTGGCTCTATGTGAGTAAGCGCGTGCAGAAGGAGCTTCAGGTTCCTATCCAAGGATGGTTCGGGAATGAAGATCAATTTGGAATGGGTCCTGAATTTGAGAAGGCGAAAGGCATACGAGGATTTCAGATTGCTAGCCCATCGATTATTGGAATTCGCGGTGTGCAGATCGCTTTTGAGATGATTGCTGAAGCAGGAATAGATGTCATTGCATCAAAGGCAGCAATTGGAACACAGATGATGATCGATCTCTATGACGAGTGGCTTGAACCCCTTGGTTACACGCTTCTAACATCACGTAATCCCAAAGAGCGTGGTGGGCATATCTCTATCGGCCATCCAGATGCTGCAAAAATCTGCGTTGCACTTCGTAAATTTGCCAACGTCATTCCAGATTTCCGCACACCGAGTGCTATCCGCTTAGCTATATCTCCCCTTCCAACTTCATATGTTGAAGTCTGGGATGGTTTCCAGCGCATCCGCGATCTCACTGAGAGCCGTCAATACGAAGAGATCCAAGGATCGGATTCACGAGTCACATGAGCGATAACTATGAATCAGCACTGACATACACTTCTTATTTAGCAGTTGATGATCTACTCAAACTTCAGAAGCCTCTCTCTGATGGACCTGAGCATGATGAGATGCTCTTTATCATCATCCACCAAACATATGAACTCTGGTTTAAGCAACTCATCCATGAATTCCAACAGGCGCAGCGCGCACTTGAATCTGGCGATACGCACTACGCCCTCTCTATTCTCGGACGTATTCGCACCATCATGAAGGTCTGTGTTGCTCAAGTTGATATCTTGGAGACGATGACGCCACTGCAATTCAATGCCTTCCGCGGTTATCTCTCATCTTCTAGCGGTTTTCAATCAGCACAATTTAGAAAGGTGGAGGCAATTCTTGGCCGCCGCGATAGTCGCATGGCTGGCCACCTACCTCCTGATATCCAGGCAGAGATTAAAGAGATTACTTCTGGTAATTCAATTTGGGATTCTTTCTTGGATTACCTCACTAAACGTGGGTATTCACTACCTGCCGATGTTGTGGGGCGCAACAAGGAAGTTGCTTACGAATCTAATGCAGCTGTGCAAGATGTTCTACTGACAGTGCATCAAACAGATCCCGAGAGTGCGATGGTCTCTGAGCGCCTTGTTGATATCGATGAAGGTATTCAAGAGTGGCGCTATCGCCATGTGAAGATGGTTGAGCGCACGATTGGCCACAAGATGGGAACTGGTGGATCAAGCGGAGTGGAATACCTTGCAAGCACGCTCTTTAACCCAGTCTTTAAAGACTTATGGGAGATTCGCTCTCGCTTCTAAGCAGGCAGCCCTTTAATCACTAGCTCTGATAGAGCAAGACGTTCGCGCTTTGCAGTTTCTCTTTCAAGAAGTGGTCCTGCAAGTTTTTCAGGTGCATCCTGTGTTCCGACTGCAATCACAACAACAGGAATGAGTTCTGGGGCAATGGAGAGCACTTCTTGTGCCACTGCCTTATCAAATCCAGTCATCTGGTGGGCAATTAATCCGCGGTGGTGGGCTTCAATAACAAGCTGAGCAACTGCCAGACCGCAGTCATATTGGTAATCAGCATGGATAGAACCATCGCCGCGAACTGTCTTTCCTGCCACCAAAATCAGAGATGAAGAGTTCTTAGCCCATGACTTATTGAAATCACCGAGTGAAGAGAGAATCTGAGAGAAGACTTCATCGCCACGCTTTCCCACAAAGAAGCGCCATGGCTGTCCATTAAATGCAGAAGCTGCCCAACGTGCTGCTTCGAGGATCGCTGTGAGATCTTCGTTGTTGATTGACGCAGTTTCGTTAAATGAACGAGGGCTGCGACGGGTTGCGATGATTTCGTGAACGGGAACTGAAGTCTCTGCTTTCATAACGCGTACTTTATTGCCTGCTTAGGTTCACCGCACTTTGAAATTACTGCTTCTTCGTATTGATCACTTCAATCTTTTCGCCATAGGCAGCTTCTGCAATCTCTTTGCGGCGCTTAATATAGGCATCAGATGCACCAGTGATGAGATGTTCAAAACGTTGTTCACCTTTAATGAGTGGGTGTAGCTCTGTGGCCGTGTTCTGAGATCCCCATATTGGAGGTTCTTGACGAGTCACCTGCACAACAATATGTGGGTTGATAAAGCGATAGAGGAGTGCAAGGCGACGAAGTCCCATATATGCAACGTGGCGCATGCCACGATTGATGTGTTCTTGAATGCGCAACTGGTTATAACGTAACCATGAGGGACGAATAGGTTCTTCTCTCACAGCTAATTCATACAAAATCTTTGCAATCTCTGCCCCACCTGTTGGATCAGGTAGCTCTGCACATTTCTTACTCAATCGTGCACGCACATCAGCATCTTGTAACTTCTTAACCGTTGCAGTGACATCACCAAGGTCTGCTTGGTTAGCGCGCAAGGCAAATCCCATGTCATGGCACCACTGCGCGCGCGCTTCTTGATCATCTGTTCCTCGAATATTGGAGACAAAGACTGTGGGAACCTGAGCTGGCAAGAGCTCGTGGACTCCGTTGTAACCAGTTGCGCAGACGCTGGCATCGAAGGCGTGAAGCACTCGAGCAAGTGGGAAGTGGCGCACGACGCGGATATCAAGGCCAGCAGGTGCAAGAGACTTTCCATCTTTATCCAGTGGTTGCTTGGTGAGGATGACTTGCAGATCTTTCCATCCGAGCAAGCCTGAGAGAGCTGCAGTCATCTTCTCATTCACATCGCTATCGCCAGTTCCGAGTTGAACAAGAACTGCTGGGCGGTTGAGATCAAGGCCTAGAACTTTGCGAGCCTCATCGCGCGATAGCGCAGTATCTTTTTGAAAGAGTGAGACAGAAGATGTAAGCCGCGCATCTTTACGTTCTGCAGTTGGCCCAAAGTCATATGCACGAGCAAAGTCGCCTGGCTCGACGATGTAATCCATCATCTGTGATTGCAAACCTAAAACAAAACGTTGTGGCTTCTTCTGCCATAAACCGCGTCGTACCCAGACTAATGCCAACTTTGGATGTGAAACTTTTGCAGCGATAACTCCTGGATAAGGAACAACACCATCGAATGACATGACGCGAGCGCCCGTCTCATCAACGAGAGCAAGTAAACGATCTCGTAAGTATTCATCCCATTTTTCACGAGACATCCACATGCGATCACGACCTGGGATGTATTCACAACGAATTCCCATAAATTCTGGAATCTCTGCAATACCGCCCGCCATCGAAACAATAATGGGATTTGCATATTCTTTAAGAGCCAACGCAATTGCACTTGCACGTGCAAGGTGTCCCATTCCCACGCCATTGCTGGTCGCAAGAATAATTGTTGGTTTTTCCATAAGGCTCAAAGGTTATCAACCCTTTACGCGTAAGCCACGCGGGAAAATCCCTATTAGTTGCAAACTTTTTTGCCTTCAGAGATACTTATCTCGCGTTAATTCGCAACCTTAAAGGAGAGTACTTCTCAAACAGTTTCTAAATCAGAAACATTTGCCGTACAGCTTTACAATGACTACACAAGCAGCGATTAGATCGCAACACAGTGCAACACATCGTTATGTACCAACAACATCAACACCAATATCACCCGAAAAGGTTGCCGCAGTCCTAGCAGCCGAATGGGACCTCTTCACCAAGAGCACCCATGGCTCTGCAGCTGAGAGCAAGCGAGCATTTAACTCACTGCCTCTAGGTGTCACATCTAGCTTCCAGCACTGGGATCCATACCCAATCTCCATCGTCTCCGCCAAGGGCGCATATATGACCGATGTCGATGGGCGTCAGCTCCTTGACCTGTCTATGGGCTTTGGCGCAATGCTCGCTGGCCACCTCAACCCAATTGTGGTGGAAGAAGTGCAGTCAGCGCTCACCCAGGGAATGCTCTTTGTCACCCCTTCACCTACCTCTACCGATGCTGCAGAGAGAATCTGTAAGCGCTTTGGTATCGATCAGGTTCGATTCACCAACTCAGGCACTGAATCAACGATGTATGCAGTTCGCGTTGCTCGCTCTGCCACCGGGAGAATGGGAATTCTCAAAGTTGAAGGCGGATATCACGGCAGCTATGACCCATTCGTTGTCTCTGCAAAACCTCCACTGAATAAGGCAGGCAAGGCAGGCAAGCCAACTCCTTACATCGAACCTAACTTGGTTCCAGGAGATATCTACGTTGTTCCATTTAACAACATCCCTGCTTTAGAGAAAATGTTTAGGAAGAATGCAAAGAAGATTGCGTGCTTTATCGTTGAACCAGTTCTTGAAAACCTTGCAATCATTCTTCCTGATTCTGGTTACCTTGAACGTGTTCGCGAACTTTGCGATCAATACGATGTTGTCCTTATCTTTGATGAGGTAAAAACAGGACTAACAGCAGGAGCACACGGTGCATCTGCTCGTTTAGGTGTGAAGCCAGACCTTATTACCCTTGCTAAATCAATCGGTGGTGGACTTCCACTTGCTGCCTTCGGCGGTAAGAAGAAGTACATGGACTTCGTTACCAACGGCAAGATGGCTCACTTCGGTACCTTTAACGGTAATCCCCTTGCAATGGCAGGTGTTCGAGCAATCGATCGCATCTGTTCAGATGAAGTTCTCGAAATTGCAGAGGATTTCAACCTTCAGGCACTTACTCGCATCGGTGAAATCATTGATGAGTACCAGCTTCCGGCACATACAGTCGGCTTCGGTATCAAGGGCTGCGTTACTTGGTCAACAACACCAGTGCGCAACTACCGCGATTACAAGGCAACTGACTTTGGTGTTGCTGAAGCACACTGGCTCTTTGCCCTTAACCGCGGCATCATCACTCCTCCAGGACTTGATGAGCAATGGTTAATCTCTGTATCTCACGGCCAAACAGAGATTGATATGTTGGTTGAAGATTTCCGTGAATTCGCTAAGGCAATACGCGCTTAAATTTAAGAATAGAAAAGGCCCCGCACTCTCCCTCAAAGAGTACGGGGCCTTTTCTATTTATTTAGTTGTGTCCCGGAGTTAAGAACCGAAAACAGTCTTCCAATCAGAGATTGTCAGGCTGTAGTAAGCGCCACCTTCAAGAGTCTTCTGGTTGAACTTCAAGATTCCAGAAGATGACTTTGTGGTCAGATCTGGACGCGCTGTATATGCGCCAGTTGTGTGTACCTGAGCGTTGAAGTAGAAGTACTTCTTTGTATCGCCAGGCCTTGCCACTATTGATGTGACATCGATGATTCCTGATGATTCCTCATCAGTTGTCATGAACTTTGAGCCATCCGCAGAGAAGTGATCTGGGTTGAACTGTGCAACTGTTGCAAGCTTTGAATCCTTAATGCGGAAAGCAACGATTCGTGCAACCAGTGCGTTTTTGCCTGGATCTTCTTGGATCAAGACAACGCCATCAGATGTAACAGCCAGGTTATCTGGCTTGCTCAAGAATGGAGCTTCTGTTCCATCAAGAAGGAGTTCAAGCTTTGCGCCAAGTTCAGGCTTTTGACCATCAACAAATGTCAGTCTCCATAGTCCGCCACCATCGCGTGAAACGCTTGGTGTTGCTGGGTTTGGAGTTGTTGCGCCTGGATCCTTGTTGGATTCAGTAGTCAAGAAGTAGAAGACGTTTGGATTTGATGGATCCCATTCGCCATCTTCAACGCGAGACATTTCTGTTCCCTTTGCAGCATGATCTACCTGCTGAGTCTTCATATCGCCATCCCAGATTGTCTTTGCGAATGTCACATCGACAGCCTTGTTCTTGCCATATGCGGCGCGGAATGCGTTGTCATTTGCGATATTTGGAATGCTCATAACGTGAAGGTCACCGTTTGTGAGGCCTGCCTTATCAGCAAATGTTCCTGACGCTGTCTTTGTTCCGACATACATGAAGAGCTGAGAATCTGTTGCATCTCCATCTTCGTTACCCATGACAACAGTGTTCTTGCCTGGCTTGAGGTTAGGCATCAAGTTCTCCCATGATGCAAGTCCCATACGTGGAAGGTTGATTCCCTTTCCATCCATGTCGAATGCGAATCCGCGACCGTAACCGCTATCGCCATCTTCTTCACCTGAAAGGAATACTGCTCCTTCATAACCAAGTGTTGTTGATCCATCCTTGAATGAAAGTGCTCCTGCTTGTACGAGAGTTGCTGAACAGAAACGGCTGATGAAGCTATCCATGCCAACTGTTTGTGTCTTTGGCGCAGCTCCAACTGGAGATTCTTGGTATTGACCTGTGTTGTAGTTGTAGAAGCTCCATGATGTAACCATGTCTGAAGCCCTGAGAACACGATCGCCTGCCTTGTTCAATGTGAACTTAGTAATTGATGTTCCCTGGATTGCCTTGCCCTTATCTGCAGCCTTAGCCAATGTTCCGATTGCTCCATATGAAGGAACTTCGTGAACTGAAAGAAGTGTGATTGTTCCATCTGCATTGCGCATTGCGCCCATTCCATCTGGAATACCTTGAATGGTAAAGCCAGAGAATGTATCTCCTGCGTAAGCAAGTGGCTTAATCTCTGCTGCATCTGTTGAAGAAGTGATGTATTCAGGCTTTGTAAGCACTGAGTTTGCTACAGCTGTTCCCGCAAGCAATGTTGCTATCGAGAGCACCGCAGCTACTTTGTAGCGAAGCTTCATATTGATCCATTTCCCTTGAGTCCGAATTGAGCCGGGTTCGGCTCGACCATGTGGCGAAAGTTTGGCTTGCCCGGAAATCTGAAGAGAAAATGCAGGGTGAAATTGAAGCAAAGACTTACCTCAACCTTTTCTCAGCAAATTCACTACCCGTTCACCTTTCTCATTTACGATATGAAAGTGAATGCAATTTCGCGAAGAATCCTGGGTTTCGGATTCATATCCGCCCTAGCCACAATCGCCTTTCCAGCGCTGGCTGCGACAACACCACCAATAAAGTGCCGAGTTCTTGGGCAAACCACTACCTACAAGGGCAAGCTCTATACCTGCATCAAGGCAAAGAGCAAAGGTAAGACTGTCCTGGCTTGGGATTCTGGGAAGGTTATTCCTGTTACAAAACCTTCTCCATCTGCATCAGCCACAGCATCCCCAGCACCTTCTGCGACACCAACTCAATCGGCCGCAGCTGTTGTTAATAAGATTGATATTCCTATTGCCAAATCTTCAGAAGTTCCAGCAAATTCAACAAAGTCATTTACCGCTAAGAATCGTTATGGGTATAGCACTACCTATTTCATCGCTCGAGGCTCAGATGGACTCATTGGGATGAATGCCACCTGCACACATAATGGGTGCACTGTGAAACAAGAGAGTGAAGGTCTGCTCTGTCCTTGCCATAGCGCGCTCTTTGATCCTAAGAATGGTGCGCTACTGCGGGGACCTGCCTCATATCCACTTGAGCGTGTACCAGTGCGTGAAGCAGATGGCACAATCTATATAACTGATTAAAGCTGCCAGGCACGCACTCCGCCAGCAACTCCAGCAGAGTTCGGAACAATCACAACGTCATCGCCCATCAAATTAAGGTCACGTTGTTGAATGCTGTGTGAATTACCGCCACCGATATAGAGGCGATCCCAGAGGAATACTGGGCGAAGTTCAGAGACCATCAAGCGCACGCGGCGTGACCAGAATGTATTTCCCATTCGGTGGCGTTCGCGATCGCCAATCCAGGTGTCATATGTTGTATTGCGGCGGGTTGTTGCATGTGAAAGTTCAAAGTGCGGAGAAAGCTTTCCGCCGTGGAAGACTGAGAAACCAAGACCAGTTCCAAGAGTCAGAACGATTTCAAGTCCTGAACCAGTAACTACGCCTGCACCATGTACTTCTGCATCATTTAAAACTTTAGCTGGCATGCCCAAACGTTCAGCAACTGCGGCTTCTGCATCAAAGCCCCACCACTGATCCTTTAGTTCTTGGTTCATACGTGTATGCGGACCGGCATCATTGATGTAGTGAGGGGTTGCAACTACAACACCATTACGAATCATCCCTGGCAGACCAACAGTGACGCGCGCTGCCTTAGGAAGAGACTTTGCGATTGACTCAACGGTGTCGAGGAAGCGTTCAGGTGAAAGTGGGTATGGGGTCTGCACACGCGTTGGAGCTGCGTGCATAGTTCCCGATTCATCAAGAACACAGCTCTTAATAAAGAGACCACCGCAGTCGATGGAGAGAGTGAATTGGCTCATGAGAGTGGATCCATAACGGTAATCATTTCACCAAAAACTAGATCTTTAGCCACGCTCTGCCATTCCTTACTGTTCTGATTAACCATATGCGAATCCCATGATGGGCGATCACTCCAGATTTCCCAGACATTTACAACGTTCTCTTTTTGAGTATCGCGATAAATATCGATGAATTCACACCCAGATTCGGTGCGAATCACAGAGATGTGCTTGGTAAGACCTTCAACAAACTCTTCATATTTTCCTGGGCGCACATCAATAGCCACAAAGAGGAAGATTTTGCTCACTGGATAACGATACCTGCTTATCCAATGACTGGTAAATGCACGTCAGGAATTCTATGTTCGCGATGAGCGACAACTGATGCGCTGTGATATTTCTCAATCTCACCCAAGAAATTGGCATCGAGGTATGGACGGCCATCAACCATTGAGCCCTTCACCCCTTCGATGACTGCTGCCACATCTTCTCCCGACATTGTTTTATATGTCTCGAGAGCATGCGCTAGCGCCAATACTTGATTGCGATTTTCAAGCAATATCTCTTCAGCTTGAGTCAACAATGAACTTAAGTTCTCTTCGATGCGATCGCTCAAAGCCATTCTCATCTGCTTCTCAGTGTCTTCTTTTCCTTTTCCACCACCAGGAGAACCCATCTCAAAGCGACGGTTACTCACGTGTGATGAAATGGTTGAGCCCATTCCCCAATGTCCTTCCATCAAGGATGCAATAGTGGTCGCACTCTCGAGGTCTCCTGAAACACCGGATGAGTTATCTCCATCAAAGAACATTCGCTCACCGGCCAATGATGCGAGTGAAACCAAAATATCTGACTTATATTCACTCTTCCAGCGAGTGAACTGATCATCGGGCGGAATACTTGCCACCATTCCTAAGTAATCAGAACCCTTTTCAATCGTTGCTAAATCAATAGACATATGTTGGCGCGTGCGATGGGCCATGACAGCGTGACATGCTTCATGAACAGCAATTGCATGTCGCTCGCGCTCGATGTATTCAACATCTTCCGATGGGCCAAGCTCTTTCTGTTGCTTGGCCTTAACAATGTCTGACCATTCAATAGATGTTCGGCCATTACGAATAGCCATAATCAACGCTTCGTTGATTGTGTCTTTAATCGTCGCACCAGTTGCATAAGGAGTAATCGTTGCAATCTTGTCGATCTCATCCGCCGTCAGTGAGTGTGAAACCTTTGAAAGATATCCCTCATATGTGCGCACGCGTCCAGCTTTACTTGGATATCCAACGCGATACATACGATCAATACGTCCAGGACGTAAGAGCGCTTCATCAAGTGCTTCAGGCATATTGGTTGCCATTACAACAAGGATTCGATACTTCGGTGGATTCTTTGGGCGCATGCCAAGTGTTCTGCGCACCACTCTGTTAAAGAAACCACGTGGCTTCTTAAGGCCAGAAAGTTCGGTCAAGAGCGCTTGCAGCGTTCCCATTCCACCGCCTCCACCACCTGCAGCTCCACCCATAACAAACTTCTCACGTGCAATCGCAGAGGTTGCAGATTCGGAGAGATACGTGCCTCCGTGGCAATTGCTCTTAAATATTGAGGTTGCATCCATAGTGGAATTTCTCTGTGGGCCACCGGCCGAGACAATTCCACGATTGCCTAGTGAATCTGCCTCATCGAAGAAGACAACAACTCCACCGTAGCGAAGAGCTAACTTACGAAGTTTGCGAAAGAGGCTCTTAACCTTGAGCACGCCAACACCAAAGAACATATTGGTAAAGGCACCTGGATCTACGAATACGAATGGTTTACCTGTTTCTCCCGCCATTGATTCAGCCATCAGCGTCTTACCTGTTCCAGGAGGGCCCCACAAGAGAATTCCGCCTGGGACATATCCACCATGCTTTTCAATCTCCTCCGGTGTTTCAAGGAAGAGAAGATTTTCACGGATGCGGTTGAGAACATGATCTTGTCCCCAGACATCGCTAAATCGAGTTCTGATGTCATCAGGGAAGTAAGTATCAACACCACCGCGGCTTAGGAACCAGAAGATTGCACCGAATTGAATGATGACAAAGAAGACAGCAAAGAGAAGTTGTCCTAGAAATGGAAGTGCGGTGATGAATGCTTTAGGGGCTAAGAAGAGCGCTTTGATTGGTGGTTCGTCATAAATAGCACCGAGGATGACGGCAAGAAGGAAGATAACAAGTGACCATTTGAGAACGCGCGAGAGGCGAAAACGAGTCCAGTCACTGAGTCTATGAACTTGACGATCGATAAATGCAAAATACTTTGTCCAAATGCCGTGATAGGGCGCAAGAAGCTCGGCGATAAGGAAGTGAATCTGGCGAATGACTTCAATGACAGCGAGAACTAGGAGCCAAGATTTAGAGCGCGCAGTCTCTCTCAGCGCATCTTCAACGCTAAGAATGGGGTTTTCCGCAAGGCTTGACCAAGTTAGAACTAGGAAGGTGATACCAAAGAGGAGTAAGAATTTAATGCGGTCGTAAAATGAGAGATGGATGCGAGTCTTTCTGTCAGTATCGCGTGGACGACTCGTTACTTTTTCAATCTGACTCATTTTGCTCCCTGTACTGTGTATGACTTCACGATCTCTTCAATGACTTTCTTATTCTTTGTGTAGCAAGTAGTCGCGCATCGAACCATGAAGATATATAGAGTCGAACGATCATTAGACATTAATGAGGTCTGGTTTAGTGTCTGTTCTACTCCATCGATGGAGAAGCTATAGATGGTTTGAATGCCACGGGCACCTTTTTCCACTACTTCCCCATCTTCAAGAATCTTAAAATCAGGAACTCCCAAATCAACTCCCTCAGCTAATTGCGTGATGGGGGTAATGACATCGCGAAGAGAGTTGTAGGAAAAATCATTTGCTTCAGGACCGGTCAAGTCTCGAACTCTGACAAAAACAAGCGGTGATGTTGGTGGCTTTAAGGTAAATACTTGTGAGACTTTTACCTTCGGATCAGTTGAGTATGCGACCTGCCATCTGACTAGAGATTGTCGTGAATCGGTTTCATCATCTGATGAACTCTTTTCATACTTATTGAGTGCAGCAGTGCTGAGTCCAGTCCAGTTCTTTGGGACCGAGAAGAAAACTCCATCTGCCTTTGAGGCTGGGTACAACTTGGAACTTTCACCGCAGCCTGTTAGTAGAAGGGTTAAGGTCAAAGACAGACCAAGGGCGCGCACGCTTCTCATTCCGAGATTCTGCCTGAGAAAACAGGAGTCCGCTAGATGAAATCAGGCTGCTACCGGCAGGTGCACGCCCGCTTTTTTCCTCTGGTGAGCGTGATTGGGCAAAAAGAAAAGCCCCCGGTGTGAAAGGCACCGAGAGCTTAACTTGTGCGCGCGAAGGGATTCGAACCCCTAACCTTCTGATCCGTAGTCAGATGCTCTATCCGTTGAGCTACGCACGCTTATTGAATTGTGTATTGCGAATGCGAATACTACAGGCTTTTTCTAACCTTGAAAAACTGCCCTAATTAAGCCTATTTCAATGCTTAACCACGCCAAGAAGTATTTAGTGGACGACCTTCTGCATAACCAGAGGCGGATTGAATTCCAACAACTGCGCGCTCTGCAAACTCTGCAAGGTTATGTGCACCTGCGTATGTGCATGATGAACGTAATCCAGAAATGATTTCATCAATCAAATCTTCAACTCCTGGGCGGTTTGGATCAAGGAACATTCGTGATGAAGAGATTCCTTCTTCAAAGAGTGATTTACGTGCACGATCGAATGCATCTTCTTGTGATGTGCGTGCACTTACTGCTCGCTTTGATGCCATACCGAAAGATTCCTTATAGGCACGGCCAGAACTATCGCGCATCAAGTCGCCAGGTGATTCGTATGTTCCGGCAAACCAAGATCCGATCATTACCTGTGATGCACCCGCAGCAAGGGCTAGTGCAACATCGCGAGGATGACGGACTCCGCCATCTGCCCAGACGTGTGCACCTAACTTCTTTGCCTCTGCTGCACATTCAAGAACTGCAGAAAATTGTGGACGGCCAACACCGGTCTGCATACGTGTTGTACACATTGCACCTGGCCCGACACCGACCTTAATAATGGTGGCACCTGCTGCAACAAGGTCACGAACACCATCTGCTGTAACAACATTGCCAGCAACGATAGGAACATTCAGGTTCAGCTTCTTAATAGCTTGTAGCGCTTCAATCATCTTCTTCTGATGGCCGTGCGCAGTATCAACAACAAGCACATCAGCTCCTGCTGCAACGAGTTTTGCTGCCTTATCGGCCACATCACCATTGATACCAACTGCCGCGGCAATTCGAAGCTTGTTGTTCTTATCAACAGCAGGTGTATATAAAGTCGCACGAAGTGCGCCCACCTTGGTGATAATTCCAACGAGTTCACCGCTTGCTGAAACCACAGGGGCCACAGTGCGAAGACGTTCATTGAGGAATTCAAATGCTTGGCGTGGATCAAGAGTGTCAGGCATTGTTGTGAGCTCTTGGGTCATTACTTGGCTCAGCTGAGTAAAGCGATCAACGCCAGCTAAATCTTCTTCAGTCACGATGCCAACAGGCTTCTTGCCATCGACAATGACGATTGCACCATGTGAGCGCTTATGGATAAGCGATGCTGCATCAGCCACAGTCTCTTTGAGAGTCAGAGTGATGGGTGTTTCAAAGAATGTGTGGCGAGCTTTGACGGATGCGATGACGTCGGCAACAACAGGAATCGGAATATCTTGTGGGATAACAACCATTCCACCGCGACGAGCCATGGTCTCAGCCATGCGACGACCTGCAATAGCGGTCATATTTGCAACTACTAATGGGATTGTTGTCCCGCTGCCATCATTGGATGTCAGATCAACTTCCATGCGGCTGGTGAGTTCGGAATTGCTAGGAACCATGAATACATCGTCGTAGGTGAGGTCATAGACCGGATTGTTAATAAATCGCACGTACTGAAGCCTACCGCCGATAAGGCAAGGGCGACATAATCGCCTCATGATGCGCTGGCGCGGGGCGATGCTCGATATATCTCGCCATTACTTTGATGCCACCTTCATCAAGAAGACCATCAGCTCCCTAGCCATCTTCGACTACAACACCTTGCACCTGCACCTAACTGATGATCAAGGTTGGCGCCTTGAGAGCAAGGTATTCCCGCTTCTTCATGAAGTGGGTTCGATTCGCAAGCAGAGTCAGAACAATCACGGCCTTCTAGAACCTACCTATGACGGCAAAGAACATTCTGGCTATCTCACACACAATGATGTGCGCGAAATAGTTAGCCATGCACACTCACTTGGGATGCAGGTAGTTCCTGAAGTAAATATCCCAGGACACACAGGTGCACTACTAGCCGCCTATCCTCAATTCGGAGTAAACAAAGCTGCAGTAGAAGTAAGTGGGCGTTGGGGAATTTCAGATTACTTACTTCGACCATTTCCAGAAACATTTGAATTTCTCACAAAGGTATTTGAAGAAGTAGCAGAGCTCTTTCCATCCGAATACATCCATGTTGGCGGAGATGAATCACTGATTGATAATTGGTTGAAAGATCCTGAAGTTGTTGCCTTTATGAAAGAGAAGGATTTTGCCTCAACGAAGGAACTCTTCATGTTCTTTATGAAGGAGATTGAAAAGATTATTTCAGGCTTGGGCAAGAAGATGGTGACCTGGGATGATGCTTTTGCATTTGATCCTGAGCAAGCAACACAAGCCACAGTGATGTCATGGCGTGGCTCTGCCATTGCACAGATTGCACTCGATCATGGACGTGAAGTAATTCAAGGTCCAGTCTTTCCAACATATTTAGATTACTCACAAGAAGTATCTGAATCTGAGCCCCTTGCCATTGGTGGTCCTGTCACTCTCGAAGATGTCTTGGCATTTACTCCACTTCCCGGTGTTACAGGAGTTCAATTCCAGCTATGGAGTGAATACATTCAATTCCCTTTGCATGCCGAATACATGACGTGGCCGCGAGCTGCAGCACTTGCTTTTCGCTGTTGGGGTGAAGGACAAGACTTTGAGAGCTACTTCGCAGAACGAAGGCCACTTCTTGAAAAACTCGATGTAACTATCCGCGATGTGGACCCTCTCAAGAGAGCCAAAATCGCCCACTTGGGAATAGGTCCCTACGATCGAGGATTCGACACAGCATCCATGATGGAAGCACTGGAGAAATCAGCTGTGGCAGGAGAAGTAGCGCACGATTTCTAAAGTTTCTTTGCAACTCCGATTTCACCGGGGCGTTCAAAGATGATCTGGTATCCAACAGCCTTATAGAAGGCGAGTGCGTTCTGATTCTTTGCACTTAAAATCAGGTGAACACCTTGAGAACCAGCGCTGCGCAACGAATCCTCCATTGCCTGCATCAACTTCTTTCCCCACCCTTTTCCTTGCATCTCTGGAACAAGGTTGATGTGTGCATGTGAGGGGAATTCTTCGAGGAACTCAGATGGTGACCGCAAAGGATTATGAATCAGATGAGCAATTCTTTCATCTCTGCTCCATGAATCCTGCTGAGAGAGATCGGGCTTTCTATAGAAGGCTTGCTTGGCAGGCCACCACACCGCGTCAGTAACTGATTCAAATGAGTTCGTATCAAGAGTTGCAATGCAATATCCCAGAGGGACTCCATCATCATTTTGCACTACATAACAATGATCTGCGGATAGGTGCAGATAGGGACCGACCCAAATATCACCCAATAGATCTGGTTGGTCAAAAATTCCCGTTGCATCTTTACCTGAATCCCCAGTGATGACGCAGATGTCATAGAGAGTTCGCTCATCTTCTAGAGAGGCTAAACGAATATTCATCGCTACTTCAATAGCGCTAGAAGTCGAGCAACTTCAGATGCAACAGCGTCGCGGCCTGGAGCGATGTATTTGCGAGGATCTACTAACTTCGGATTGGCACCGAGCGCTTGGCGAATTTCATGGGTGAAGACATTGTTAAGGTGAGTTGCAATATTGATCTTGCTCATCCCAGACTTCACAGCCCTCTGTAAATCAGGATCACTGACACCAGATGATCCATGCAAGACAAGAGGAACTCCCACAGTCTTTGCGATCTCTGCAATCAAGTCAAAATCAAGCGTTGCATCGCGAGTGGTCATTGCATGAGAAGAGCCAACAGCCACAGCCAATAAGTGCGCTCCAGTAGCCTCTGCAAAGGCCTTTGCCTCTAAGGGATTAGTTCGAACTCCAGGGGCGTGAACGCCATCCTTGCCACCGACTTCACCGATCTCAACTTCAAGGGTTGCGCCATAACTCTTGCAGAGATCTGCCATGCGAGCACTGGCTGCGACGTTCTCATCATAAGAAAGCTTTGACCCATCGAACATTACTGAGTCATAACCGAGATCAAGTGCTTGCTTAACTAGATCTTCACTCTCCGCGTGATCAAGGTGAACAGATACGGGAACAGTTGCACCTTCTGCGATAGCAATTGTTGCAACAGAGATTGGCTTTAACCCTTTGTGATAGCTAACGCAGTTCTCGCTGATCTGCAAGATGACAGGAAGTTTTGCTTGCTCTGCCCCAGCTACGAGTGCTTCAGCATGCTCGAGCAAGATAACGTTAAATGCACCAACGGCAGAACCAGCACTCTTAGCTTCGAGTACTAGCTTGCCTGCATTTGTCCGTGACATCGCGCTCCTTAGACAATCACGATTTCAACGCCAAGTGCGCGGAAATCTTTGACTATCTTAGGGTCTATTCCATCATCTGTAATGAGGACATCAATTTCACTAATGGGGCGGATAGATGCAAATGCGCTCTTGGCAAACTTGGAACTATCTGTGACAACGACAATCTTGCGGGCACGTGCTGCAATCTGGCGATTGACTCGGGCTTCATCTTCATGTCGAGCTGCTGCGCCAATGACTGAATCAATTGCTTCAACGCCAAGGAATGCAATATCAATATTGACTTCCTTCAATACCTCTTCAGCAAATGGTCCCGTGAGCTCATATGACTGTGGGCGAGCAACCCCACCAGTCACAACAATCTTGATTTGATGTCGCACAGTCAGCTCAGCCGCAATATTCACTGCGTTTGTAACGACAGTGAGCGCTGGTTGAAGATCAGATGGATCACCAGGTGCGAACTCTGAACGAGCAACAATGGCGCGAGCAACGGCTGTTGTCGTTGTTCCACCGTTGATGCCGATGATGTCATAGCGAGAGACCATCTCAGCCGCAGCCTGCGCTATCCGCTGCTTTACCTCATCTTCTTTTGCAACCTTATAGGTCAGTGGAATACCGAGTGATCCACCGGTTGCAACAGCGCCACCGTGTGTGCGAGAAAGAAGTTGTTTCTTTGCTAGCGAATCAAAATCTCTGCGAATAGTTGCAGCCGAAACTTCTAACTCTTGTGCGACATCTTCTACTTCAACGCTACCTTTTTCGACAACTATCTCCAAGATTCTGGAAAGTCGTTCTTGTCTACTCACTTCACGCTACCGGCAGTAAGTCCGCCAACGAGCCACTTCTCGATGAGACCAAAGAGGATGACGACTGGAACAATGGCAATCAAAGAGCCTGCAAAGAGGTACTGCCACTGCACTTGATAGAAACCAATAAGGGCGGTTAGGCCAACCGTCAGTGGCTCTTGCTCGGGCGATGATGTCAATGTGAGAGCAATTACGAACTCATTCCATGCGGCGATAAATGTGAAGATAAATGCCGTCGCAAGTCCAGGAAGAGAGAGTGGAAGAACGATGCGCACGAGTGTTGAGACGCGGCTGCATCCGTCAATCCATGCAGCTTCTTCAATCTCCTGAGGGATGCTTGAAAAGAAGCTAGAGAGGATCCAGATAGAAAATGCCATGTTAAATGCGGCATAGACAAGAATCAGTCCCAAATAAGTGTTTACAAGATTTAACTTTGCAATCTCGCGGAAGATTCCAATTACCAAAGCAGTAGGTGCAAACATTTGTGTGACAAGAACTAAGAAGAGGAAGACCTTGCGGCCGCGGAAATTATTACGTGCAACGTAATAGGCAGCAGGAACTGCAATAAAGATTACGATGAGGGTTGCTGACATAGAAATGATAAATGAGCTCTTGATAAAGGTTCCAAGAGGAATCTCTTTCCACACATTTATGAAGTTCTCAAATGCCCACTTCTTAGGAAAATATGTAGGGGGAATTGAGGTGATCTCTTCCTTAGGTTTGAGTGCTGTAAGAAGCATCTGAAAGTAAGGTGCAAAGAAGAGGAAACCCAAGACCCATGCAGAGATGGTCAAGCTGACCTTCTTGCCGGTAAAGCGCTTATGGCGCTTAGGAAGGAGGATTGTTGTCATGAGTTCCGCTCCTGGCTCTTGGAGACCTTTAGGAAGATGCCGATAAAGATCAGAATGATGATCAAGTTAAGAGATGCCATTGAGGCAGATTGGCCAATATCTTGATCACGGAAGGAGATCTTGTATCCAAGGGTTGTGGTCGTATCAGTCTCATAACCAGGGCCACCTGCAGTGATAACCCAGATGATTGGGAAGGCATTAAAGATATTAATCAAGTTAATTGCCATGGCAACTAAGAGTGCAGGCTTAATCAATGGGAATTTGATGAATCGATAACCCTTCCAGGCTGTTGCACCATCAACAGTGGATGATTCAACAATGTCATCTGGAATAGTTGCAAGTCCTGCAAGGATGACAAAGGATGTAAAGGGAATTGATACAAAGACTGCAACAATCATCAACCAGACAAATGATTGTTTTGGATTTGCAAGAAAATCTACTGGTTCCTTATATAAATGTAGATCAATCAAAATCTTGTTCAGCACACCGTAATATGGGTCGAGAATCCACTTCCAAATTGTTGAGCTCATAACTACTGATGCTGCCCAGGGAATAATCACTGCCCAGCGAACAACTTTGCGCCCCGGATACTTTGCATTGAGAAGTTGGGCCACCGGCAAAGAAATAATGATTGTAAAGAAGACAATTCCTACTACCCAAATAAAGGTGCGGATAAGGACGTTAGGTAGATCTGGGTTGGCAAGGAGTGTTTGATAGTTTTCAAGGCCTGCCCAACCTTTGGTAATTCCTGATGAGCTCACATCTTGGAAAGATGTGCGGATCATTTCAAATGCTGGCCAGAGTACAAATCCAAAGATCATAAAGAGCGCCGGGAAGATCCACGGAAAGGCACCGAGACGTGACTTGCGTTTGAGCATATTCGGCATTCGCCCTGATCTCCTTAGATGTGATTGCGGTCATTCTAATTGTTGCCAGAAATATAAAGTAGAGCGGGGGTTCGCGATTATTCGCGAACCCCCAACCCTTACTTCTTTGTCACCAAGAGTGACAGGTCGTGCGACTACTTAGAAGCTGCAAGCGCCTTTGCTTGGAGTGCATCCATAGTCTTCTTTGGATTTACAAGTGCTGTTCCGATCTGCTGCTGGATAGCACCCTTAACTGCTGGGAATGCTGCCTGATCTCCTGGATAGAAGATTGCAGATGGAAGCAACTTGATGAATGGTGCGAGCTTTGCATCCTTGGCTGCGATTGCTCCTGCTGACTTAGTCGCAGGAATAAATCCGCCTGCAGCCTTAAGGAATGCTGCGTAGTTTGTTGGCTCGAAGATGAAGTCCATCCACTTCGTGATTTCAGCCTTATGTCCATTTGCCTTGTATGCAGTGAAGTAATCCTGAACACCAAGTGTTACAGGCTTCTTTCCTGGAGCAGCAACGAATGAACCTGAACCGATGTTGATTGAAGCTCCACCGTTGTCCTTAAGCCATCCTTCAAGGAAGACTGAACCGTTGATGAATGCCGCCTTACCTGCTGCAAAGAGTGCCTGTGCACATGCCGTGCGGTCACACTTAGCTGGGTTTGGCTGTGTCAACTTCTGATCTGTGAGCTTCTTAAGGAATTCCATTGTCTGGATATTTTCCTTAGAGTTAAGAACCCACTTGCCATTCTTAAACATTACGCCACCGTTACCGCCAGCCCAGATTGCGAATTCAGCTTGTGCTTCTTCTGGTCCAAGTGGAAGTGCATATGGGTAAACGCCTGGAACCTTAGCCTTGATCTGCTTGAGAACCTTCTCAAGTTCAGGCCAGGTTGTTGGAAGCTTTGTTACGCCAGCCTTCTTAAGGATGTCCTTGTTATAGAAGAGTGCGCGTGCTGATGCTAAGTCTGGAACAGCGTAAGCAATGCCGTTGTACTTAGAGTTGTTAAGGAATGTTGGGACGATGTCATCAAGAGTTGCCTTGCTGACTACTTCATCCGCACGGTAGAGAAGACCTTCAGCAGCAGCTGCTGAGTAGTCGCCCTTGTTAACAATGTCAGGTGTCTGACCTGTTGCAACAAGTGTCTTTACCTTGTCATCGATTGTTTCCCATGAAACTACGTTGACTGAAACTTTGATTGTTGGGTTTGCCTTTGTAAATCTTGCTGAGAGTTCATCCCAGTATGGCTGCATATTTGCGTAATCTGCTGCGACCATCTTTAGTTCGACTGGATCTGCTGCCTTAGCTGATGTGCCAAGGACAGAAGCTGCGATCAAACCTGTAGCTGCAACGAGTGCGCTGAGGCGAGTCACTTTCTTCATGCGTATTACTCCTGACGGGTTTAGGCCCCGGTAAAGGGGCTTCGTTGGAGGTAGTCGACCACCTTCGATGAGGTAAAGCAACGATTTGCAGGTAACTGTTTGATAACGAACACATAACGACAAAAATGTGCAAAATTCTTGACTTTAGCATCGCCCTACGCCTACGGTTGCGCCATGACAACCGCCCTCCACGCAGATGCCGAAATCGCCTCCCAGCCCCAGATCTGGCGCCAGGTAGCTGACTTCGCCCCTAGCGTCTTTGGCAAGCTCCCCCAGAAGGGCGAGCGCGTTGCCGTCGTGGGCTGCGGAAGCTCCTGGTTTATGTCGATGGCATATGCCTCACTGCGTGAAGCTGCCGGCCATGGCGAGACCGATGTATACGCCGGATCTGAATTTAACTATGACCGTAAATATGACCGCGTTGTCTCCATCTCTCGCTCTGGGACAACATCTGAAATCGTAGAACTTCTTGGCAAAATCAAGACACCGTCAGTTGTCCTTACAGCGATTCATAACTCCCCTGTTGAAGATCGTGCAACTGAAACCATCATTATGGATTTCGCAGATGAGCAATCAGTACTACAAACTCGTTGGGCAACAGCGGCCCTTGGTCTGCTCCGCGCTCACCTTGGCTTTGATCTCAACTCTATTGTCAAAGATGCTGAGGCAGCACTTGCAAGTGATATCTCAAATCTCGTTGAAGTAGAACAGATCAGCTTCCTTGGACGTGGTTGGACAATCGGCCTTGCACATGAGGCAGCGCTGAAGACTCGCGAATCATCACAGTTCTGGGCTGAGGCATATCCGGCACTTGATTACCGCCACGGTCCTCTTTCTATCTCACAGCCAGGTCGCGCAGTCTGGGCATTTGGCGATATCCCTGCTGACTTAGTCCGCGATATCAAATCAACGGGCGCTCTCTTTGAATCAAGCACTCTCGACCCAATGGCCCATCTGATCCGTGCTCAGCGTGTAGCAATCGCTATCGCTAAGAAGCGTGGAGTAGATGCTGATAATCCACGCGGTCTAGCACGCTCCATCATTCTCGATAAGTAATTACACTCATCTCTGTGAGCTATGTAGTCGCAGTAGATGTAGGCGGAACCGAGATCAAGAGCGCTCTGGTCGACTCTGATTTCAACGTTATCGCAACTACCACTGCGCCTACTCCAAAGGCCGATACAACCGGCGTCGAAACCGTGAAAGCAATCGCTGCCATCGTCGCACAATTTTCCACACAACATCCTGTTGATGCTGTCGGATTAGCAGTACCAGGCGCACTCGATGAGCCAGCAGGAACATCTCGTTGGTCAGGCAATCTGCAGTGGAAGAACCTTCCTATTCGTAATCTCTTAGAAGATGCCATCAAGATTCCAGTTGCATTCGGCCATGATGTGCGCACAGCAGCTGTTGCTGAGATGCGCAGTGGCGCAGCAAAAGGTGCTCGCAATGCAATCTTTATTCCCGTTGGAACCGGTATTGCTGCAGCGCTGATCATCGATGGCGAGATTCGATCTGCAGAAGGATTTGCAGGCGAGATCGGCCATGTGAATGTCAATGGCAAATATCCATGCGTCTGTGGCAAGAGTGGATGTTTAGAACCTGCAGCATCGACTCTCGCAATCAGTAAAGCCTATGAAGCGCAATCCGGAAAGAGCGGAACTACCACTGAGGAAATTTACAAACTTGTTGTTGCAGGCGATGCTGTTGCAATAAATGTTTGGAACGATGCAACGGCTGCCATGGCGCGTGCATGTGAATTACTCATCACCATTCTTGCACCAGAAGTAATTGTCTTTGGTGGCGGACTATCTAATGCAGGAGAGACATTCCTTAAGCCTATTAGAGATTACTTAGATTCATCTCTGACCTTCCAGCGCAAACCCCGACTTGAAATTGCACATTACGGCGCAAAGGCCGGAACTATTGGTTGTGCGATGTTGGCATTTGATCGTGTGAAGGCAGGCAAGTAATGCATATCCACGGATCATCTGCCGTTGTTGATGGAAAGCTGCAAGAGAAGGTCTGCATTAAGGGTGCCGATGGAGTCATCACTGCAATCACTCTGAACTGCGCAGAAACTCCTGATTCAAGCCACTCTGGCACTTTGATTCCGGGCTTCGTTGATATCCACTCACATGGTGGCGCTGGCTTCTACTTCTCAGATCTCTCACCTGAAAATGTTGCAGCAGCGCGCAATACCCACCTTTCCCATGGCACAACAACTCATATTGCATCCCTTGTCACAGAACCCATTGGTGTTCTTGAAGAACAGATTCTGCGATTAGTTCCGATGGTTAACGCTGGTGTCTTTGAAGGCATTCACTTAGAAGGTCCTTACCTATCTCATGCACGCTGCGGAGCACACGAGCCATCCCTGTTGCGCTCACCTGATATCGATGAACTATCCGCTCTGCTTGATGCAGGGCAAGGTGCAATCACGATGATCACTCTTGCTCCAGAACTCGATAGCGGCATTGAAGCAGTTGAATACTTAACTTCCCGTGGAATTACTGTGGCCCTTGGCCATTCACAAGCAGATGCAGCAACTACTAACGCTGCCTTTGCAGCAGGGGCTAAGCTCGTTACCCACTTCAGCAATGGGATGCCTAAGCCATCAGCGGGTGCAACAACTATCGCTGAAGCATCACTTGCCGAGAAGCGAATTCCACTTGAAATGATTATTGATGGAGTTCACGTCTCTAATGAAATCCTCAAAGAAGTTCTCGCATCCGGTGATCAACGCACTATTTTGATTACAGATTCGATGTCGGCGGCAGGTGGTGCTGACGGTAGTTACTCGATTGGATCCCTGGATGTAGTGGTCATTGATGGAGTAGCACGATTGACTTCAAATCATTCTTTGGCAGGAAGTACGCTCACCATGGATCAGGCGTTTATCAACTTCCTCAAAGTAAATAACAACATTGTTGATTGCGTATTTGCAGCATCCACTCTGCCTGCAAAGACCCTTGGTCTGCATGCAGTCGGTGAGATCGCGGTTGGAAAGAAGACACATATTCTCGAATACACGGGTACTGAAATTAAGGTGGTTGCCTCATGAGTTCACTCGAATCTAATCGCCAAGCAGCTGCTGATTTCTTTGAACAAATCTGGAATCAGAAAGATGAATCAGCTATCGATCGCTTTATCGCACTTGATGCAGCAGGTAATGACCCAAAGTTTGGTGTGGGGCGTGAATCTTTTCGCGAACAGTGGAAGAAGTGGCATGCAGCATTTCCTGATCTTCACTTTGATGTTCGAGAAATCATCGCTGAAGGCGATCGCGTTGTAACTCGTTGGCATCTGACTGGAACACACACCGGTGCTGAGTATTTAGGTAAGGCGGCATCGGGTGCAAAGATTGCCGTTGATGGTGTTTCCATCGACACCATTAAAGATGGCGTTGTGCTTGATGGATTTGATGCCTGGGATTCACTCGGTTTCCGTGAACAACTAGGAATTATCAAGCCGCTTTAAAGTCCTGCATCTCTTTTTCTATCGCAGATTAGTTTGTTACAAAAGGTAAGAGGCGCCTAGTTTCCTAGGCGCCTCTAATCCCGATTACCCTCTAATCGAGAATTTACGCGACTTTCTTAATACGACCATCTGCTGCTGGAACTTGGGTTACCTTTCCAGCGGCTAGATCTGCCTTAAGAGCATCTACAAAGAGATCAAGGAGTGCTCCCTGAACCTTTGCTTGAGCTGGTGAGAACACATTCACATAGCCATCTCCACCGTAGATAACGAAGTCGAGTGTTGTGATTGTGTATTGCTTTGCATCCTTAGGAATTGCAGTTCCATCTAGCTTTGTTACTTCAACAATTCGGCTACCAGCCGGCTTTGTTGAGTCAAAGCTGAACTTGAATCCTGAAATCTGTGGGAAACGTCCATCACCTGGGTAGTTTCCTCCGACTCCATTTTCAAGTGCCTTCCACAGGTTTTCACCAGTTACTACTGATGTAGCAATCTGATTTCCAAATGGGAAGACTGTGAATGCATCTCCTAACGTCACATCAAGCGCCCCTGTCCCGGTGCGCACAAGTGAAGTATTTGCAGGAATGTATGTCTTTGCAGGGAAGGTATCGCGTATTCCACCACCATTTTGAACTGCGAAATCTGTCTTGTATTTAGCGCGCATGAGATCTGCAATGTAATTACCCATTGGAGTTTCTCCAGAGCGTTCTACTGCCGGTGTTCCACCACGTGGGAAGACACCTGAAACTGTTCCGATCTTCACATCTAGCTTGGCGGTGAGTTGGTCCTTATAGGTCTTCACCATCGCAGCAGCTGCAGCATCTTGAGTTGTTACTGTGCTTAAGACACCTGTGTTGATAGTTGGTGCAGCAGCCTTCAATACATGCTGGATTGATTGACCAACTACTTTTCCGCGCTTGATACAGATCTGGGTACGTGTGTACTCAACGCCTGCATTGCGAGTCTGGCCGAGGACAACTGGATTGGTTCGAATTGTTCCTGGAGTCAGTGTTGCAAAAGTCTGGTGGCTATGGCCACCGTAGATTGCAGTTGCTCCCTTGATCTGTGCAGCTAACTCATTGAGTTGACCCTTTGCAGTTCCATCAGAGTTCTGTAGCCAACCCTGGTGAAGGAGTGCAATAACAATCTCAGCGCCAGCAGCCTTAGCCTCTGTAATCGCCTTATTTACCCCAGCAACACCTGGGTTAATTGTGATGGTCTGCTTGGCACCAGATGCACTTACGTAATCCAAGTTACCTGGGAATACCTGTTCAATAGTCTCTGGGGTATTGGAGCCGACAACGCCGACTTTCACGCCACCACGTTCGATTATCGAGAAGTTCTTCATCTGCTTGGTTCCTGATTTAAGAACTGCAAGTGAGTCTGCGTCATAGTTTGAGACAACCCACTGGAAATTTGAGAGACCGATCATTTTATTGAGGTGATCTAGCTTTCGGTCATGCTCGTGATTTCCTGGAATTGAAACATCGAGTTTGATTGAGTTAAGAGTTTCAATGGTTGGAATTTCTTCAAATTCAGTTGAGATAGGTGGCGCGGCACCAATGTTGTCACCGGATGAGAGAGCAATGGTTGCTACGTTTGCTTTGCGGTCCGCTTCCCAGTTGCTAGCCAATAGCGCTGCTCCGAATGATGTGCCGACCTCAATCGCTCCATGGAGATCACTGAGCTGTAGGACCTGCACTGCTTTGTTCGTAGGAGAGGCAACAGTTGCAAGTTGTGCTGCTGTGTAGGACTTAGTTGATGCTTTTGGTTGTGAAAAACCATACTCATTCACTGCCTGAACAACAGGAGTACCTGCAGGTTGACCGATCACAACGGGCATTGTCACAACGTTATTAGCCTTCGCTGGGACAAAGATTGGACATGAGCCAGCACCAGCTGAAACTACATAACCAGAAATCTTTGGTTCCACATCCACACCTGGTGTCCATCGAACAACAACTCCACCAGAGCCAAGATATGAAGTAACACTTGTTGGCGCATTAGGTAGTGCATATGTTGATGCCTGTGCACTTGGGGCTATAACGAGCCCAGTTGCCGCGATGACCGCGGTTGATAGAAAGAATGAAAAAGCTGATTTGAGCATAATTGAGGATTTCATGAGAGGAGTTAACTCTTCTCCTTATTTTTTAATTGGAATAGAAAGTGAAGAGCAGGTTAATTACTGGTGAAAACTCCCTACAAGCCCGCTCTGCTTAGCAGATCCTGGCGGTCCACAAACTTGCGACGTGGCTTTCCAACCGATTCACCTGCAGCAACTTCAGCAGTGTTGATTGCCTGCCAGTGCTGCTGAGTTACAACCCTGTTATGTGTAATTACATCGGTGATATCACCTGAAGTTTTAGGTGTTCCAAGATCTTCAAGGAGCAACTGCATCACATCAGCTGCATCCGATTTATTGGTGCCGATAACCCCTGAAGGTCCGCGTTTTGCCCATCCAACGACATAGACATTTTCACTTACTCGGCCATCGGTATTAACAACCTTGCCCTTTTCGTAAGGAATTCCTTCAAGAGATGCTGCCTCATAACCAATGGCGGTAATTACTAAGCCACACTTAATACTGAAGGTTTCATCACTTCCGGTCTTCTGGAAGACAACTTCTTCAACACGAGCGTTGCCCTTGATCTCCTTAGGTGTTGCCAAAAACTGGAACTTCATCGTGCGTTCGTGGTTGGTGGCATCTTTTTCCGAAATCAAAAGCATTGCATCGAGATTGCTCTTCACATCTTTCTCAGGTGCATCTCCTGCGCGAGCAATGGCCGCTTCTATATCTGCCTTATCCATGACTACGTTGGTGTGTTCTAGCTTAGGAAGGTCGCGAAGTTCAGGTGAGGTAAAGGCTGCATGCTCAGGGCCACGACGGGCGCTGATGATTACTGTGCGCACTTTGCTCTCTTTAAAAGTATCAATTGCATGATCTGCCGTATCAGTTGGATCTAGCTCACTTGGCTCAAGTGCCAACATGCGAGCAACATCCATCGCTACATTTCCAGCGCCAATAACGACTGCCGTATTGGTACTCAAATCAATTGATTCATCTTTGAAATCAGGGTGCGAGTTATACCAAGGCACGAAAGTCGCTGCAGACATTGATCCCGGAAGATCTTCGCCAGGAATTCCGAGTTTCTTGCCGAGTGCTGTACCTGTTGCAATTACAACAGCGTCGTACTTCTCTTTAAGCTGTTCGATGGTGAGATCGCTACCAAGCTCAACGTTTGCAAATAATCTGAAGTTTGGTTCATTAGCAACTTTTTCAAATACCTTGGCAACTGTCTTAATCTTTGGGTGATCAGGTGCAACACCGCTACGAACCAAGCCCCAAGGGGTTGGAAGACGCTCAATCATGTCAATTGCGAATTGGAGTTCTTCTGTTTGAAGATTCTGCAGAGCAAGGGCTGCAAAGTAGCCGGCAGGTCCTGCACCGACGATTGCTACTTTGTATTGAGGCACACGAATCCTTTGCTAAAGAAATACTGGCGGAGACGAGGAGATTTGAACTCCTGAAGGCTTTTACACCTTACCTCGTTAGCAGTGAGGCGCACTCGACCGGGCTATGCGACGTCTCCAAGTGGTGAGGCAAGTCTAGCGCGTGAAGGAATGGGTAATCACTTCAGGCCTGAGACCGCTTCCGCGTGAAGATTCTCAGGGCAACGAGGCTAAAGAGTAGAGATGAAACTAGTAAGGCTGCGATGGAAAGTGGCTTCCAGGACGTTGGGTCTTGGGGGCGAATCTCATCACCGGGTACATCAATCAGCTGTTCTCCACCAACTGGCAATCCTTCAATTGTGTAGGGCGCATGATCATTCCCAACTAATTCAATGCTCACCAACTGCTCACCAGATTTATCAGCGAATTGGAAGGTATTCAGGTGAAACCATTGATTGTAAATACGCATTATCTTTCGTCCATCTAAGTACACATGAGCATGCCCTTCACCATTGACATGACGCATCGAAGCCATCTCGGGACGCCATGTAAAGCCTGCTGTGAGAACGCGAACATTAAACCCACCCGTTGGATCTTTGGTAATTTCAAGTGTGGCAGTGGGGGCATCAACCTTTGAAATCTCATGAATCGCACTTGCACCATCGGTGTGAGCAATGGCAGGACTACTGGTTGCAAATGTCAGAATCCATATGGTCAGTAGGGTGGAAATTAACTTCACCCTGAAAATATAGTGTAGGAAATGAAAATGTAATATCTCAAGTGTTCACTTTATATTCACTTAAGACGCTCTTTATCTTTTGACATGTTTTTTTCACCAACTTAGGCTTCTGGTATGAAGCTAAGAATTCTGACCTTAAGTGCCATTCTCATCGCATCCGGAGTAGCGCCTTCTCACGCTGCAACTGTGACAGATAAGATCGTTGTGAATAAGAAAACTGTTGTTACATATTCACTTGCTAACTCTGTCACTCTCAATCCCAATGGATGTGAAGAGGTCTACATCAAGTACACAATAGATAATTCTTACAACTTCCCAAATGCCTATGTCATGTTTGGACTTTATTCAGCCGAAAATAACGAGGCACAGTCAATTTATGTTCAACCTGGAAACGGGAAGAATGGACAAGGTAAAGATGCCTGGGTGGGTGATAAGGAAATGATCTTCTGTGGGAAAGCTAAGAGCTATGTCAATGAATACGGCGACAAGGTCACCGCACCTGCATTCTCAAAGGGGAAATACACTTTTTCTGCGCGCTTTACAATTCTCAAACCTAAATTGTCTACAACTCAATCTAAGAAGATAGCTTTCACGGTTAACTAGTAATTGGCTTAGGTAAGCCCTGAACATGCTGGCTTAGGCCCACCGTTGGGATTGCCATAACGGTGATAGGTGATTGCAACTGATTGCTCGAGCAACCATCGAGGAGTTTCGATATCTCCACGTTGCGCAATAGGGCGATGATCTACCGAAATGCCTTTGAGCATCTCCTCATAAATGGGTGGCTTACTTGAAGCAAGCCAGCGAATGCGAGCATATTTCTCTTTCACATCCCTTAAGTCAGTTGTGAAAATAACCTTTGCCCCAGTTTTTTCAGAGATGTAATGAATCAGTGACTTTTCATCTTGTGTCGTTGATTCATCGACTACAACAACAATTGGCGCTAAGTAATGACGATAACGCTGGAAGTTCTTCTCAACAATTAGACCACTTCGATCGATTGCTTGTGAACCAACTTTTGCCCACCATGTGTTCACACCAAAGATTGCAGCCTCTACATTCGTCACTTGCAGCCAGTTGCGAAGTGTGTTGACGTAGTTAAGTCCGCCAGCTTTAGCGTTAGGTCCAACAGCAGAGCGCTTCCATCCACCAAATGGTTGGCGATTAACAATCGCCCCAGTAATTCCGCGGTTCACATAAAGGTTTCCAGCCTCAATGCGATTGATCCACTCTTCGCACTCTTTCTCATCAAGAGATTGAATTCCAGCTGTTAACCCAAAATCTGTTTCATTCTGCCAAGTAATTGCTGTATCAAAATCTGGCGCTTCAATCACAGCAAGTACTGGACCAAACCACTCATTGCGATGTGACCAAGACTTTGCTTTCACTCCAAGCTTCACACCTGGGCGCCACATGAGTCCTGCATCATCTAATTGCTTAGGTTCAACAAGCCATGTTTCACCATGCTCAAGTTCTGTGAATGCGCGGGTGAGTGCTGCCTCTGATGGGCGAATGATGGGGCCTACCGTTGTTGAGAAATCCCATCCTGCTCCCACATGCAGAGATTCCACAGCATCTTTGAGCTGACGAACGAATGCTGGGTCGTTATAGATATGGGTATCAACGATTGCAATCGATGCTGCAGAGCACTTCTGTCCTGCGTGCCCAAAAGCTGATTGCACTAAATCTTTGACTGCTGCATCGATATCAGCACACGCTGAGATAAGGACTGCATTCTTTCCGCTGGTCTCAGCCATCAAATTGATTTCAGGGCGCCAAGAAGTAAAGAGTGATGCGGTATCAAAGGATCCGGTAAGGATTACGCCATCAATTCCTGAATTAGTAACGAGATACTTTCCATTTTCATCATCGCGCATCGGCAAGAACTGCAGAACATCTTGTGGCACTCCGCCAGCCCACAGATGGCTAACGATCTCCCATGCTGTGGCAACAGTCTCTGGTGCAGGTTTGAGAATGACGGTATTTCCTGCAGCAAGGGCAGCACACACTCCGCCCATTGGAATTGCATAAGGGAAGTTCCACGGTGGAATAACAAGAATGGTTCCAAGAGGAGTTGACTCACCAAAGTTCTGCGCAGTAGTTGCATAGAAGCGCGCGAAGTCGATTGCCTCTGCAACTTCAGGATCTGCCTCGGCTACTGTCTTTCCTGCATCGCGCGACATCACAGCAATTGTCTCTGTTGTTGCCTTTGCCATCACATCAGCTGCCTGAAAGAGAATATCTGTGCGCTCCTGTATTGAGAGTGCACTCCACTTCTCTTGTGCTTTTTTGGCTGTGGCAATCGCTGTATCAACATCTTTAGTCGAACCAACTGAATAGTGATACCAAACTTTGCCATTATCGGAAGGATCAGTTCCCTCTTCTTGCTCCTTGGTAAATACTTCTTTCCCATTGATTACTAATGGAATCTCTTGATCTTTAATCGCACGAACCTTCTTCATTGCCTTGGAGACGGCGTTGATGAAGTTAGGTTCAGTCGGATCAGCATTGCGTTCATTCTCAAAGGTTGTTGAAGTATTTGTCAGATGCTCCACATGGCGAAGGGACTCAGTAGTAATTGTGTGACGCTCTGAAATCGACTTGAGGAAACGCTCTTCTTGTTCCTTAAACTTCTTTGGGTTCTTCGAGATTTCAAATGCAGCCTTCAAATAGTTCTCATCCGATGTGTTCTCATCGAGGCGACGAACAAGATAGGCGACAGCTGCGGCAAAATCATCTTTACGAGTCACCGGCGCATAGAGAAGAACGGGCTGACCTGCACGAGTCACAGCAAGTGCTTCAGCATTTGCCATACCTTCAAGCATTTCAATATCTATTTGATCTAGGACACCGCGAGACTTTGCGACTTCAATCGCCCATGTCATGTGAAATAGGTTGTGGGATGCAATGCCGATGCGCACAGCCTTTGAATGTTCAGGGCGAAGGGCAGCATCGATTAGGCGCACGTAAGAAGCATCAACATCTGACTTTGTTCGATAAGGCGCAGGGCTCCATCCATGAAGTTCTGCTTCAGCACGCTCCATTGCAAGGTTTGCACCTTTTACTAAGCGCACCTTGATGGATCCACCGCTGCGTGCATAACGCTTCTGCGACCATTGCACGAGATCGCCAAAGAATTGATGTGCTTCAGGCAAATATGCCTGCAGAACAATTCCGGCCTTCATGGATTCAAACTCTGCTTCATCCAGTACGCGCATGAATGCTGCAACTGTCATTGGAAGATCGCGATACTCCTCCATATCCAGGTTTACAAATACTCCATGCTGTTGTGCTTCGCGATAGAGAATGCGCATCTTTTCTGAAACTCGAGTAATTGAACCTTCGACATCGATGATGATGAGTTGAGCAACAATGGATGAGAGTTTAACTGAAATGTAATTTACTTCTGGGCGGCGCATCATCTCCAGAATCGATTGGAAGCGAAGCTCTGCTTCATGATCACCAAGGACAGCTTCACCTAAAACGTTGATGTTCAGGGCAATACCTTTATCACTGCGCTTACCCATGTGCTTTGAAAGTTTCTCAACTTCAGATGCAAGAATTAAATCTTTTGAAAGAGCGCGCACTCTCTGGTGCACTGCTGCGACTACTGGTGTTGGCACTACATGTGAAAGAACTCCAATTGCATGTAGGCCAATACCGTTGAGTGGACCAAAGCCGGTGATGCTTGCCTTCTTTGCAGCCCGACGGAAAATACGTGAGGAAGATTTCACGGATGAAATGCGCATCACTTCATCGGTCAGAGTGATGGTCGCTTCAATTGCCTCAGGATCTTTAAATAATCGTGCAACTCGCTTACGGTTGGCTTTCTCGCGACGATCGCGCAACTTATCTGACTCTTTCATCAACGCTTGAGTTCGCGTGATTGCAGTGGCTGCTAGCTTGTCTAAGGCTGCATCTGTCTCAAAAATTGAGGGCATTTAGCAAGGTTATCAAGGGTTATTTGTCTTTGCTCACCCTATAAATGTGAGATTAAAGAGCGTAGGATTCAAATATGAATAACGAGAATGCAGACGTTACGACAGATAAGCCAAAGCGCGTTCACGACCAGGTGCCTTCTGAGCTCTTCGCTAACTTTATGAAATCCGGCTGGACGCCATCTGAGCTAACAGATATCGCGCCACTCGAAGTTGTGACCTACGCATATTCACGTCGCCAAGTGTTATCAGCTGCCTATAAGGGAATTCGTCTCGTTCTCCCTGCTGGCGGATACAAGGTTCGTGCCAATGACACTGATTACAACTACCGTCCACATAGTGCATTTGTGTATTACAGCGGTGTGCAAGGAGCTGATGCAACTGCAGATGCTGTTCTTGTCCTAGAACCATCAGGTGATTCACATATTACTTACCTCTACATGCACCCTCGCTCAACGCGCGATACTGATGCTTTCTATCGCGATGCAAAGTATGGAGAACTCTGGGTTGGGCGTCGCTTCACACTTGATGAAGCAAAGTCGCGCTATCAAATAGATACTCTTCAATTAAATGATCTTGAAGCTTTATTGAGTGATGGCAAAGAGACTCTCACGCTACGCAGCGTTGATCCCGCAGTGGACCCTAAGGTGAAGAAGCATGATCGTGAAGAAGAATTTGCAACTTTCGTCTCAGAGCAGCGTCTGTGCAAAGATGAATATGAAATCCGTGAGATGCAGGCAGCAGTTGATGCAACAGCGCTCGGCTTCAACGATGTCATCCATGCGATGCCTGCGGCAGTTGAAACACCTCGTGGTGAACGCGTTCTCGATGCTGCCTTCTATGGTCGTGCTCGAATTCTTGGTAATGATTTGGGATATAACACCATCGTGGGTGCAGGTTCACATGCATGTGTGCTGCACTGGATTCGCAATGACGGAGATGTTCGTCGCGGAGAGTTAGTACTTATTGATGCTGGTGTTGAAGTGGAATCCTTCTACACAGCAGATATCACCCGCACACTGCCCGTCGATGGCAAGTTCACTCCTGCTCAGCGCGCGCTCTATATGTTGGTCTATGAGTCACAACTTGCAGGCTTTGCAGCAATTAAGCCTGGAGTACTTTTCTCCGAAATTAATAAAGCCTGCCAAGCAGTATTGGCAAAGGGCTTGGCAGATATGGGAGTGCTTACCGTTTCAGCAGAGGAATCACTGAAGCCAGAAGTTGGTCTACATCGCCGTTGGACTCTTCACGGTGTGAGCCATCACTTAGGACTCGATGTTCACGACTGTGCACAAGCTCGTAAGGATCAGTATCTCGATGCACCTCTACGTGAAGGCATGGTTCTCACAGTTGAGCCAGGACTCTATATCCAACCTGATGATGAACTCTTCGCACCTGAATATCGCGGTATCGGAATTCGCATTGAAGATGATGTTGTTGTCACTGCAGATGGTTGCCGCAATATCTCTGAGGATATTCCACGCCACCCAGATGAAATTGAAAAGTGGATGAAGGCCGTCTTAGGACGCTAGCTGATAGCCCGCGTAAGCGGCAAGTAAACCAAAGGCGATAGAAGCCACGAGGTTTGCTGCAACCACTTTGTACTTCTTTAACTCATATCCAAGGTAAAGATCGATAATGAATGTCGACCATGTTGTGAATGAGCCAGCGAAGCCGATTGCTAGAAAATCATGCCAGCGCTCGGTTGTAGCAAAAGTTGCACCGATTAAGAATGATCCCAGAATATTGACTGTGAAAGTTCCCACTGGTTTATCGGTGAACTTCCTAAAGTATTGATCTACTAAGAAGCGAGCAGGGGCGCCGATTGCCGCACCAAGAATCACCATCAGCGTATTCATGCTCGCACCTTCACAAATCTACGTGCGGCCTTGAGTGATAAGTGAGCAACCACTAGTGATGCAACGATATTTACGAGTAAGTAGGTGAGGCCAGCTTCTTCAGGTGCTACAGCCTCATATGTCACGGCAGAGAATGTCGAGAGTCCACCGCAGAAACCTGGCAAGAGGAAATAACGCAATTCAGTGATGCCCCGTCGCTCCATGAAAACCATAAAAACCATAGCCAGAGTAACTCCAAGTAAGTTGGCAGCTAGAGTTCCGAGCCCGCTTGAAGGAATTAAGAGTGAGAGAAACCAGCGAGTGAGGGAACCGAGGATGCCTCCGAGGGAGACAAGCCAGACGGCCCTCAAGAGTTACACCAACTTCTTAGTTGATTTAAAGAGTGTGGTGATCACGCTGATGATGAGGGAGGCAAGAAGTGCGGACCAGAATCCTGTGACTTCTAACTTCTCACTCCATCGCGCGGTCAGCGACAGCATCGCCGCATTAACCACAAAGAGGAAGAGGCCGAAGGTAACGATGGAGACTGGAAAAGTTAAGACTTTAATGATGGAGCCGAAGACGCTATTAATGAGACCCAAGAGCAGAGCGACCCAGAGATAGGTAGTTAGGCCACCATCGACGGTGATGCCAGGAACTATCAGCGTTGCAATCCACATTGAGAATGCAAGCACTGCCCAGCGGATGAGCAACATTAGTTGCGCTTTTCTCGCTTTAACAGTCCTGAGAACATGCGAGCTGGATCGTATTTAATATCAACAACGCGCTCCTTCATTGGAATGATTGCGTTGTCGGTGATCTTGATGTGCTCTGGGCACACTTCAGTACAGCACTTTGTGATGTTACACATTCCGAGACCATGCTCTTCTTGTGCCGTGCGCTTACGGTTCTTCAACATATCAAGTGGGTGCATATCAAGCTCTGCGATGCGAATAAAGAATCGTGGGCCAGCAAATGACTTCTTGTTCTCTTCATGATCGCGGACTACGTGACATACATCCTGACATAGGAAGCACTCAATGCACTTACGGAACTCTTGGCTTCGCTCAACGTCAACCTGTTCCATGCGAGCTTGCCCTGGAGCTAGATCTTTTGGATGTTCGTATGCAGGAATCTCCATCGACTTCTTATAGTTAAATGAGACGTCTGTAACGAGATCTTTAATGATTGGGAATGCTCGAAGTGGCGTCACAGTAATGGTTTCATTCTCATCAAAGGATGCAACCTGAGTCATGCAAGCAAGACGTGGCTTTCCGTTGATCTCCATAGAACAAGATCCACACTTGCCAGCCTTACAGTTCCAACGAACAGCTAAGTCGCCCATCTGTGTTGCTTGAACGCGGTGAATAACATCGAGAACAACTTCGCCCTCGTTGACATCTACCTGAACATCTTTAAGACCACCGTCTGTTGCATCTCCTCGCCAGATGCGAAGATTAAGTTTGCGCGCCATTAGTTGGTTCCGCCTTTCGCAATTTCTGCCGGTGTCATGTACTTCTCGAGTTCGTGAACATCAAAGAGGTCAAAGAGCTCTTTCGGAATTACTGGGAGGGCCTGCGCCTTGATATTGACTTGGTTGCCATCGAAAGATGAGATGTGATTGACCTGACGCCAGGTGCTATTCATTCCTGGGAAATCATCGCGAGTGTGACCACCACGTGATTCTTCACGAAGCAGTGCTGACTTTGCAGTTGATTCAGCAACGAGCAACATATTGTCGAGATCGAATGCCAAGTGGAATCCTGGGTTGAACTTACGTCCACCAGCTACTGCAACCTCCTTACTGCGAGCGCGGATATCGGCAATCTTTGCGATTGCATCGATGATCTCAGCACGTGTGCGAATAATTCCAACCAAGTTGTGTGTGACTTCTTGAAGTTCTGCGTGAAGTGAATAGGAATTCTCTCCACCTTCACGACTAAAGGGAGCCTCAATGCGAATGGCTGCTGCCTTGATAGTTGCATCAGAGACAGGGTTTGCACCGGCGCTCTTCACATACTGCGCAGCACCTGCACCTGCGCGACGACCAAAGACAAGTAAATCTGTGAGTGAGTTACCACCGAGACGATTTGATCCATGCATACCGCCAGCGACTTCACCTGCGGCATAGAGTCCTGGGACTCCAATTGCCGCTGCTGTATCTGGCTCTACCTCAACGCCACCCATGACGTAGTGACATGTGGGGCCAACTTCCATCGCTTCCTTGGTGATATCTACGCCAGCCAGCTCATAGAACTGGTGCCACATAGATGGAAGACGCTTCTTAATAATCTCTGCGGGAATTCGCTTGGAAACATCGAGGAATACTCCACCGTGTTCTGTGCCACGACCAGCTTTAACCTCTGTATTAATCGCACGGGCAACCTCATCGCGAGGAAGAAGCTCTGGCGGACGTCGGTTATTGTCCTGATCTTCATACCAACGATCTGCTTCTGCTTCGTTATCTGCGTACTTATCCTTAAATACATCTGGGATGTACTTAAACATAAAGCGTTCACCCTCTGAGTTGGTAAGGATTCCACCTTCACCACGAACAGATTCTGTTACGAGAATTCCGCGTACTGATGGTGGCCAGACCATTCCTGTTGGGTGGAACTGCAAGAACTCCATATCAACAAGGTTTGCACCAGCTTTGAGAGCAAGTGCATGCCCATCGCCTGTGCCTTCCCAAGAGTTAGAAGTAATCTTGAAAGTCTTTCCTACGCCGCCAGTTGCAATAACAACTGCTGGTGCTTCAAAGAGAACTTCTTCGCCACTTTCGCGCCAGTAACCGTATGCGCCGGCAATCTTGCCATTCTCTTTAAGAATTTCAGTGATGGTGCACTCTGCAAAGACTTTAATCTTTGCTTCCATATCGCCAAATTCGCGACCATCTTTCTGCTGCAACTGAACAATCTTCTGCTGCATCGTGCGGATGATTTCAAGTCCTGTGCGATCTCCTACGTGTGCAAGGCGTGGATATTCATGTCCACCGAAGTTACGTTGTGAAATCTTTCCTTCTTTGGTGCGATCAAAGAGTGCGCCCCATGTCTCAAGCTCCCAGATGCGATCTGGTGCTTCTTTCGCATGAAGTTCTGCCATGCGATAGTGATTAAGGAATTTTCCACCGCGCATCGTGTCGCGAAAGTGAACCATCCAACTGTCGTTGTCATTGACGTTACCCATAGAGGCAGCAGCGCCGCCTTCTGCCATAACAGTGTGGGCCTTACCAAAAAGTGACTTGCAGATAATTGCAACGCTCAGGCCTGCCTCGCGTGCTTCAACAGCTGCACGAAGACCTGCTCCACCTGCACCAATTACTAGGACGTCGTACTTATGTCGTTCGAGTGTCATATCTGTCATCGTCCTTTAGAAGAAGTAGAAATTGGTCCAGGCGCCAGTTGCAACTTGGCGAACGTAGATATCTGCAAAAGCAACTCCAGCAAGTGAGTACCAAGCAAATTGCTGATGCTTATGGTTAAGAGCTGAAACCAAAGTCCAAAGCTTGTAACGCACAGGATGCTTAGAGAAGTGCTTTAAGCGACCACCAACTGTGTGGCGACATGTGTGACAAGACAATGAGTAGAACCAGAGAAGTGTTGAGCTCACAAGAAGCACAACAGTTCCAACGCTCATATGTCCCCACTCACCCTCAACGCTCTTAAAGGAAATGATTGCGTCATAGGTAAGGAATACGTTAAAGACAAGACCTGCATAGAAGAACCAACGGTGCGCGTTCTGCAAGATAAGAGGTGCACGAGTTTCACCCGTGTACTTTGTATGTGGTTCAGCAACTGCGCATGCAGGTGGTGATAACCAGAAAGCACGGTAGTAAGCCTTGCGGTAGTAGTAACAAGTCATACGGAAACCAAGTGGGAAGATCAAAATAATAAGCGCAGGAGAGAGTGCGAAGTTAAAGACTTGCGCACTAACTGGAGTCCATCCAAAGATTGTCGCTTCAGGTACACATGCCTCTGAAAGACACGGGGAATAGAAAGGTGAAATCAAATGGTCTTTGTAGTAATTCGCACCTTCGAATGCACGAAATGTTGCATAGATAACGAATGAGAAGAGAACTCCAAAGGTAATCGCAGGCTCTAACCACCATTTATCGGTGCGTAGCGTGCGCTCTTTGATCTTCGCGCGCGTTGGAGAAAAAACTCCGGACATATCTGCTCCCCTGGATTCTTACGACTTATGAGAGAAGTGTGCGCTTACAAGCGTAAGTGCGCTAGGCGGGAACCCTCGTAAAGCTTATGAAGTCAGCCACAACGCGAGAGGGAAATGCGAAACCCACCACAGTATCTGGGGCGGGTTTGGCATTACGCGCGGAGGACGTGGGATTTGAACCCACGAAGGTTTCCCTTGCCGGTTTTCAAGACCGGTGCACTCGGCCGCTATGCGAGTCCTCCGTGGGAGAGATTACCCGAAATCGGCTTCTTGGAAAAATCGTCTAGTTATTTACGCTGGAAGTTCAAGCAATTGCTCGATGATGATTGCAACACCATCTTCTTCACAAGGACCAGCAATGCCCTTTGCATATTTGACTCCATCAGGATGGCCATCTGCCATTGCAAATGATCGACCACACCATTCAAGCATCGAGAAATCATTGGGATTATCACCAAATGAAACACAATCGGCTGCATTTAGGCCAAGTCGTTCTGCCATCTTTGCAAGAGTCATTCCTTTAGAAACACCGAGTGCTGAAATTTCCAGAAGTGAATCAGAAGGGTTGGAGTGCGTCACTGTCACAACATCTTTGAGTTCAACGAGTGCGATTGCAAGCATCTCATCAGATGAAAGCTCCTGCTGAGAGCAACGGGCTAGGATTTTCAGCGCAGGAGAGGTAATTACCTCTTCAATCTTTTCAACACCGACATTATCAAGGCCCACATCCCAGCGTGGAATATATGCCTTCTCACGGTGGAAGTAATTATGTGATTCAACAGCAAATGAAATCTGTGGGATTACTTTGCGAAGACGGTTTACTGCCTCCAGTTGAGCATCTACTGGAATAAGCCATTCCTCTAAGACTTTAGCGTTATGCAAGTCATACAACATTGCACCATTGCCACAGATTGCATTGCCAATTCCAAATGCCTCTTTAATCTCAGGCATCCAACGTGGAGGACGGCCTGTCACAAAGAATATGTGCACGCCCATCTCATGCGCTTTTCTAAAGGCATCAATAGTGCGCTGGGTAATGTCGCCGTAGTGAGCGACGATGGTTCCGTCGAGATCAGATGCGATTAACTTTGGGCGGCGCTGGAAATCTTGGTGAACGCTCACACAAGCTCGAATTTCTTCATTCCAAGGAATGGTTGAAGGGCTGCAGGAACATTGACTGTGCCATCTGCATTCTGATGGTTTTCAAGAATGGCAACAATCATGCGAGGAATAGCTACCAAAGTGCCATTCAGCGTAGCAATCGCCTTAGTGCCCTCTGCATCCTTGTAGCGAATATTCAAGCGACGAGCCTGGAATTCGGTGCAGTTAGATGTACTTGTTACCTCGCGATAAGCGCCTTGTGTGGGAATCCACGCTTCGATATCAAATTTACGTGTTGCAGATGATCCAAGATCTCCTGATGCGACATCAATCACGCGGAATGGGATCTCCATCGCGTTCAGGAAATCTTTCTCCCACTGCAATAGACGCTGATGTTCTGCCTTGGCATCTTCTGGCTTACAGAAGGTAAACATCTCGACCTTATCAAATTGGTGCACGCGAATGATTCCACGAGTGTCTTTTCCATATGTTCCAGCTTCGCGGCGGAAACATGTTGAGTAACCGGCATAGCGAAGTGGCAACTTATCTGCAGGCAAGATTTCATCCATATGCATTGCAGCCAGTGGAACTTCAGAAGTTCCAACAAGATAGACATCATCTTTTTCAATGCGATAGACATTCTCTGCAGCTTGTCCTAGAAACCCTGTGCCTTCCATTGCAGCAGGATTAACAAGCACTGGTGGAATTACTGGTGAGAAACCGTTCTTGAGTGCACTTTGGATTGCATAGTTAACAAGTGCGAATTCAAGCAGTGCACCAACGCCAGTGAGATAGTAAGAACGAGAGCCTGCAACCTTGGCGCCGCGCTCAGTATCAATAGCGCCAAGCAACTTACCTAATTCGACGTGATCTTTTGGTTCAAAGCCATCTTTAGCAAAGTCACGTGGTGTGCCCACATGTTCGATAGTGACGAAATCTTCTTCTCCACCAATTGGTGCCTCAGTATCAAGCAAGTTTGAAAGCTGAAGAAGTAAAGCCTTTGCCTTGTCTTCAATCTCAGAACGCTTTGTGTCAGCTGCCTTGACCTTGTCAGCTAACTCTTTTGCATTGGCAAGCAGAGCCGCCTTTTCATCACCCTTAGCTGAGCCCACGCTCTTTGAGAGAACGTTCTGTTCTTGGCGTAGAGTTTCAAATTCTGAGAGGGCAGCGCGCTTGATCTCATCGATGGTAATGATCTGATCTACGAGCTCAACGTTTTCCCCACGGCCCTTTTGAGAAGCACGGACGACATCAGGGTTATCACGTAGGAACTTGATATCAATCATGAACGCACCTCTCGTGGATAAGAACCTAAGAATCTAATGTCATCGCATATCGCGCGAAGCTCTTCAATCGAACTACCGACGGGAGCATCCTTGATATGGCCTTCGACGTCAATAATGAAATGGTAGTGACCTAGTTCGCGACCTGTTGGACGTGACTGGATGAATGTCAGGTTGACGTCATGTTTTGCAAAAACCTGGAGGATTTCAAGCAAAGCGCCTGCATGGTCGATATCGATAAAGACCGCCATTGAGGTGCGATCGTTTCCTGTTGGCTCAGGCATCCATCCAGGCTTTTGAGCACAGATGAATCGAGTGACGGCTCCTGCATTGTCACCAATATTGTCTTGGCGGATTTCTAGCCCGAAATGTTCAGCTGCTGCACTCGATGCAATCGCTGCATCAAGATCGCCTTTGCTCACAGCTTCAGCTGCGGCAGATGTTGATGCGGTGGGAACAATCTCTGCATGCGGATAGTTAGCTGCAATATATGCACGGCACTGGGATTCAGCGTGTGGATGTGTGCCGATGCGTTTAATTGATGTAACACCTGGCTTTGTCATAAATGCAAAGGTGACAGGCAAAGTGACTTCACTTGCAATCGTCAGTGGGTCTCCACTTGCGAGTTCATCAAGTGTGCGAGCAACAACTCCCTCAACAGAATTTTCGATAGGAACCAGTGCATATTGTGCTTCGCCCTTGCGCACAGCATCGAGTGCGGCTGTGACATTTGCATAAGGAATCTTCACATCGCTATCGCATGTGATCTTCTTAAGAGCTGCCTCAGTAAATGTGCCGACAGGGCCTAAGTAGGCGAATGTATGGCTTTCGGTGGCGCTCACCGGTTAAGGATACCTGAGTACCTCGCGTGCATGTGACGGCTTATTTGTGATGAGAATATCGACGCCCACCTTCTCGCAGAGTTTGATATCTGCGGCATCATCAACAGTCCAGACATTGAGCGACTTTCCGAGCTTTTTGATTCGCATTGCACGGACGGGCTCTTCACGCAGCTCATTGATTCCAGGGCCGATGGAAGTCGCAGAAGATAACTTTGCCTGAAACCACTGGGTGTTCTTATGCATCAGAAATGTTGTTGAAATAGATGGATCAAGACGTTTCATCTTCTCTATTGCAAACCAACTAAATGACATTACTGACACCTCAATCTTTTCAATTCCTTTAGTTGTCTGCAGAGTTTCGACAACGACTTCTTCGATCCGATTGCCTGAAATGACTGGGTGCTTTGTCTCAATGAGCACGCCCTTTTTATTCTTGACTGCGAAGGCGAGAAACTCACCGAGAGTCAGAATCTGTGGGTATGCACGCGATACCTCTTTATATGTCATCTCGGCAATCAACCCAGGATTTCCTGCGCGCTCGAGCATGCTCGCGTTATGCCAGAGAACGGCAACCTCATCTTTGGTTAATCGGACATCGCACTCAAAACCATCAGCTCCTTGAGCCACCGCGCCTTCATAGGCAGCAAGGGTGAGCTCTGGATAGTCTGCGCTAGCGCCGCGGTGAGCATAGATAAGCATGAGACTTAAGAGTAGCAAAGAGATTAGGCTTACCCGCATGAGCTATTTCGCAACGTCTGCGCGATCTGCCGTTGGCCTTGTTCGAAGTGGCAATGAAGATAGCGGCCTTGCATCATCGCGCCTTGTTGCCGTTGCAGATGGAATGGGCGGACATGCTGCAGGTGAAGTCGCATCCAAGATTGCGATTACAACTCTTTCTGAACTCTCTGCAATCTTTACCAATCCAGAGATTGATTCAGAATCAGCCGATGACATCTATCTCAATGCATCTCACGAGATTGATCAAGCACTTAAAGTCGAAGTTGCTGAGAACCCACAGCTAGCTGGAATGGGAACGACTCTCACCTCTTTATTCCTGCGCGATAACTCGGTAGCGCTGCTCCATATTGGTGATTCCCGTGCCTATCGCCTGCGCGGTAACTCATTTGAGCAGCTCAGCGTTGACCACACTGTTATTCAAGAACTACTCAATCAGGGTGCCATCTCTGAATCAGATATTGCAACCCACCCTCAGCGCTCTGTGCTGACTCAAGTCTTGATGGGTGAGGGAAATCTGGAACTTCCTCTTCCGGTATTCGAAGGAAAAATTAAGGATCGCTATCTAGTATGCAGTGATGGTTTGAGCTCAGTACTGACTGATAAAGAGATGAAATCTCTTATCAAGGGCAAGGATCGTGATGAGGCAGTCAACGCTCTTATCGATGCAACCTATATCAACGGTGCACCCGATAACGTGACTGTAGTAATTGCAGATCTCGTGGAAGAAGAACAGCCATCTACTACCGAAAAGATAGGAGCAGCCCAATGATGAACTCATTGCTCGGCGGTCGCTATCTACTCGGTCAGATGATTGGCACAGGCGGAATGGCAGATGTTTATATCGCCCAAGATCAACGTCTCTCACGTGAAGTTGCCATCAAGATTCTCCGTAGTGATTTAGCAAAAGATCCAGCATTTGTTTCACGCTTTCGCAAAGAGGCAAAAGCTGCTGCTGGTCTTAACCATCCCGGCATCGTTGCTGTCTATGACTCTGGTGAAGAACCTGCTCCTTATATTGTGATGGAGCTTGTCTCAGGCCACACGCTGCGCGAACTTATTCATCAAGGTGAGCGCCTTCCACTGAATCGCGCGCTGGAGATAACAGAAGGAATTCTTGCAGGGCTTGAATATTCACATGAGCGCCAGATAGTTCACCGCGATATCAAACCTGCAAACGTCATGATTACCGATAACGGTGATGTGAAGGTGATGGACTTTGGAATTGCTCGCGCAATGGATGACCTCGGTGCAACACTAACCAGCACATGGAATGTTGTTGGAACTGCGCAATATCTCTCACCTGAACAAGCTGTGGGAGAACCTGCTGATTCACGTAGCGATATCTACTCAACGGGATGTTTACTCTTTGAATTACTGACAGGTGAGCCACCGTTTACTGGAGAGACACCTGTGTCGATTGCATACCAACATGCATCCAGTACTGCCCCACTAGTGCGCACTTTAAAATCTGAATTGCCTGAAGGTATTGAAATTGTTCTCGCTGTTGCACTCTCTAAGAAACCTGAAGATCGTTATCAAAGTGCACAAGCAATGCTCGATGACATTGCAAAGGTGCGTGCTGGTGAAGAGGTAACAACCAAGATTGCAACAGAGCCATTTATGACTCGACGCCGCGCCATCATCTTTGGCGGTTCATTCTTTGCTGCAATTGCCCTATCAATCACAGGATTACTGATGAGCGGTGGCGGTGCCAATTCAGGGCCAATGGTTCCAAACGTTGTGGGATTAAGTGAAGAGATGGCACGTGCTCTCCTTACTGATTATTCAGTAACAATTAAGCGTGCCCACGATGGTGTGATTCCAAGAGATCGCGTTGCTAGCCAATTACCGCTTGCGACAACACGAGCACAGATTGGTTCAGCTGTTGTCCTTACTATCTCTGACGGACCAGGAGATGCCATCGTTCCTGACAATCTTGTTGGCATGTCACTTATTGATGCGCGATCTGCGCTCACATCAGTTGGTCTTCTTGTCTCTCAAACAATTGCCTCGCCTTCAGATCAACCTCAAGGAACTGTTCTTGATGTGATGCCTGCAGTGGGATCAGTAACAGAGGCAGGAAGTTCTGTCATTCTCACCATCGCAAGTGGTGAGGTAACAGTTCCGAACTTGATCGGTATCGAAGCAATTCAAGCTAAGACTCTACTTATCCAAGCAGGATTTTTGATTAAGGAGTTTTATGATTACGACTCAGCACAACCAGCTGGAGTTGTTATTCGACAAGCACCGGAGGCTTCAACAACGCAGACAATTGGTAAGTCAGTAACAATTACGATTAACAGAGCTCCATAGGAGATACCCATGGATTGTCCACACAAGCACAATCTTCCATCCGATGGAACTCCACTAAAGCCTTCGCCCACTCTTGACTACTGGCGCGAATCATCTGCAATCACTCCACTTTCTTTTCCTGGTGGCCATGAAGGCTGGATTGCACTTGAGCAGCAAATTTCTCAAGAGATTCTTATGGATACGCGATTTAGCCAACAACCTCACCGCTTTCCAGGATTAGCTCCTCAGCAAAGTCCGGAAGAGTTCATTGATGAGCGAGATAAATTGGCCATAAAAACAGCAGATTTATTGGCCCTCGATGGGGATCAACATAGAAAGTGTCGCAAGACAGTTACATCCAAATTCTCATTTAAGGCAGTTAACTCCTATACAGAAGCGGTCTCTGCTCTTGTATCTAAACAATTGAGCCATCTTCTTGAACAACCGCAACCTGTCGACCTCACTGAACATTTCAGCGAGCCGATTTCAATTGCAAACCATGCCTTTGTACTCGGAATTCCAGATTCAATGGTGAAGGAATTTGAACGAACATTTGTTGGATCGGTGAGCAGAGAAGAGCGCATCAAGTACCTGCGCGATGTGTATCAATACAAATTAGAGAATCCTGGTGAGGACGTCATCTCTCACCTCATTCAATCCGAGCTCACACAAGCTGAGGTAGAAGGCCTTATCTACGTTTTCTTCACATCTGGTCGCGACTCCGTTGCTTACATGATCTCAACGAGTATGGTCGCGCTGCTTCAGAATCCAGATCAACTTAATCTCCTTCGAAATAGCCTTCCTGTACCTGCAGAAGCCATCGAGGAGCTCATGCGCTTCTGCGCCATGTTTGTCACTCTCTTTCCTCGAACCGCACTGGAAGATCTGGAGCTAAGTGGTGAGAAAATTCAAGCAGGTCAGAGCATTTCGGTATCCCCCGTCGCAGTAAACCGAGATCCACGAATCTGGAGTGAACCCAATTCGCTCAAGCTAGATCGTGAAGTAAAGGCGCATCTCTCTTTTGGCCATGGTATTCACGGATGTCTGGGACAACAGTTGGCACGATTGGTAATTCAAGAATCACTCACACAATTACTTAGAGCAATAAACTCGATTGAGTTGGTCTCTGCAGAGCAATTAGAGCCAATGGAGTTTGCTCACCCTGTTGCAACTTACAAAGTGGGAAGTGTGTTTATCAACTTTAAGAAGTAAGGCAATTACCTAGAGCTACCGACAACAGGAGATAGTCCAACAGCACGCTTTGGTGCATCTACATCTCCGCACTTGACTAACCAGTTCGCAAGCATGAGATGTCCATGTTCAGTTAAAACAGATTCGGGATGGAACTGCACACCTTCAATAGGAAGAGTTGTGTGTCGCATCGACATCACAACTCCTGATTCAGTAGATCCTGTAATTTCAAGAACTGCTGGAACAGTGTCGCGCTCTACTGCAAGTGAGTGATAACGAGTTGCCATAAATGGCGATGGAAGATTTGTTAGTACACCTGCACCGTTATGAATTACTTGTGAAGTCTTTCCATGAAGAAGCTCTGGTGCACGAGAGACAGTTGCACCAAATGCTTCACCGATTGCTTGGTGTCCAAGACATACTCCAAAGAGTGGGATGGATTTCTCTGCACAGAAATTAATCATCGCAATACTGACGCCAGCTTTATCGGGAGTGCCAGGTCCTGGTGAGATCAAGACCCCGTCGTATTTGCCCGCCTCACTCGCCTCGACTTCATCATTGCGAACAACGGTGCACTCAGCGCCCAATTGCTGCAGATACTGCACCAGATTGAAGACGAAGGAGTCATAGTTATCGATGACGAGGATTCGAGCCATGCCGTAATTGTGCTGTAACCTAGGCCCCATGCCAAAGTCGAAATTGCGTAAGAAGGTTCAGGAGCAACACGCTCACGAAGAACAGCACCACATTGAAGAAGAGTCAGTTCTTCTCGAGAGCCCCTCATGGCTTGCGCCCGTCATGGTCGCCAACTTCCTCATCGGCCTCTTCTGGATCGTAGTCTTCTATGTCAGCCAGACTGCATATCCAATCCCAGGCATCGGTGCTTGGAACATGATCATTGGATTTAGCTTTATTGCAGTTGGTTTCTCACTCGCAACCAAGTGGCGTTAATCCTTATAACTTCTTAAGTAAGGAATTGTGGCTGAGCAACTCAGCACTAAGAAGAAAAATGGAAGCCACAATCCAGCGCGTGCTCCAGAGTTATCAATCAATTGACCAGCAATGAAACTTGAAAGTGCTCCGGTTAATGGAATGCCTGCCGTTGCTAACGAAATCGCCTGAGTCATTTGTGACTCAGGGACCGAACCCGTAATGAGCGATAAGCCATTGGGAAGTAGCGGTGCAATACACATGCCCTGCAAAAATAGAGCTACACCTAGTAGATAAAAATTATTGATAAACGGAAATGAAAACGCGATAGTGGTCATTCCGACTATGTATCCAAGATATCGAGCTCCATGAGAAATCTTCCAACGGATTGCTCCGTTTATGATCGCAGAGACAGCACCACCTAGCGCCCACACTCCAAGAAGTAATCCTGCGGCAGATTTCATTCCGCGTTCATTTGCAAATGCGACGACGCTGATATTTATTGCTGAAAAAGATCCCCCTGCAATAGTGAGCGGGATTGCAATTGCTTGCAATTGTCTATTTCGCATTACAGATTTTGCTTTTATCCCAGACTCTCGTGGGTGGATTCCCGGATCCGAATTTCTGTGAAATGCAATGAGAGGTGCGCCGATGAGGAGAAAGATGATTCCAAGGATGATGCCGGCCATGGGCGCAATTGCAGTAACCACGGCTGTGGTGATTACAGGCCCGATGATGTAGATCATTTCATCGAGGAAACTTTCAAATACATATGAAGTTGAAAGTAGGTGTGGATCTTTCTTATCAATCATATGCATCCAGCGACGACGGGTCATAGAACCCACGCTCAGAGATGCAGATTCAGCTAAAAAGATTGTTAGGAACCAACTCCAGATCGGTGCTTCATTCTTGACTAAGAGAATGAAGGTGATGAATGCAGAAACTCGAATAGGAACTGCAGTGAGCAGAACTCTCCGCTGCCCAAAGTGATCGGCTGCCTTAGCCCAGAGTGGAATAGAAATTACTGTCGTTAGCGCAGCAACCCCAGTTAAAGCACCTGCAATCGAATATCGTTTATCGACAGAGTGAACAAAGAGAATAATTGCAATGGTGTCCATTGCAATTGGCATGCGAGCAATGAACCCTGCTGAAGCAATTCGCACCGCACCGGGTCTTGCAAATAATTCCCCGTAAGTACTTAACAATTATTCTCTGTTCTTAGCCAGCGACTTTAAATGCAGCGATTGATGGTGCACTCGCTGTCACTTCGTAAGCTCCGTATCCCACTTCAACGCCATTCGAGACCGTCTTGCCATTGACTCGAAGAACAGAATTAGTAGAGAGCGGGAAATCTATTACTGCGCGAGATCCAAATGGAACAGTAATCTTTGCAGATAGGACGCTATCCCCAACAATCTCCCAAGAAATTCCAGCTGCGCCAAAGGGAGTGTTGATATCGGCTGATGCATATGTAAATCCTTGACCAGGACGTGGAGCAAATGTGATGTGGCGATATCCAGGATTCTTTGTCGTAGGAGCGATTCCTGCGACATTACGGTAAACCCAATCAATCACTGCGCCATAGGCATAGTGATTGAAGGAGATCATTGATGCATCTGGCTGGTCCTCTGAAGCAGTTGCCATTTCACCCTTATGGATTGATCCATCTTCGCGGATAGCATCCCAACGCTCCCAAATAGTTGTTGCCTTCTGATCAACTTGGTAGAGCCATGAACGCACCTTGCGACGCATCAACATTGTGTATGCAGCATCAAAGTGACCATTTTTAGAGAGTGCATGCAAGATGAGTGGAGTCCCAAGGAAGCCAGTGGTGATCTTTCCTTCATCTGCAATAACCATATCGCTTAGGATCTTTGCAACTGCAGCTTTTTCAGAAGCTGGAACAATTCCGAACTCAAGTGCGATAGAACAACCAGCAGTTGTCTCTTTCGCTTCTTGGCCAAAGTGCTCCCAAATATCTTTCTTGAGTGTTGCCGCCAACTCTGTGAACTTCTTCTGGTGTGCAGCATCTCCCACAAGCGCCTCAGTATCAGCAGCAAGTTGGGCTGTGTTTGCAAAAAATGCATTGGCTACAAACTGTGCCTTAACCTTTGAAAGCCACGGTTGATCCTCGGGCGCATCTGGATCGCACCAATCGCCAAATTGGAACTCTTCAGGTAAAAACTTCTCACCTTTACGATGGGCAGACAAACTTTCAACGTATGCGCGAATACTTTCGACTTGTTGCTTGAGCGTTGCTGCGCTGCCGTATGACTCATACGCTGCCATCGGAACGATAGTTGCAGCATCTGCCCAGCCTGCGCGGTCTGTAATTACCCAGCCACCATCACCTGGTGACGGTTGCTTCGACAAAATATCTGGCACTACTGCGCCAACTCCTCCTACACGCTTCTGATCAACCCAAAGATCGGTCAACCAGTTTCGCCAGAAGCTACCGAGTTTGAAGAGAGTATTTGATGTCATCGCGATCGCCTGCGCATCACCTGTCCACCCAAGACGCTCATCGCGCTGTGGGCAATCGGTTGGAACAGAGACCATATTGTCTGCGATAGACCAGACAACATTCTGATGTAGGCGGTTAAGTCGCGCATCAGATGAAGTAAAGAATCCACGTCGTTCATTGGCAGATGAGATTGCAACACCGACTGCAGAAATGAACTTTGCAGGACCTGTCACTTCAGCAAACTGGAACCCGTGGAATGTGAACTTTGGTTCAAGAACATGGCGACCATCGCGATCGAGAGTGAAGTGATCTGTTGCCTTCGCTGTACGAAGTGCTGCAGTATGCAGATTTGGGCCCGGCTCAAGTACTTCAGCATGGCGGATAGTGACTACATCGCCCTTCTTGCCATCAACTGTAAGTCGAACCCAACCAGAAATATTCTGAGTGAAATCAAGAAGTGTGCGGGTAGTGTTCTTTGAATCGAGAATTCTTGAAGCAAATTCATCAACCTTTACAACGCGGGTAGAAGTACGTGCAACGAGTGTCTCCTTGGCAAATGGATATATAACAGGTGCTGCCCATGCCGAGTCATTAAACCCAACGAGCTGCCAACCCTTCTGGCGCTTTGTGTAGTCGATAGTTGTTCCGTCATAGATATCTGCAAACTGGATTTCACCACTAGATACTTTCCATGACTTATCGGATGCAACGACATCTTTAGAGCCATCCACATATGTAATCTCAAGTTGAGCAAGTAAATGCAGGTTCTTGCCATAGTTGTCATACATATTCATAAAGCCGAGCTTGCCGCGAGTCCATCCGTCGCCAAGTTCAGCGCTGATGCAGTTTCCACCATCTTGAACCAGAGAAGTGACATCGTAGGTAATGAAGGTGCGACGGTCATCGTATGCAGTCCAGCCTGGTGTGAAGAATTCTTGCGTTACCGGGATGGCATTGAGATACAGGGTGTGAATTCCTTCAGATGTTGCATAAAGGCGCGCCTTCGCAACTTTCTTTGAAGCTTGAAATTCTTTACGAAGTATAGGTGATGGCTCAGAGTGAGAAGATGCATCGCCAATGGACTCGCCAGTTAATTCACTTCCTGAAGCTAGGCCAGTCTCAAAGGTTGCATACGGGCTAAATTCTGACCAGCCATATTGAGTTGCAATACGTACGCGCAGATGACGGACTTCGCGGCCTTTGCTGATGTGACCAGAAGCTAGGATTTCTATCTGATCTGCACTTGTAACTGCAGCAGATGTAATGACATCACCCATCTCACCGACAGATGAAATCTCATAAGCCAATTGAACTGCATCTGGGCGTTCGCTAGTGATCTGCCATGTCAGTTGCGGGTCAACAATGGGAAGACCAATCAAGTCAGCTGAGAACTGTGTTTGAAGCCCAATAATTCTTGTTGCTTCATCGCGTTGTGATGCAGCTGGTAGTGATGACATGTCGATCCCCTTTATGTTGATTTAAAACTAACCCTTAACAGAGCCAGCTGTAAGTCCTGAAACGATTTTCTTATTGAAGATAATGAAGACAATCAGTGGTGGAATTGTGATGAGCAAAATGTCAGTGAAGAGTAAGTTGTACTGAGTCAAGTAAGCGCTCTGGAAGTAAAAGAGAGTTAACTGCACGGTAGCGTTATCACTGCCAGGCAGGAAGTAGAGCGGATTGGTAAAGTCATTAAAGACTGCCACTGAAGTTGTAACAATGATTGTTACATTAACAGGCATCAATAGTGGGAAAATGATTCGGCGCCATAGCGCAAATCCAGTGCAACCATCCATCGCTGCAGCTTCATCAATTTCTTTAGGAATTGATGCAATAAATCCCTTATAAATCAATATTGAGAACGCAGCACTGTATGCAACTTCAATGAAGATGAGTCCCTGGATTGTCTTGAAGAGATGAAGGCGTTGCAGAACCCAGATTGTTGGAACAACGGCTGGCGGAACTACCAGTCCAGCAAGAACCATAATATTTGCAAAATTTGTTAGCTTTCCAGGTCGGCGCGCGAAGATAAATGCTGCCATCGAGCACACAATTACAATCAGAGTGACCGAAACTACCGTGAGGATTGTTGAGTTGATGAATGCTCTGATCACAACTCCGTCGCTAGTCTCCAGCACGGTCTTAATGTTTTGCCAGAGCAGAAACTTCTCTGGCATTTCGAAATTGAATTGATATGACTCTTTGGAATTCTTGGCAGAAGTCAGAAATATTAGATAGAAGGGCGCTGCAAAGACAAAAAGCCCAATAGGGACTGCCACGAAATCTATCCAGTTCTTACGAAGGAATTTCTTCATGCCTGCTTCTCCTTCTTATTGAAGAACCAGTAAACAGGTCCGACGATTGCCAGAACGAAGAAGAGAAGAATTACGTTTCCTGCAGTTGCGAGGCCATAGAAGCCTGCTTGGTATTGCTTGTAATTAATTGAAGCAATCACATCTGAGAGGAAGCCCGGACCACCGTTAGTCATGGCCCAAATCAAATCGAATGAGCGCAGACCGCCGATAAAACTTAAAATGACTACTGCGGAAGTTGCTGGTTGGACTAATGGCAAGGTGATGTTTCTAAATTTGTCCCAGGCGCCTCCACCATCGACAGCCAGCGCTTCGTAATATTCTTGTGGAATGCTTGCAAGTCCTGCCATATAGAGAACTGTTGCTATTCCAACACCTTTCCACACATCAACAAAGGCGACAGAAAATAGGGGCAAGAGATTTGGGTCAACTAACCAGCCAGGTCCATAGGTTTCCCAGCCAATTGTTTTGCCGAAGGAGACAATCGCTTTATTGATCGCTCCATAATTCGGATCCATAAGGATGCTAAAGGTAAAGCCAACTCCAATTGTTGAAACCAATACCGGGAAATATACGACTGAGCGTAAGAAACCTTTAGCTCGAAGACGTCCGGTGAGTAGAAGTGCAAGAGCTAAACCAAAGACTACTTTTAGGCCTGATGTCACTACTCCATAGATCAAGGTATTTTTGAATCCGATAGCAAGTGAAGCTTCTTTAAAGTATTGAATAAAGTTCTCAAAGCCAACAAATTCCCAATCAAAGAGCGTCCATCGTGTCATGGAGAAGAAGAACGAAACAATTGTGGGAATAACGAAGAAAATTGTAAAGATAATTCCGATTGGCGCTACTAAGGCATAGGAGTACGGATTTTCAATCTTTTTTTGCTTTGCCTTACTCACAGATCACCATTTCATAAAAATTAAATAAGAGAAACTGGTGGGCCACCGAAGTGGCCCACCAGTTTTATTGATTCTTAATTACCAGCCCTTAATTCCGAGCTGCTTTGCCTGCTTAACGACATCTGCATCGTATGCAGCTGCTGCCTTCTTAGCAGTTGTGATTCCTAGTCCAACCTCGACGAGAATCTTTTCAAGGTTTGGACCCTTGATTGGTGAAACGAATTCAAGTGCCGGAGCAGTTGCATTCTTAGCGAAGTACTTCATGACGTCCTGTATTGCACCTGGAAGAGCGTTAGGAATGCTTGCTGCCTTGATGTAATAAGGTCCGCCAGCAAAACCTTCAACGCTGTTCATGACGTCGACTGCCTTAGCTGAAGTCAACCAGCCAACAAACTTCGCTGCAGCTGCAGCGTTCTTTGTAGCCGCCGGAATGTATGTGCCAGATGGAACCCATACTGTTACACCATTAACGCTCGCCTTTGGACCTGGTTGAGCAAAGAAGCCAACATCCTCAAGGTTTGCAGGCTGCTGTGCAGCAATCTGTGGGATAGCCCAAGTAGCCATTGGATAGTGAGCACCTTGACCTAGCGCAAGCTTATCGAGTGCTTGTGCATATGTGGTTGATGCATAGTCACGGTTGAAGTAGTTGAGCTTCTTGATCTCTTCAATGTACTCAAATCCGCGAAGTGCAGTTTTGTTCTTTGCATACTTCTCCTTATTTGCTGTGTAATCAGCAGCAAAGTTTGGGTGCGCAGCTTGAACGTTGTAGTAATCGGCAAGAACGAAGAGCTGTGAAGTCCAAGTTTCCTTGTATGACTGGATAACTGGATCAATTCCAGCAGCCTTGATCTTCTTGTTGTTAGCCATGAACTCATCCCAAGTTGTTGGAATCTTTAGCTTGAGCTTTGCGTAAATCTTCTTGTTGTAGAGGATTCCGCCAACGCTTGCTGTTCCAAATGGAACTCCGTAAATTTTCTTATTAGCAGAAACTACTGGGTAAAAACCGGAGAGAACATTTTTCATGAATGGCTGACTTGTCATGTCAAGAAGATTCTTTGTAGGAGCAAGAGCCTGGAAGAGTGATCCGGAGTTGTATGTGAATACATCTTCCATTGAACCTGTTGCAAGCTTTGTCTTAACAAGGTTATCTCCATCTGTGCCACCTGGACGAAGAACTACAGTGACCTTGTTGCCAGGGTTTGCTTTCTCGTAGGCAGTTACAAGTGCCTTAGCAACATCCTGGTTGCTCTGGCCGTTATCAATGAGCCAAGTAATTTCTGTATCTGCAGCTTGTGATGGAGCAGCAACTGTCGCTCCAAAGACAAGAGCGAGAGGTAGAGCGAGAGCAATCCCGCGCTTCATCATTGTCTTCATCTATCCTCCTGAGGTAGATTTTGGTTGAATCGTTTCAACCTTAAGGGGGAATTTAGTGGTGGTGTGACCTAGCCGTCAATGAATTTGGGGAGAAGATTGGTAACGGTTTCATCACGTTTTTACGCCTGCCAAAGCCTTGATTATTGAACATTTCAACCCATACCCTAGGGACTGGCCTTTTATACTTCGACTCGATCCTCCACCGATCTTCGATTTGTGGCAAAAAGGTCATATCTATTAAATGGATTCAATTCCACTGAGCGTAACTAAGGGCGGTTCCTGCGTGGGAAAGAATGTAAAGCGTCAGTTCCCAAAGCCCTCAGAGCTTGCACCGCTGCTTAAGTTTTCCTTGCCTACCCTGCGCCGCAAGAAGCGTCGCCTTGAGCAGGCTTACACAATCTGGGATCTGCGCGATATTGCCAAGCGCCGCACACCCAAAGGTCCATTTGATTACACCGATGGATCTGCAGAGAGTGAAGTAAGCCTCGAGCGAGCACGTCAGGCATATCGTGACCTCGAATTCATCCCAAGCATTCTTAAAGATGTATCAACTGCAGATTTAACGCGCACCTCTCTCGGTGAAACATTCTCAATGCCAGTAGGTATTGCTCCAACTGGTTTTACTCGCATGATGCAGACTCAAGGCGAAATCGCTGGTGCTCGTGCTGCTGAGAAATTTGGAATTCCATTTACTCTCTCAACTCTTGGAACAAGCACAATCGAAGATGTAGTCGCTGCTGCCCCTGATGGTCGCAACTGGTTCCAGTTATATATGTGGAAAGACCGCGAAGGAAGCATGGCACTTGTTGAACGTGCAAAGCGTGCTGGCGTTAAAAACCTCATGCTTACCGTTGATGTTCCTGCAGCGGGACAACGTATTCGTGATTACCGCAATGGACTTACCGTTCCTCCACGTTTAACTGCAGGAACAGTTATTAACGCAATCCCAAGACCTGCATGGTGGATTAACTTCTTAACCACACCTTCCATAGAATTTGCATCCATGAAGAATTGGGAAGGCACCGTTGGTGAACTCCTTGATTACATGTTTGATCCCACCATGACTTGGGAGGATCTCAAATGGATTCGCGAGCAGTGGGATGGCACATTGACTGTTAAAGGAATTCAGAATCTTGATGATGCAAAGAAAGCTGCAAAGTTAGGTGCTGACGCAATTCTTCTTTCAAACCACGGTGGTCGCCAGCTTGATCGTGCCCCAGTGATGTTGCATCTGCTTGCAGATATTAAGAAGGAATTTAAGAAGGATTACGAAATCCATATCGATACTGGAATCATGCATGGCGCAGATGTTCTGGCTGCTGTGGCACTCGGTGCTCAATTTACTTATGTGGGCCGTGCATACCTTTATGGCCTGATGGCTGGTGGGCAAGATGGTGTTGAGAGAGCTCTAGAGATTATGCGCACTCAGATGGTTCGTAATATGAAGTTACTTGGCGTCAATTCACTTGATGAGTTAACACCGAAGCATGTTCGCTTCCTCAATCGTCAGTAATTAGCGCTTTCCTGTTGATGCGCGTTCAACTAGTTGTGGTTGGAAGCGAATTTGCTGATGCTCATGCGTTTCAGCTTCTTCACACTCATTGAGCAATAAATCTGCTGCTGTAACGCCCATCTGATATGCAGGCTGAGAAATGGAAGAAAGTGGTACCGCCGCTGATGCAGCAAATTCAATATCATCATAGCCAAGAACTGAAACTTGTTCTGGGATCCTCAATTTGTTTTCTCGCAAGGTGCGCATAACTCCGAGTGCCAACAAATCATTTGCACAGAAGATTGCGGTGGGAATTGTCTTCAAGGCTAAAATCTTCTTAGCCGCCTCTTCGCCTTGAGTGGTATTCATAAGTGAAACTCGAATAGTTTCAACTGTGGCACCAGCAAACTTGGCAGCTTTTGCTACACCTGCACCACGATCTGCTACCTGTGGGATGCTGTCAGGACCACATACCCAGGCGATATCGGTATGACCAAGCCCAGTTAAGTACTCTATTCCAAGCTGTCCGCCATGTATGTCATCAACTGAAACCGAACATTGCTTGCGGCCCTTGATTTCTCGGTCAACGAGAGTCACTGCAATTCCACGTTCGCGCATTGCATCAAGACGATCAGATTTCACATCTGTAGGAGTAATTAGTACTCCACGAACTTGCTGCTCAATCAAGATATTGATGTAGCGATCTTCTTTGGTAGCAGATTCATCGGAGTTGCAGAGAAATACTGCGTAATCGCGCTTACTTGCAGCATCTTCAACGCCTCGGGCAACTTCAGTAAAGAATGGGTTTGCCACATCGGGGACTATTAAGCCAAGAGTTCGGCTATTGCCAGAGCGCAGGTGGCGCGCAAAGCCGTTGGGAACGAATCCAAGATCCTTGATAGTGCCTTGCACGCGGGCCAGGGTCTCGGGGGCCACAACCTCGGGGCGGTTTAAGACATTGGAGACGGTGCCGACTGAGACCTTTGCTGCCTTTGCTACATCTCGAAGGCTTACGCTCATGGAACGAGAGTCTGCCTGTGCAATTGAACCGTGTCAATTGACGGGATAGACGATCACTAAATTGTTATCTCCACGGGGTTGACTCACGCTCAAATTCACCTTACGGTCTGTCTATTGTTAATGAATCGTTTCAATTGAGGTAACCATGGAGAGAGTTGGGTTCAGGCTCAAGCTTCGCAAGGAGAAGCTTGATGAGTACGTCCTGCACCACCAAAACGTCTGGCCAGAGATGCTTGAAGCCCTTTCTGAAACTGGATGGCATAACTACTCACTCTTCCTTGATCGCAGGGATGCAACCTTGATTGGTTACTTCGAAACCCCTGATCTTCAAAAGGCTCTCGATGGAATGGCTGCAAAGGATGTCAACGAACGTTGGCAGGTATTTATGGCTGAGTACTTTGAATCACTCGAAGGTCGCAGACCAGATGAAGGTTTCCTCAAGCTCGAAAATGTTTTCTACCTTAAATAAGAAGAAATGGAATACGACTATGGCAAGCACAAATGAAGTAAAAGCAGTTCTCAACCGTTTAGGTGTTGAGACTCCTTCATGGGCCTATGGCAACTCCGGAACTCGCTTTAAGGTATTTGGTCAGCCGGGTGTGCCGCGCGATCCATACGAGAAGGTCGCAGATGCTGCGCAAGTACATAAGTACACCGGTGCTGCGCCAACAGTTGCTCTCCATATTCCATGGGACAAGGTTGCTGATTACAAAGACTTTGCAACACATGCACAAGGCCTTGGGGTAAAGCTCGGCACTATCAACTCCAATACCTTCCAAGATGATCAATACATTCTCGGATCTGTCTGTGCTCCAGATCCTAAGGTTCGTGCAAACGCCGTTGCTCACCTACTTGATTGCATCGACATCATGGATCAAGTCAACGTTCAAGATCTCAAACTCTGGTTTGCAGATGGAACTAACTACCCAGGACAAGACAACATCTCAGATCGTCAGAACCGTCTGGCTGAATCACTTGAAAAGGTTTACGCCCGCCTCGGTGCTAACCAGCGTATGTTGCTTGAATATAAGTTCTTTGAGCCAGCGTTCTATCACACCGATGTTCCTGACTGGGGCACTTCACTTTTACATTGCATGGCATTAGGGCCAAAGGCAATGGTCGTTGTTGATACTGGCCATCACGCACCTGGAACAAACATTGAATTCATTGTTGCTGGCTTGCTTCGTGCAAAGCGCCTTGGTGCATTCGACTTTAACTCACGTTTCTATGCTGATGATGACCTCATTGTTGGTGCAGCAGATCCATTCCAGCTCTTTCGCATTATGCATGAAGTAAATATCAATGGTGGTTTTGATATGGGAACACCTGTTTCATATGTACTGGATCAATGCCACAACGTTGAAGCGAAGATTCCTGGTCAGATTCGTTCCATTATGAATGTGCAAGAGGCTGTTGCTAAGGCAGTTCTTGTTGATCAAGATGCACTCAAGAGGGCTCAGCTTGCTGGAGATGTTCTTGCAGGACATGAAGTATTAATGGATGCATACAACACCGATGTTCGCGGACTTCTTCGCGAATGGCGCAGTGATAAAGGTATTGATCCAGAACCAATGAAGGCATATGCAGCAAGTGGATATGCAAAGAAGATTGCGACAGACCGCGTTGGCGGAAATCAAGCAGGTTGGGGAGCTTAAGTTAATGTCGAATAAAACTATTGAAGAGTTATTGGGTCGATCGAACCGTCTCGGGAGTAACCCAAAGTTCACCAACTATGCAGGTGGAAATACATCTGCAAAGGGCGCCGCACAAGATCCATCAACAGGCAAAGACGTTGAAGTTCTTTATGTAAAAGGATCTGGAGGCGATTTAGGTACGCTTAAAGAGGCCGGTCTTGCTGGTCTCTATCTTGATCGCATGCGCGCTTTAAATGATGTCTATCGCGGTGTCGAACATGAAGATGAGATGGTCGCACTCTTTGATTACTGCACCTTCGGTCGCGGTGGCGCAGCTCCTAGTATCGATACAGCAATGCACGGACTTGTTGATGCTGCGCATGTAGATCACTTGCATCCTGATTCCATCATCGCACTTGCAACGGCTGCAGATGGTCCAGCACTTACAAAAGAGTGTTTTGGAGATGAAATTCTCTGGGTTGATTGGCGCCGTCCAGGGTTCCAACTTGGTCTTGATATCGCAAAGATGGCGAAGGAAAATCCAGCAGCAAAAGGTGTGATTCTTGGAGGGCATGGGCTCACAACATGGGCGCAAACTTCTGCTGAGTGCGAGAAGCGCTCTATCGATGCAATTGAGAAGGCTGAAAAGTTCTTAGCTGCAAAGGGTAAGAAGGATCCATTTGGAACACTCGTCAAAGAGTGGGCTCCACTTTCACCAGATGCCCGCAAAGCAAAGGCGGCACTTCTTGCACCTGCACTACGAGGCATCGCATCTATGGATGCACCGATGCTCGGTGGCTTTAGCGATACAGATGTAGTTCTAGATTTCATTTCACATTCAGAGTTGCCACGTCTTGCAGCTCTTGGCACATCATGCCCGGATCACTTCTTGCGCACGAAGATTTCACCGATGGTTCTAGACACACCTGCTGATGCATCTGTTGAAGATGTTATTGCACGTGCACATGAGCTTCATGAGAAGTATCGCCAAACATATGCCGCCTACTACAAGAAGTATGCAAAGCCTGAAAGCCCAGCGATGCGTGGAGCCGATCCACTCATCATCTTGGTCCCAGGCGTTGGAATGTTTAGCTACGGGAAAGATAAGCAGACTGCACGTGTTGCAGGTGAGTTCTATATCAACGCTATCAACGTCATGCGAGGAGCTGAATCTGTTTCAGCCTATAAACCAATTGCTGAATCTGAAAAGTTCAATATTGAGTACTGGGATCTTGAAGAGGCAAAGCTGCGTCGCATGCCAAAACCAAAGCCGCTAGCGGGCCGCGTCGCCATCGTCACAGGTGGTGGCTCAGGTATTGGTAGGGCAACATCACTGCGCCTTGCAGCTGAAGGTGCCTGTGTTGTTGTTGCAGATCGCGATCTAGATGCTGCTACAGCTGTTGCTGCTGAGATTGGTAATTCAGATAGAGCGATTGCAGTCAAGGTAGATGTCACTGATGAGGATGCAATCATCGCAACCGTTCATGCTTCTTCCCTTGCATTCGGTGGCGTTGACCTCGTTGTCAATAATGCAGGTCTTTCACTGAGTAAGTCACTTGTTGATACAACGGTTGCGGATTGGGATCTTCAGCATGATGTGATGGCTCGTGGTTCTTTCTTGATGTCTCGCGAGTCAGCAAAGGCCATGATTGCGCAGAAGATGGGTGGAGATATTGTCTATATCTCATCAAAGAACTCAATCTTCGCCGGTCCTAATAACATCGCATACGGTGCAACTAAGGCAGATCAAGCACATCAAGTTCGACTTCTAGCTGCCGAACTTGGTGGACATCAAATTCGCGTCAATGGCATTAATCCTGATGGTGTTGTTCGTGGTTCAGGAATTTTCTCATCAGGGTGGGGTGCAAACCGTGCAGCTGTCTACGGTGTAGAAGAAGAGAAGTTAGGTGAGTACTACGCACAACGTTCCATTTTGAAGAGAGAAGTACTGCCAGAAAATATCGCAGCTGCTGTCTTTGTTCTCTGCTCATCTGATCTTTCACTGACAACCGGTCTTCATATTCCAGTTGATAGTGGAGTCGCTGCCGCATTTATGCGATAGACCTCTATGTTTGAATTTCTTGCAGTAGATCTTGGTGCAACCAGTGGTCGAGTCGCTATAGGACGGGTTGGTAGCGATTCGATCTCACTGGATGTTGTGCACCGTTTCCTGCATGAAGTTCTTCCTCAAGAAGATGGTTCCCTCTTATGGGATTGGGATTTGATTCTCACTGAAGTTCTCACAGGTCTTAAAGAGGCAATTAAGACATCAGATCCAATAAGCCTTGCAGTTGATTCATGGGCAGTTGATTACGGCTTTATCAGCCCCACACACCAGTATTTGCCCCCTGTTCACGCCTATCGCGATCCTCGCAATGAGATTGCCTATCAAGAGCTCTCAAAGAAAATTGGCAAAGAGCGAATCTATTCAACAACTGGGATTCAATTTCTTCCCTTCAATACGATCTATCAGCTCTATGCAGCGCGCAATCTTCCTGAATACACAAAGGCTGCAAAGTTTTTAATGCTTCCTGATCTTGTTAACTTTCTCTTCACTCAGAAACTTTCTACCGAAGTCACTAATGCATCAAGCACACAAGCGCTGAATACTCGCACCCGAGAGTGGGATCGTGAATTAATCAAGCTTGCAGGTATCCGCGATGATCTCTTCACCGACCTTCACGAACCGGGCACTTTGATTGGCGTTGTCCACGGATTCGATGAACTTGATGGAATCAATGTCGTTGCAACGGCATCACATGACACAGCAGCTGCCATTGCTGGTGTTCCTTTCGGTAATCGATTGACCGAGGCATATATTTCAAGTGGCACGTGGTCACTCGTTGGCGTTGAACTTGATGCACCTGTGTTAACTCCTGAAGCATTTGCTGCCAATGTCACTAATGAATTAGGTGCTGATGGAACTGTGCGCGCGCTCAAGAATGTCACCGGAATGTGGATACTGGAAGAGTGCCGTCGCACCTGGCACCTTGAAGGTCGCGATTATGAAATGCCTGAACTCCTAACACTTGCATCCGCAGCTAAATCTTTCACAACTCTTATTGACCCTAATGATCCACTCTTTGCACCCCCTGGTGGGATGCCGCAACGAATTCGCGCTTACTGTGTGGAGCGCGGATTGACTCCACCTCAAACAGATGGCGAATATGCAATCTGTATTCTCAACAGCTTGGCTCATGCATATAAGAAGACTCTCGCTGAAATTTCTGCAGTCACAGGTCGCACCATCGAAGTGATTCACATCTTGGGTGGTGGCTCTCAGAATGATCTACTCAATCAACTCACTGCAGACATCTGCGGGATGACTGTAAAGACAGGGCCAGTTGAGGCAACTCTCTTTGGAAATATCGCCGTCCAGGCTATCTCTGCAGGGGTTGTGGCCAATCTGACCCAGGCCCGTGCACTAATCGCAAAATCCTTTACTTCAAAGGTCTTTCAGCCCGCTTAACGATTACTCTAGCGTTCATGAAGTTAGCGCTTGCAAGCATCTCCTATCTCATCACTGTATTTGCATTAGTCCTGCTTGCAATTCGAGTTCGCCAACTCATCGCTATCTATAAGAAGCAGCAACCTGACCCAACTCGCAGCAACGATAAATCTGCGCGCTTTAAGAACATGCTCAAAGAAGTTCTGGGTCACACCAAGATGCTTAACTTCACTGGGACTGGAATTGCACACTGGTTTGTGATGATTGGTTTCGGAGCACTCTTTGGAACTCTTGTCACTGCATATGGTCAAGTAATCAACCCAGAATTCGCACTTCCCATCATTGGTCACTTCGTGGGTTATGAACTCTTTGCAGAAGTCATTGCAGCCCTGACTGGTATCAGCATTGTTACCCTCATTGGAATTCGCCAAGTAACTCGCTTTAGAATGCTCAATCGCTTTAGTGGTTCTGGAATGGGTAAGGCGTATTACGTTGAAGCAACGATCTTGGCTGTTGTCTTCTGTGTTATTGCACTGCGTGGGTTAGAAGGTGCACTGGCTGGTGAAACGAGTTGGAACTGGCATTACGCAATCTCTTGGCCTGCAGTTGCGGCATTTGACTCAATGTCCACTGCATCCATTGAAAGTGCGATTGTTATCGTTGCAACGCTCAAGATTGTTGTGTCGATGGCTTGGTTTATTGTCATTGCATCCAATCTCACCATGGGTATTGCATGGCACCGCTTCTTAGCCTTCTTTAACATCTACTACAAGCGCAATATTGATAAGCCAGCACTCGGTGCACTGCCTGAAATGCTTTCCAAGGGCAAGCCTGTTAACTTCGAAGACCCTGCAGAAGATGATGTCTTCGGTCTTGGCACACGTGGAGATATCTCCTGGAAGGGCTTGCTGGATATGACCAGCTGTACTGAGTGCGGCCGGTGCCAATCTCAGTGCCCTGCTTGGCACACCGATAAGCCTCTCTCTCCCAAGCTTCTCATTATGGCAATGCGCGATCACGCAATGGCAAAGGTTGTTGAGACTGAGAATTTGGTGGGTGAGAACGCACCCATTGATCTTGATGTCCTCTGGTCCTGCACATCATGTGGCGCATGCGTTGAAGAGTGCCCAGTAGATATTGAACACGTTGATCACATCGTGAATATGCGCCGCTTTCAAGTACTTGTTGAATCTGAATTTCCGACAGAGCTTGGTGGGACATTTCGTAATCTTGAAAAAGCAGGCAACCCATGGGGTGCTAATAAGCAAGATCGCGAAGGATGGATTGCAGAGTGTGACTTCCCTGTTCGTGTTGTCAGTGGCGAACTGCCTGAGGAAGTTGAATACTTATTCTGGGTTGGATGCGCTGGCGCATATGAAGAGCGTGCAAAGAAGACAACAAAGGCAGTTGCTGAACTTCTCCATATGGCTGGTGTGAACTTCGCAGTTCTAGGAAAGCGCGAGACCTGCACAGGAGATCCTGCACGCCGTTCCGGAAATGAATTCCTCTACCAAATTCTTTCGCAAGAAAATATTGCAACATTTAATGAAACTTTCGGTGATCGCCCTAAGGGGAAGAAGAAAGTTGTTGTTACCTGTCCTCACTGCTTCACAACCATCGGTCGCGATTATGCACAAAGTGGTTTTGAACTTGAAATGTTGCACCACACACAACTTCTCAATACTTTGATTAAAGAAGGACGCCTGAAGCCAAGCCCACATAAGTCAGATAAGAAGCTGACCTATCACGATCCTTGTTACCTCGGTCGTCATAATCAAATTTATGCACCACCACGCGAACTGCTTGAAGCAAGTGGTTGCGATGTGGAAGAGATGCCACGTAATAAGGAACGCTCATTCTGTTGCGGTGGCGGTGGCGGTCGCATGTGGATGGAAGAGAAGATTGGTACTCGCATTAACCTCAACCGCGTTGATGAAGCAATTGACACAGGAGCGCAAGAAGTTGCTGTTGCATGTCCGTTCTGTCGCATCATGGTTGGCGATGGAATGGTTGCTCGTCAATCAGATGTTGAAGTACTCGATGTTGCGCAGATTTTGCTTAGGAACGTGAAGAGCTAAGCAAGACCTTTGTAACCGCAAGGCCAGCAATAAGTCCGCCAAGGTGTGCGCGCCAATCAACTCCACCGATAGTAAAGCCCAGAACAAAGTTAAGTCCGATGATGACAAGGGTGCTCTTGACTTCTGCGCCAATTCTTCTCCCAATAATTATCCAGGAGCCAAAGAGGCCAAAGACAGCTCCTGATGCTCCGATGGAGTAACCGCTATAGCCAAGAAACATTGCAGAGGCGATAGATCCACCGATGAGGGATGCAAAGAAGATGATCAGAAACTTGCTTCGTCCAAGGAGCGTTTCAATGGGAGTGCCGAGTGAATGCAGCGCAAGCATGTTAAAAGCCAAGTGAATCGGAATTGTGCTTGAGTTATCGTGAATTAATGCGACGGTAACTAGTCGATACCACTGATTTGTTACTTGAAGTAGATCGATTCCATAGAGTGCAAATGTTCCAATAATCCCTGAATCAACGAGTTCCCAGAGATAAAAGGCGCAGATAACAGTGATCAGCGTTAGGACTGCTGATCGCTGCTTCATGCGTGGCATTAATTAAGCGATAGTGACGCTATTGATAACAACTGGTGTCACAGGCTTATCTTGCGCACCTGTTGGTGTTGCACCAATCTTGTCGACGACAGCTTGTGATGCAGCATCTTTTACTTCACCGAAGATTGTGTGCTTGCGGTTGAGCCATGTTGTTGGAGCGACAGTGATGAAGAACTGTGAACCATTTGTTCCAGGTCCTGAATTAGCCATTGCAAGGATGTATGGGCGATCAAATTGAAGTTCTCCGTGGAATTCATCTGCGAACTGGTAACCTGGTCCGCCGAATCCCTGACCAAGTGGATCTCCACCTTGAAGCATGAAGCCTGCGATGACGCGGTGAAAGATTGTTCCGTCATAGAGCTTCTCTGTTGACTTCTTACCTGTGCGTGGATCAGTCCACTCTTTAGCTCCTGTTGCAAGACCGACAAAGTTTTCTACAGTCTTAGGTGCGTGGTTAGGAAAGAGCTCGATGACGATATCGCCAAGAGATGTGTGCAGAGTTGCTGTTGATGACATGTGATTTCCAATCGCTGCTTGATAGTAAAAAACCCACCATAAGGTGGGCTTCTTGTGGAGACCAGGGGAATCGAACCCCTAACCTCTGCCTTGCAAAGGCAGCGCTCTACCAATTGAGCTAGGTCCCCGTATTAGAACGGGTGGGCCCAGGTGGACTTGAACCACCGACCTCTTCCTTATCAGGGAAGCGCTCTAACCAGGCTGAGCTATGGGCCCGCAAACGAACTTTCGAACGTGAGCAGAAGCGCAAGGTTACTTGAAATTCATCAAGGAGCCAAAACGGCTAAGCCATAACTACAGGCGTGAACCCTACTACTTTTGCGGAGAAATCTCATCTTCGCTGTTGCAGGTCACAGATAACAGGGTGGCACCTTCATCGAGGTTGACCAGGCGAACGCCCATTGAGTCACGCCCAGTTTGGCGCACTTCAGCAGCTGGGGTGCGCATCACGGTTCCAGCAGATGTGATCGCCAGAATTTCATCGCTATCGACTAATACCAATGCTGAGACAAGTGTTCCGCGAGAACCTTCATCAATCTTTGCAGCCTTGATTCCAATTCCACCGCGACCTTGTAAACGATATTCATCAATTGGAGTCTTCTTGCCATAACCACCATCGGTGGCTGTAAAGACAAATGCACCCACAGATGTTTGCGCATCTACTCGTGACATGGTGAGAAGTTGATCTCCTGCGCGGAACTTCATTCCAATCACACCTGATGTTGATCGACCCATTGAACGAAGTGATTCATCATCTGTTGTAAAGCGCAGTGACATCGCCTTCTTTGAAACCAGTAGCAACTCATCGCCGTTGCGAACGAGGGATGCTGAGACAACTTCATCTCCAGGCTTAAGTGAAATTGCAATCAATCCACCTGTGCGAGGTGAGTCATACTCAGAAAGCGGAGTCTTCTTCACAAGACCATTCTTTGTTGCAAGAACTAAGAATGGTGCTGCGTTGTAATCCTTAAATGAAAGTACTTGTGCAATCTGCTCATCAGGCTTAAATGCCATCAAGTTAGCAACGTGCTGACCGCGGGCATCGCGACCTGCATCCGGCAACTCATGCACCTTGGCGCGATAGACGCGACCTTGGTTGGTGAAAAAAAGTAGCCAGTCGTGAGTAGAGGCAACGAAGAAGTGATCGACAACGTCATCTTGCTTAAGAGCTGCACCCTTCACGCCACGACCACCGCGACGCTGTGATTTATAGAGATCAGCGCTGGTGCGCTTTGAGTATCCACCACGAGTAATGGTGACAACAGCATCGTGATCTGGAATTAGATCTTCTGCAGAGAAATCACCTTCGCTTGCAACAAGCTGTGTGCGGCGCTCATCGCCATACTTTGCGATCAAATCTGAAAGCTCTGTCTTGATAATTTCGCGCTGTTTAGCCTCTGATGCCAAGATTGCATTGAGCTCGATGATGTCAGCCATCAAACCTTCATACTCATCATTGATCTTCTGGCGCTCAAGTGCTGCAATACGACGCAGCTGCATATCCAAAATTGCATTTGCTTGAATCTCATCAACATCAAGGAGCTTCATCAAACCTGTGCGGGCTTCCTCCGGTGTCTTTGATGCACGGATAAGTGCAATCACAGCATCGAGTGCATCGAGCGCCTTGAGGTAACCCTTAAGAATGTGTGCGCGCTTTTCTTTCTCAACCAAGCGGAACTTGGTGCGACGGACAATAACTTCAACTTGGTGCTCGATGTAGTACTTGATGAATTCATCAAGGCGCAGTGTGCGAGGAACGCCATCGACGAGTGCCAACATATTGGCACCGAATGTGTCCTGAAGCTGTGTCTGCTTATAAAGATTGTTAAGGATGACCTTAGGAATTGCAGATGATTGAAGAACAATGACAAGGCGCTGGCCTAAACGCTCATTACCTTCATCGCGCACATCAGCGATGCCCTTGATCTTGCCATCTTTGACGAGCTCGGCAATCTTCAAAGCTAAATTATCTGGGTTAACTTGGTATGGAAGTTCAGTGACAACAAGACATGTGCGCTTATTGATCTCTTCAACATTGACCACTGCGCGCATCGTGACTGAACCACGACCTGTGCGATATGCATCTTCGATTCCACCACGGCCAACAATGAGCGCCTTTGTAGGGAAATCTGGGCCTTTAACGATGGTGAGCATGTGGTTGAGAAGATCAGGGGCTGCCATATCAGGATGTTCGAGCGCGTAGATGACTGCTTCACCGATTTCGCGAAGGTTATGTGGCGGAATATTTGTCGCCATACCCACTGCAATACCTGCAGAGCCGTTGACGAGAAGGTTAGGAAAACGTGATGGCAATACATCTGGCTCTTGTGAGCGACCGTCATAGTTAGGTGAGAAGTTGACGGTATCTTCATCGATATCGCGCATCATCTCCATCGCGATCGGCGCAAGACGCGCTTCTGTATAACGCATTGCAGCAGCTGGATCGTTACCAGGTGAGCCGAAGTTTCCATTTCCATCTACTAATGGATAGCGAAGAGACCACGGCTGGGCTAATCGAACAACGGTGTCATAGATCGCGGTGTCACCATGAGGGTGGTAATTACCCATGACGTCACCGACGATGCGAGAAGATTTGTAATAACCCTTATCTGGGCGATAGCCAGCGTCATACATTGCATATAAAACACGGCGGTGCACAGGCTTAAGACCGTCACGAACATCGGGAAGTGCGCGACCGACAATAACTGACATCGCATAGTCGAGGTAGCTTCGCGCCATTTCAACTTGAAGGTCAACTTTTTCGATGCGATCGAAAGTTACCTCTTCCGGTGTTGTCTCATCAATAGCCATTAGATATCCAAGAACCTAACATCCTTAGCGTTGCGCTGAATAAATGCGCGACGTTGTTCAACATCTTCACCCATAAGAACTGAGAACAAATCATCGGCAGCTGCTGCATCGTCAAGAGTTACTTGAATCAGAACTCGGTGCTCAGGATCCATTGTGGTATCCCACAACTCTTTAGCGGGCATCTCGCCAAGTCCCTTAAAGCGCTGAATTCCATCTTCCTTAGGTAAACGCTTTCCGGCATCCAGACCAATCTTGATCATGCCATCGCGCTCTCGATCGCTAAATGCGTATTCGACAGGATCTTTTCCGCCCCACTTCAACTTATATAAAGGAGGCTGTGCGAGATAGACGAAACCATTTTCAATCAGTGGGCGCATAAAGCGGAAAAGAAGAGTGAGCAGCAGTGTGCGGATGTGTTGACCATCAACGTCAGCATCTGCCATCAAAATTATCTTGTGATAGCGAAGCTTTGCAATGTCGAAATCATCGTGAACACCTGTGCCGAGCGCCGTAATAAGCGCCTGCACTTCATTGTTCTGCAAGACGCGATCAATGCGCGCCTTCTCAACATTAAGAATCTTTCCACGGATAGGCAGTACAGCTTGATTACGTGAGTCGCGTCCACCCTTTGTTGAACCACCCGCAGAGTCACCTTCGACAATGTAGAGCTCACACTTTGAAGGATCAGTCCACTGACAATCAGCAAGCTTTCCTGGCATTCCGCGACCTTCAAGCAAACCTTTTCGATTACGCGCTAAGTCCCGCGCTTTACGTGCTGCAACGCGAGCAGATGCTGCATCAATTGATTTACGAATAATGTCTTTACCCTCTTGAGGATTTTGTTCAAACCAAGCAGTCAGATGTTCATTAACAACTTTTTGTGTAAAGGACTTTGCTTCAGTGTTACCCAGCTTTGTCTTTGTCTGTCCTTCAAACTGTGGCTCACCAAGCTTGATTGAGACAATAGCTGTCAGACCTTCACGAACATCATCTCCTGTGAGGCGGTCTTCCTTCTTACGAATCAAACCTTGTTCTTCAGCAAACTTATTAACCACTGATGTGAGCGCAGTGCGGAAGCCTTCTTCGTGTGTTCCACCTTCATGTGTGTGAATGGTATTTGCAAAGGTATAGACAGATTCAGAGAAGCCGTTATTCCACTGCATGGAAACTTCAAGTGACAGACGTGCCTTCTTATCTTCGGCAACGAGTGCAATGACTGATTTATGCAGTTCTCCACGAGTTGAATTCAGGTGCTTTACAAAGTCAGTAATTCCACCTTGGTATTGATAGCGCACGGTGAGCTGTTCGCCCTTTTCATCAACGTGGCCAGGTCGCATATCTGTCAGAGATAAAATCAACCCGCGGTTAAGAAATGCCATCTCTCTAAATCGTGCAGAGAGAACTTCGAAAGAAAAATCTGTTGTTTCAAAGATATCTTCAGATGGCCAGAATTGAATTGTTGTTCCGGTCTCTGTTGTTGCCTCACCTTTTTTCACGGGAGCAGTTGGAACACCGAGTTTGTACTCTTGTGTCCAGATAAATCCATCTCGCTTTACCTTTGCAGATAAATTAGTTGAGAGCGCATTAACAACGGAGGAACCAACACCGTGGAGACCACCAGAGACTGAGTAGCCACCGTCTCCGAACTTTCCACCTGCGTGCAAAACGGTGAGAACTACTTCAAGAGCTGGCTTCTTCTCAATCGGGTGGATATCAACAGGAATTCCTCGACCGTTATCGATAACTCGAAGAGATCCATCTTCCATCAGCGTTACGGCAATCTCTGTGCAATAGCCTGCGAGCGCCTCATCTACTGCGTTATCGACGATTTCATAGACAAGGTGGTGAAGGCCGCGCTCACCTGTGGAGCCGATATACATACCTGGGCGCTTGCGGACTGCCTCAAGACCCTCAAGGACGGTGATCGAGGAGGCGTCATATCCGCCGGATTCCTTCTTCACATCAGCCAAGGGGGGCTCCTTCAAATGTCCTGTATGGGGCTGTAGAGCGGTAATTCCTCTAGAGCAGGCTCAAATCCTATCGCTAAATGGAAAGTCAAATAACCCTGAAAAGCCTTAGGAGTGGGAAATACCGCGCGAAGAGCAGCAGGGTGAGGGTTCCCATTAAAAAGTTGTAGAAATACCGTCTCTCCACAAGCTTTATCCCCATTGTGTATGAAGTTACATCAATGTAATTCAGCGTGTGCAGTCACTGAGTAACATCGCACGATTCTCAGCAAAGACTCAGGTTGTAAGAGGATGGTGTGGCCATGGCAACTAAAGAAGTGAGTGAATCAAAGGGTCAGCGCATCCTCGTCGTCGATGACGAATCAAGCATCAGCGATCTCATCGCAACAAGTTTGAAATTTGTTGGTTTCGATGTGCGCACAGCTGCAACAGGATCACAAGCGTTAACAATTGCTGAAGAATTTAAACCCCACGCAATGATTCTCGATGTCATGTTGCCTGACCTTGATGGATTTGAAGTCTGTCGCCAGATTCGCAATGAAGGAATTGAAGTAGGCGTTCTCTTTCTCTCTGCCAAAGATGAGATGAAAGATAAAGTACAAGGCTTAACTATTGGCGGCGATGATTACATGACCAAGCCATTTAGCCTTGAGGAACTTGTCGCACGACTTCGCGCACTCCTTCGTCGCATCGGTGTTACTGAGCAGAAAATGGATGAAGAGAGGATTCGCTTTGCAGATCTTGAGCTCAATGAAGCAACACACGAAGTTCATCGCGCAGGGCACTTACTCGAAGTATCCCCCACTGAATTTACTCTCCTTCGATACATGCTCATCAATGCAGATCGCGTAGTAAGTAAGGCACAGATTTTGGATCATGTTTGGGACTATGACTTTGGCGGCGATGCTGGAATCGTTGAAACCTATATCTCCTACCTTCGCAAGAAGATTGATATCTATGAACCAGCACTCATTCACACTGTGCGCGGTGTTGGCTATCGACTTAGATTGCCTGCAGCTAAGTAGATTCAATGAATTCGCCATTTCGCACCTGGAGCTTGCGCAGCAGACTTTCGCTAGGAATTGTTCTACTCACAGCGATGGGATTTATCGCTGCTAGCTTTGCTACACAATCACTTCTTAAGGGTTACTTACTCACACAAGTAGATGACCAATTGGTTGCAATTTCAGAAGCAGCCGTTCCTCGAATTGAGCGCGGTGGAATTGCTATTGACGAAGATGATGACGATGAACGACCTGGTCGTGGACTAGGGCGCGGGCTTGGTGCTCCTGCACCACTCTCTCAAATACCAACGTCAACATCGATCACAGTTCTTGGCTCTGATGGCGCTGTTCTAGGCGGTTTAGGTGGCAATTTAGGAGGCGCATCAATTACTTCCTATCTAGCAGGTCTACTGCCTGAAGAAGTTGCAGTTCATGGTGATGAAGCTTTTACGATCGCAGCTCCTGGTCCTGACTTCAGAGTTATTGCAAGGCCACTGACATCACCTGCTGGAACATTTGTCGCTGCGCAAAATCTTGGTGAGCTAGAGCGAACTCTGGCGCGACTTACTTTCTTATTTGGCCTTATCGGTCTGGCACTTCTTATCCTGATTGCCACAGCATCACGAGCTGTAATCAAAATTGGGCTTCGTCCATTGGAAGATGCGGAAAAGACTGCCGGAGAAATTGCAGCTGGGAATTACTCTGCGCGTATGCCAGAGACTGATCCTGGAACTGAAGTTGGTCGTTTAGTCTCATCGCTGAACTCGATGCTCTCACGTATTGAAAAGTCATTTGCAATCCAGAACGAGAGTGAAAACAAGTTACGTCGCTTCGTTGCAGATGCATCTCATGAGCTGCGCACACCAATCACGGCAATTCGCGGATTCTCTGAACTTCATCGACAAGGCGCTGTCACTGGTGAGAAAGAAACTACTGAACTAATTGGTCGTATTGAAAATGAATCAAAGCGTATGGGTTCACTTGTGGAAGATTTACTTCTTCTAGCTCGCCTGGATCAATCACGCGAAATGGATTCAAAGCCAGTTGATATCAATAAGGTTGTTGAAGATGCCGTTATCTCTGCTCGCGCTGCCGGCCCTGATCACCCAGTTGAATTCATTTCAAGCAACGATGAGATTTTTACCTTGGGTGATGAAGTGCGCATCCATCAAGTGGTTGCAAACTTACTTGCCAATGCTCGCGCTCATACGCCAGCAGGTACTCCAATTACAGTCTCTCTTTCAACAACAGATGCAGGTGTTGAAGTCACAGTTGCAGATAAGGGTCCTGGGTTATCACTAGAGGATCAGAATCGGATCTTTGAACGGTTTTATCGCACAGATGCATCACGTGTTCGAACCGGAAGTGATGGCAGTGGGTTAGGTCTTTCTATCGTTGATGCTGTGATGCGCGCCCATGGTGGCAGCGTCTCTGTGGAATCAACGCCAGGTATAGGCGCTGTATTTACCTTGTTATTCCCCCGCAGGGCCGAGTGACTCCATCGCCTTTAACGTGGCGATACGTTCTTGAATTGGTGGATGGGTACTAAATAACTTAGAGACTGCTTGTCCATCCAGTGGGGATTCAATCCAAATATGTGCAACTGCATTTGATTTCTGACGCACCACAGTGGAATCAGCAGCTAATACCTCAAGTGCTTTACGAAGACCCGCAGGATTTCTTGTGAAGGAGACTGCAGTGGCATCAGCTAGCGCCTCACGCTTACGTGAAATCGCAGATTTTAATAACATCGCTGCAATGGGAGCGAGCATAAGAACTACAAGAGAGAAAACAAGTGCGAGTGGATTTGAATTGCCACCGCGATCTCTATCTCTACCTCCACCAAACCACATCATGCGGGTAAGGAAATCACTCAAGATTGCAATCGCACCTGCCGTTGTTGCAGCAACTGCTGAGACTAATGTGTCACGGTTTGCCACGTGAGATAACTCGTGGGCAATAACTCCTTGCAATTCATCGCGATCCATTACTTCAAGTATGCGTGTAGTAAAGGCAATGAGGGCATGTTCTGGATTTCGCCCTGTAGCAAAAGCATTAGGAGCGCTATCTTCAACGATGGCAACCTTCGGCATGGGCAGTCCACTTGCGATGACAACTTCTTCAATCACATTAAAGAGCTCTGGCGCATCCTCGCGTGTAATGAGTTTGGCACCTGTCATGGTTAGAACTAATTTATCTGAGCCGTAATACGAACCCCACACGCCAATGAGTGCAAAGCCCACCGCTATCGGCACCATCGTTGATGCTGTGCCCACTCCGAAATATGTCATTGCAGCATATGCAACAAACCATGTCAGAACACCCATCGATGCCAGAAGGAAGTAAGTCTTTCCTTTATTGGCAGATTGCAGTGCGCGGAAGTTATTTTCAGCCATAGATAAAACTAGAACTTAACGTTAGGAACGTTACGATCTGCTGCATTTTCTACTTCATAGAATTCGCGAGCATCAACCTTGGCAAAGCCTGCAAAGAAGTTGGTAGGCACTGTCTTCACAGCTGTATTGAGCGAGCGCACAGTGTCGTTATAGAACTGGCGCGAGAATGAAACTTTATTCTCTGTAGTGGAAAGTTCCTCTTGGAGAGATAAGAAGTTAGAAGATGCTTTCAAATCTGGATACGCCTCAGCAACTGCAAGCAAACCACGTAGTGCATTGGTGAGTGCGCCATCTGCTGCTGCAACATCTGCAACAGTGGATGCACTCGTTGACTTAGCACGGGCTGCAACGACAGCATCAAAGGTGCCCTGTTCATGTGCGGCATAACCTTTAACGGTCTCAACGAGGTTAGGGATCAAGTCTGCACGGCGCTTGAGTTGAACCTCAATCTGCGCGAATGCCTCATCGACTGTGATGTTCAGTCGTATGAGGCGGTTGTATTGAGCAACAGCAAAGATAACGAGAAGGACGAGTGCGCCAATGACGATAAATTCCATACTTACTTCAACCCCTTTTGCCTGGTTGGTATTCCCCAGATAGAGATTATCTAGGTGTTATTTGATTTTACTTTGGTGGAAATTCATAAAGGAACGGCTTGGGGTTGGCCCACGCTGTCCTTGATAACGAGATGCATAGATTGCTGAGCCGTAAGGATGCTCAGCAGGGGATGAGAGTTTAATCAGACAGAGCTGACCGATTTTCATGCCTGGGAATAACTTCACCGGCAGGTTGGCAACGTTGGAGAGTTCAAGAGTGATGTGGCCAGAAAAACCTGGATCGATAAAGCCAGCAGTTGAGTGGGTAAGAAGTCCAAGGCGCCCTAGAGATGACTTTCCCTCTAAGCGACCTGCGATGTCATCAGGCAGTGTGATGATTTCGTAGGTGGATGCCAGAACGAATTCACCTGGGTGCAAGATAAATGCTTCGCCATCTTCGGCGATGACTTCGCGGGTGAGCTCAGATTGTTCGATCGATGGATCGATCACTGAGTACTTGTGGTTCTCAAAGACGCGGAAGAACTTATCCAGGCGGACATCAACTGATGATGGCTGGATCATCGCCTCTTCATAGGGCTCAACGGCAACGCGGCCTGATTGAATTTCGGAGCGGATATCGCGGTCACTGAGTAGCACGGCGCGAGCCTACCTTTTTTACCCCATAAAAAGGCCCTTGGCACGCTTGCGTAAGTTACTGGCGGGTAGCACCATTGCCCCATGAGCCATTACACAGCCAACCTGCGCGATATCGAATTCTGCCTCTTTGACCTCTTGGGCCGTGAAAAAGTTCTGGGTACATCTATCTACTCAGATCTTGATCGCGACACAGCGATGGGCATGTTGGAGGAGATGAAGCGTTTATGTGAAAACGATCTTGCAGCATCTTTTGTTGAAGGCGATCGAGTCGGTGCAATCTTGAATAAAGCAACTGGAGATGTCAATCTTCCTGCAAGTTTTATCAAATCCTATAAAGCATATGTCGATGGTGAGTGGTGGCGCCTTGATGCACCCGTTGATTTAGGTGGAATGAAAATCCCACAATCGGTTCGTTGGGCAATTGCTGAAATGGTTCTTGGGTCCAATCCTGGAATTCATCTCTATGCATCTGGTTATGCATTCGCTCAAGTTGCTTATGTCTTAGGAACAGATGAGCAGAAGATTATGGCAAAGCACATGGTGGAACGCCATTGGGGTGCAACGATGCAGCTAACAGAACCAGATGCTGGTTCAGATGTCGGTGCAGGTCGCACCAAGGCTGTGCAGCAAGCAGATGGAACTTGGCACATCACTGGTAATAAGCGTTACATCACATCAGGTGATGCTGACTTCTATGAAAATGTCATGCACTTTGTTCTTGCGCGTCGCGAAGGTGGCGGACCTGGAACAAAGGGTCTCTCACTCTTTCTTATTCCAAAGTTTATGTTTGATCTTAAAACGGGAGATCTTGGAAAGCGCAACGGCGTCTATGTCACAGCGCTGGAAGATAAAATGGGCTTGAATGTCTCTGCAACGTGTGAAGTTTATCTTGGTGAGAATGAACCAGCTGTTGGTTACCTACTTGGCGATGTTCACCAAGGTATTGCGCAGATGTTTAAGATCATTGAGTTTGCACGCATGATGGTGGGAACAAAGGCAATCGCAACTCTCTCTGCCGGTTATCACCAAGCTCTCGCCTATGCCAAGACCCGTGTACAGGGCGGTGATATGAAGGTCATGAACGATAAGGCGAGCCCTCGTGTGACCATCATTAAGCACCCAGATGTGCGCCGTTCACTGATGGTGCAGAAGGCTTACTCGGAAGGTATGCGTGCACTCATTCTCTACACAGCATCGATTCAAGATGAGATTGAACTCGCTCGCGCTGCAGGAGATACCGAGAAGACTGAAACGATGGAAAAGTTGAATGATCTCCTACTTCCTGTTGTTAAAGGTTTTGGTTCTGAAAAGTCATGGACTCTTCTTGGCACAGAGTCGCTACAAACATTTGGTGGAGCCGGCTTCACACGTGACTGGCCACTAGAACAATATGTGCGCGATGCAAAGATTGATACTTTGTATGAAGGCACCACTGCAATTCAAGGTCTTGACTTCTTCTTCCGCAAGGTTGTAAAAGATGGTGGACGCTCACTTGGGCTACTTGGCAAAGAGATTCAAGCATTTGCTGAAAGCGGTGGCGTTCATGCAGATGAGAAGGCGGCGCTTTCTAAGGCGCTCGGTGATCTCAATGGAATCATTGGCGTTCTTGTAGGACACGCAATGGCATCTCAAGAAAAGGCTGATGAGATTTATAAGGTGGGCCTGAGCACATCACGTGCACTGATGTGCGTGGGTGATGTCATCATCTCGTGGCTCCTTCTTCGCCAAGCAGATATCGCAGCTGCAAAGCTTGCTGCAGGTGCTGGAAAAGATACTGATTTCTACACAGGCAAAGTTGCATCAGCAAAGTTCTTTGTAGCAACAGTTCTTCCTCACATCACAGCAGATCGCAAGATTGTTGAAGGAACTGACGCATCCATCATGGAGATTCCTGAGTCCGCTTTCTAAGTAATTAAGTTAGACTCCGCAGGTGCTCACCAAACATCGCGGCGAATTCCTGCTTGTTCTGGGAGCTTTCTTCTTCTCATTCTCAGGCATCATTGTCACTGTTGTCATGAAGCACCTTCCGGCACTTCGCTTAGCTGAGGTGCGCTCAGTCTCAGCCGTTGTCATCCTTGGAACCTACGTTCTTCTGACCCGTCCTGAAATTATTAAGGTGAAGAAGGCAGAGATTCCTCGCCTTGCTCTTTATGGCGTTGTGGGCTTTGCCTTTGTGAACTTTGGCTATCTCCTTGGCATACAGCGCGGAGTCCCACTGGGCCTAGTCCTGATTATCGAATTCACCGCATCTATCTGGATCGCACTCTGGATTAAATTGGTGCGCAAAGGATTTGTCTCAAATCAAATGTGGCTCGCAGTTGCACTCTCATTCACTGGCCTTGTTCTTGTTGCCAAAGTGTGGGAAGGCTTTAAATTCGATCTGATTGGAATTACAGCAGCAACTCTCTGTGCATTCTGTTTGGCTGCATACTTCCTCATGAGTGAGCGCATCGGAAAGAGTCGTGAACCGATTGCAACTCTGATTTTCGGTATGGGTTTTGCATCCGCCTTCTGGCTCATCGTTCTACCACCTTGGACATTTCCTTTTGAGGTATTTACCGTGCAGATGGATTTGGGTGGAATTGCAAAGGGCACGATGCTTCCAGGTTGGTTACTCATCGGCGCAGCTGCAATCTTTGGAACTGTCGTTCCCTACATGCTCGTTCTCTCAGGAATGAAATTACTCACCGCATCAACAAGTAGTGTTATTGGAATGTTGGAGCCAGTTATCGCTGGTGCATTTGCATGGATCTGGTTTGCACAGAGCTGGGATGGGATTCAACTGATGGGCGCTGCAACGGTACTTGTGGGAATCTACTTAGCTGATCGCGCTAAGACTGTTGCGAGTTAAGTAACTACTCGTTCCAACCGCCATCACCAGGTGAAGATGGTTGAATATCTGAAGCACCCGTTGACTGTGTGAAGTCGCGGCCTGCACCCACATTTGGTGCCATATCGAAGAAGCGTGCAAAGTGAAGTTGTGCTGAGACTGTAATAGTTCTTGTTGGTCCATTACGGTGCTTTGCAACGATGAAATCTGCTTCACCTGATCGGTTCTGTGAGTCATACATATCATCGCGGTGGAGCAAGATAACAACGTCAGCATCTTGTTCGATAGAACCAGATTCACGAAGGTCAGAGAGCATCGGCTTCTTATCAGAGCGTTGTTCCGGTGAACGATTGAGCTGAGAGATAGCAATTACAGGAACATTGAGTTCTTTTGCCATCAGCTTGAGGTGACGTGAGAATTCAGATACTTCTTGCTGACGGTTTTCAACGCGTTTACCTGATGACATCAGCTGCAGGTAGTCGATAACAATGAGTTTGAGATCATGGCGCTGCTTCAGGCGACGGGCCTTTGCGCGAATCTCCATCATCGAAAGATTTGGTGAATCATCGATAAAGAGCGGTGCATCAGAGATCTCACCCATACGACGAGCAAGCTTTGCCCACTCATCATCGCTGAGTTGTCCGGAGCGAATATTGTTAAGGCCAACACGCGCTTCAGCTGACAACATACGCATCGTGATTTCAGATTTCGACATTTCGAGTGAGAAGATCACAGCTGCTTGGTTCTCATGGATTGCAGCATGGCGCGCGATATCAAGACCGAGTGTTGACTTACCCACTGCAGGACGTGCCGCAAGAATAATCATGTTGCCTGGATGGAAACCATGTGTGAGCGCATCGAGATCACGGAAACCAGATTTCACACCTTCAATACCAATACCTTTAGAGATCGCTTCGATTTCATCAAGGGCTGCAGGTAGCAAAGTACTGAGCTGCACATAATCCTCTGATGAACGTCGCTCTGTTACTGCATAAACTTCCGCTTGCGCAGCATCTACTGCATCATCGACTTCACCGTTTTGGTCATACCCGAGTTGAACAATCTTTGTTCCAGCTTCAACAAGGCGGCGCATAATTGCATGTTCTAAAACAATCTTTGCGTAGTAACCAGCATTAGCTGCAGTTGGAACAGATGAGATAAGAGTATGTAGATATGGCGCACCACCTGCGCGTGCTATCTCACCGCGCTTTGTGAGCTCTGATGCAACAGTGACCGCATCTGCGGGTTCTCCACGACCATAGAGATCAAGAATTGCATCATAGATAAGTTCATGCGCTGGGCGATAGAAATCGCGTTCGCGTAATACTTCAACAACATCTGCAATTGCATCTTTTGATAACAACATTCCACCGAGAACAGATTGTTCTGCTTGTAGATCTTGTGGTGGTGTGCGCTCATACTCTGCACCGACTGTATTAAAGGTGGCAGCGCCTCGAGAGTTGTTAGGTAGTTCTGCAATACTCATGCGACATACCTTCCTCTAGACCACTGACATCACTCGTTATATGCGAGAAATTTGGGTTGAAGTCAGCGTGGCCCGGACAGCCTTCACACCTCTTAAGAAGGCGTGAATGCGGGCTCCAACGGGGCAAAGGTATGTCTGTGGCTCTCCTTAAGCGAGAAAGCTTCGATCGTGATGGGGATAAAGGTGTGCATAAGTAGGTGGATAAGCGTGTATTGCTGTGCATAAGGTGTTGATGAAATGTGGGTAAGTACGCGATTGGTGCTATCACTCAGTAAAGGTGCAGGTCATGCACTAGATAGAAGTGCACAGCCTTGTGGAGGAAAGTAAATATCAACTTCTCACATCGTGGGACTCAAGGGTGCTCAGATGTCGCTCCACGTTCACTTTAATGCGCAAGACTTCATCCATGATCGTTGATTACGCGCTCTATCAAAGTGGTCGCAGATTTACTGAGCCTTCCAATCTTCCTTCGCTGATTCAGAAAGCAAAGAGTGAAGGTGGATTTGTCTGGTTAGGTCTTGCCGAGCCAACACAGAGTGAATTTGAAAAGGTCGTAGCTGACTTCGCATTCCATCCTCTTGCTATTGAAGATGCGGTGATGGCTCATCAACGTCCAAAGTTTGAAGAGTATCCCGGTGTTCAAGCATTTGTATTAAAGACTGCATTCTATGAAGAGAAGGGGAGCCAGATTTCAACTGGTGAAATCTTCTGCTTTATCGGTGATCACTTCATCGTTGTCGTGCGCCACGGCAATGGGGCTCCACTTATCAATACGCGGCATGCGCTTGAATCAAACCCTGAGCAGTTAGCAAAGGGTCCTTATGCAGTACTCCACGCAATCCTCGACCACGTTATCGATTGCTACATTGATATCTCACTTGAGCTAGAGACAGATGTTGTGCAGGTCGAACACAAAGTCTTTGGTGATACACGTGAGAGCGCATCACAAGAGATTTATCTCTTGAAGCGCGAGGTCATCGAGTTCCGCCACGCTATCGATCCATTGCTCTCCCCGCTTCAACAGATTGCAAGTATCGGCGCTCGTAACGTACCTGCAGAGCTCACACCATTTTTCAGAGACACTCTTGATCACCTGTCGCGTGCCTCCGATGCGGCCTCTGGGCTCGATGCTCTGCTGACTTCAGCCCTTCAAGCAGAAATTGCTCAGGTTCAACTGCAACAGAATGAAGATATGCGCAAGATAACTTCCTATGTAGCTCTCGCATCAGTTCCAACAATGGTGGCTGGAATCTATGGAATGAACTTCGATGTGATGCCTGAACTACGCTGGAAATTCGGCTATCCGCTGGTGGTGGGCTCACTTGTTCTTATCTCAATCCTGCTCTATCGCAAATTTAAGAAATCAGGATGGCTCTAAAAGTTTGAGTGAAATAAGAAAGACCCGCCGCATATAGCGACGGGCCTTTCAATTGAGAACTAATTAGATCAATTAAGCAGAGACGACAGTGAGTGAGACTGTTGCAACGATGTTGTGTGCAAGAGAGACCTTTACTGTGTGAGTTCCTGTCTTTTTGATATGTCCTGATGTCTTGAGGTTATGGCGATCGATATCAACGCTTGTAGCTGACTTAATTGCAGCTGCAATGTCCTTATCTGTCACAGAACCGAAGAGGCGACCAGCTGTGCCGGTCTTAACCTTGACGGTCACTGTTGCCTTTTCAAGAGTTGTCTTGATCTCTTTAGCGTGATCGAGATCGCGGACTTCGCGTGCAGCACGTGCACGACGGATTCCTTCGATCTGCTTCTCGCCACCTAGTGACCAAACAATTGCAACGCCACGTGGCAACAAGAAGTTGCGTGCGTAGCCATCTTTAACTGTTACGACATCGCCTGCATTACCAACCTTATTAACTTCACGAGTAAGAATGAGTTTCATAATTCTGGCCCCCTTATCGTGCTGAAGATGTGTAAGGCAGAAGAGCTACTTCACGGCTGTTTTTAACAGCTGTTGCTACTGCGCGCTGATGTTGTGTGCATGCACCTGTTACTCGGCGAGCGCGGATCTTGCCGCGATCTGAGATGTACTTACGAAGGGTCGCAATATCTTTGTAATCGATATAGGTGACCTTGTCGCGACAGAAGCTGCATGGCTTCTTCTTGAACTTCTTATTAAGGGCAGCAGCCTTCGCGCCCTTGTTCTTTGGCTCTCGTAGAGCCCGGTTATTTCTTGCTCCCATTGTGGTGCTCCTTTTCGGGTGCCCCTCTATCTCTAGAGGGAATGGATTGTCGGTTGGTTATTATTTAAAAGGGTGGTTCGTCGGTTGTAGATGTTCCCCATCCACCACCGGCTGGTGACGTTGTTGCTGCAGCCCAAGGATCATCGTTAAATGACTCTGTAGCAGCAGGTGCGACAGCTCCACCGGTTCCGCCTGCGCGCTGGGTACGTGTGACCTTAGCTGTCGCATTGCGAAGTGATGGACCTACTTCATCTACCTCTACCTCAAAGACTGTTCGCTTTTCGCCTTCTTTTGTTTCGTACGAACGCTGCTTAAGTCGTCCAGAGAGAATGACGCGCATTCCCTTTGTCAGTGACTCTGCAACATTCTCTGCAGCTTGACGCCAGATCTGGCATTGAAGGAAGAGGCTCTCGCCATCTTTCCATTCATTTGTAGCCTTATCTAAATAACGAGGTGTTGAGGCAACACGAAATTTCGCTACCGCTGCACCGCTTGGGGTGAAACGTAGCTCTGGATCGTCAACTAGGTTGCCGATCATTGTGATTGTTGTATCTCCTGCTGCCATTTTATTTCCTCATTTCTAGTTTTCTTCTCTGGGTGGTCTCTACTGGTGGAGTCCGTACGGATAAATTACTCGTCCATTCCGACAGCGCCGACGAAAATCGCCGACCCTGTTGATGAATGTTTATTCTGGACGCATAACCTTTGTGCGCAAGACAGATTCGTTCAGGTTGAGCTGACGATCTAACTCTTTGATTGCCGCTGGCTCGCAGTGCATATCGACTACTGCGTAGATGCCTTCTGGCTTCTTATTGATTTCAAATGACATACGGCGCTTGCCCCAAACATCGAGCTTGTCGACGCGGCCTCCGCTGTCTTTGATGATCTTGAGATATGTCTCAAGTGATGGTGTGACTGTACGTTCTTCGAGTTCTGGATCGAGAATGACCATTAATTCATAGTGACGCATGCGTTAACCCGACCTCCTTTGGACTAAGACGGCCACGGCATTTCCGTGACAGGAGGGTTAATACTCCTCATAAACAATCCCAGGTGGGCTCGCTTACGAGGAGGTTAAGGGTAACTCTCGCCTGTAGATAAGAGAAATTGGCTAGGAAATACGCGTGAGCTTTGATGGCGGGCGGCCAGGCGGACCAACAAGATAAGTGAGGCTCCGATGCGCACCAGCGCAATGGCTGAATAGGCCACAACTGGCAGTCCAAACTGCGCACCCGTTACTTGAGCAAGATGCTGCCAAATCGCCAGGTGATAGATCACTTCCGCACCCTGCCAAAACCAGAAGACGGTGAGGTCGCGCCTATCAATGAGTGCAATGACTGCAAGTGGTGTTAGCCATAAAACATATTGCGGTGAATACACCTTACTCACCGCCATCACAATAATCATCACAAAGATTGCAGTGTGAGCAAGAGTGGGTGGTGTTCGCAGTTGCAACAAGAAGATTGTCAGAGCAGAAAGCCCGATCATGAGAAGAAGAATCGATAAATAATTTTGATGTGTGAGATTAAGTCCCAGGTTAGAGAGTGCATACCAGAGCGATCCCCAATCAGAACCGCGGTTGAGGTTAAGGTCATAGAAGCGCCACCAACCAACAGGTGTTGTCAGTGCAACCGGTAAGTTGATGAGAGCAAATGTTGCAACTGCTATCGCTGCATACTTGAGAAACTTGGAAATCTTCTCTTGTCTGAAGAAGATGATTGCAATGGGGACCAGTAAGAAGATTGGTAAGAACTTTGTTGAGATTGCAATACCGAGTGCAACGGCGCTCGCAACTTCCGCTTTTCTATCAAACCAATAGATGGCAAGCATCATCATTGCAATCGCCCACAAATCCCAATTGATATAGAGGGAGGCGACAGCTGCAGGCGCAAGTGGGAGCAAGTATCCAAACTCAGGTTTCATTCTGAAGGTAATAAATGAAATGAAAATAAAGAGAAGCGCTAGCAATAACGCACTTGTATAGAAGTAGTTATTGATTCCATTGGGAATTACCTTTGCAGTAATCCACATAATGGCGCCTTGGATGACGGGATACTCAACTGAGTCTGCGCCGCTGCTATATGCCCACACTCCTTTATCCAGGCCTCGCTCGCCATAGAGAGCAGGAATATCTGAATAGCATGCGTGCACATATTGATCAGGTGATTGCCAGCCAGTTTGCGCGCAATGGTTGAACTTTGCAAAACTTAAGAGGGATGCAAGCAGAGCAAGAAGTAGAACTACGCGAGTAGAAACGCGCATTGGTTACTACTTCTTCTTCATTGTTTGGCGACCACCGCTAGTCATCACGACTGGGTCTAGGCCACCGATATTTGATGGTGCTGGAAAGCTCATAACCGGCTCATCTTTGAGAGCGCCCTTCATAAATGCTGTCCAAATCCTTGCTGGGAAGGTTCCACCTGTGACAGATGTCAGGCCACCGATACCGTTAAGGGATTCAGATGCGCTATCGCGAAAGAGTGCAACCGATGCTGCAAGTTGCGGCGTGTAAGCGCTAAACCAAGCCGATGCATTCGATTGTGATGTTCCAGTCTTGCCAGCTGCAGGGCGACCAAGTGCAAGAGCTGCGCCACCCGTTCCGCCGTTGACTACGCTTTTGAGTGCATAGGTCAGATCTGCCATCACATCTTTACTAAATACTTCTTGAGTTACAGGCTTTCCTTCATACAAGATGCCTTTATTAGGTCCTGTGACAGATGTGACCATATAAGGCTTTGAGTACACGCCTTGCGCTGCAAATGTTGCATAAGAGTTGGCAACATCGATCACGTGAGGACTTGCAACACCGAGTGTGACAGATGGTGTTGCAATCATTGCTACAGATTCTGGAATACCTGCTCGTCGTGCGGCATCAACAACTTTATCCAAGCCAGCTTTCATGCCAAGTGGCACAAAGACAGTATTAATGGAGTGTTGCATCGCTGACAGTAGATCTATTTGACCCCAACCTTCATCACCGTAATTTGAGACAAGATATGGCTTACCTAAATCATCAAATGTTTGTGGTGAATCACCGTTCCATATTGATGTCAGTGGAATGCCAGCTTCAAGAGCTGCGATCATCGCAAAAGGTTTAAAGGTAGAGCCGGCTAGCGCAATGGATTGAGTGGCATCATTTAATTGGCGCACTACATAATCTTTTCCACCATACATAGCAATGACTTCACCAGTACCTGGGCGAATAGCAACAAGTGCTGTGTGTAAATTAGATGGCGCAGGGGTAGGTGTGAACTTATTTACCGCATCCACTGCAGATTGCTGTGCTCGCTGATCCAGAGTTGTCTTGATGACATAGCCGCCAACAAGAAGTTGGTCTTGTGTAAATCCAAGTTTGCTCAGCTCTTTCTGAACAGCATCAATGATGTATCCCTTAGGACCGCTCAGTTGCCCAGATGTGGTGCGTGGTGCAATTGGTGGAAGCTTTGCAGCTTTTGCCTCTGCCTCAGTAATCCACTTCTTGTCAAGCATTCCTTGGATGACATATGCAAAACGCCCCTCTAGCCTCTTTGCATTCTCCTTCGATAAAACGGGATCGTAATAACCAGGTGAGCGCAAAATACTTGCGATGACCGCGCTCTGGGAAATAGAGAGTTGGTTTGCATTGCGGTTGAAGTACTGCTGCGCAGCTGTCTGCACGCCGTATGAACCGCGACCAAAGTAAATAGTATTTAAGTAATTTTCAAGAATCTGATCTTTTGTTAACGCATTCTCAAGTTTGAGTGAGATAACAAGTTCTTTGATCTTTCGTTGGATTGTGCGGCTCGGTGTTAAGAATGCAGTCTTTGCATACTGCTGGGTGATGGTGGAACCACCTTCACCGTTGAGTGAACCTGATTTCAAGTTATTGATAAGTGCACGTGCAATACCTGTTGCACTAAATGCGCGGTTGGAATAGAAGTTGCGATCCTCCGCTGCCATCACTGCATTGCGAAGTCGAAGTGGAATCTTTGAAAGCGGCAAGATTTGTCGGTTCTGAGTTCCGATGCGACCGATTTCAGATCCGTTGGAATATTGAATGATGGTGGATTGGCTATTGACGTATGCATTGGGATCAGGGATGGAGACGGTGAACCACGCAAAGGCAAAGAGAGTTGCTCCGGCGACAAAGCCAAAGCCAGCAAGGAATACTCCGGCGCGGATTAACTTTGTCTTGATCATGTGGCTAGATTACTGGGGAAATACAGCTACTTCAGCGAAGCAAAGTCTTCGTCTTCAAGTGTTCGAGTTTTGCGAGGCGCTTTACGCTCGCGACCATCTCCCAGTAAGTAGGTTGCGCAGAGATGATTCCACGAACAATCGCGGCAGACTTCAACCACATACACAGAGAACTCACCGAATTCGGATTCCATCTCCAGTAATTCATCACCATTCTTAATGCGACCTGAGTACTGACCGAGTTGATCGCCAAATGTGTAGCGAAGTTCAACGAGAGAATCTTTCTTGCAGACCGGGCACTTTCTGCCCGCCTTCTCACCATGGTGCTTGGCAGCACGCATCAAGTAGGGATCTGCATCGCATGCATCGACAACACCACGAAAGAGTGCAAGCAGGGTCGCACGCTTATCAAGTGAATAATCGATGAACCCACGCTTTGTTTTCATAGCAGGAGAAGAATAATCCAAATTCTTTAACTACGCTTGCTTCATGACCTTTTGGCAACTTCTAAGAGATGTCAAACTCTTTCGCCTGCTGAGAGTGCGGTGGACAGGTCAACTCACCGATGGAATCTTTCAAAGCGCACTTGCATCCTTCGTTCTCTTCTCACCAGAGCGACAAGCAAGTGCAGTAAATGCTGCAGTTGCATTTGCTGTTGTCTTACTTCCTTACTCCATTGTTGGTCCATTTGTTGGCACGATTCTTGATCGGTTCTCAAGACAGCGCGCAATCTTCTTTGCCAACATCACTCGTGCTGCAACGCTTGTAATAATTGCCTTGCTTATGTTTAACGATTACACAGGTGTTGAAATAACAGTCTTTGTGCTTGTGGCATTCGGTGTGAATAGATTAATTCTTGCAGGACTCTCCGCAGGTATTCCTTTAGTAACAACTCCGCATTCCCTTATCTCTGCCAACGCGATTGCTGTCACGGGTGGATCTGTCTGGGTTGTGCTCGGTGGTGGAATTGGTCTTGGCGTTCGCCAATTACTTGATGCAAGTGCATCTGCTGATCATGCTGACGCCATCATTATTCTTCTTGGCGCCTGCGGTTTTCTCGCTGCAGCACTTCTTGCAGGGCTTTTAAAGAAAGATGAAATTGGTCCACTTCCTCATGAGAAAGTTCGAGGAAGCTTTACTCAAGGATTACGTGAGATGCGCGATGGATTTAAATTCCTTGAGGAACACGCAGATGCTGCGCGCGGCATTGCTGCAACTGCTATTCACCGCGGTGGTCTCACAGCTTTCACTTTGACTGCGCTATTACTCGAGCGCAATACATTTAATGATCCTGCAGATAGTGAGGCAGGCCTTACTGGCTTAAGCCTCACGCTCTCCATCGCTGCAGTGGGCTTTGTTATCGGTGCGATTGCTGCACCTTACGGTGTGAGAAGAGTGGGACGCCATCGTTGGATGCGCTTATCTATTGGAGCCGCAAGTGTCAGCGCGCTCTTTCTCGTTTTTGATCGCACTCCAGTCTTACTCGCACTCACCGCCTTCTTCACCGCGCTCTGCGGACAGAGTGTGAAAGTTACTAATGATGCACTTGTGCAATCAAAGATTGCAGATGTCTTCCGTGGTCGCGTCTTTGCTGTCTATGACGTATTAGTCAATGGTGCGATTGTTACCGGTGCACTGATTGCTGCGTGGGTACTGCCGATTAGTGGTGACACATGGGTATTACCACTCATGATTTCTGTGGCATGGGCCTTTGTTGCCCTCGTTGTGTTACGCCCAAAGAAGTTCTTCCTTAAGGGTGTCGCCTAGCTTTCCACCATTGCAGTAGCTCTTGCGTTGCACGTTCTTCACCGAGCGGTCCGTGTTCCATGCGAAGTTCCATAAGGAAATCAAGTGCTTTACCAACATCGGCAGATGGCTTGATGCCAAGAAGTGACATTACTTGCGCGCCATCGAGATCTGGGCGAATCTTTGAGAGTTCTTCTTCCTCTGAAAGTTTTGCAATGCGCGCCTCTAATCCGTCATAAGTGCGTGCAAGACGATCTGCCTTCTTTGCATTGCGGGTTGTGCAATCGGCGCGGGTGAGAACATGAAGATGTGTGAGTAAATCACCAGCATCGCGCACATATCTGCGCACAGCAGAGTCGGTCCATTCACCATCTCCGTAACCATGGAAGCGAAGGTGAAGTGCGACAAGGGTTTCAACGGCATCGATAGTCTCATTATCAAAGCGCAGCGCCTTCATGCGGTTCTTAGATAGGCGCGCACCAACGACTTCGTGATGATGGAAGGAAACCCCACCACCAACAATTAAATTACGAGTCTTTGGTTTTCCAATGTCATGTAAAAGTGCGGCAAGACGAATAACAAGGTTGGGTCCACCTAAACGGTCTTCTTGCGCGATCGCTTGCTCAAGGACAGTAATGGAGTGCTCATAGACATCTTTATGGTGATGATGTTCATCAATTTCAAGACGTAGCTTTGGAATTTCAGGCAGGACAAGTTCAGCAATTCCTGTGTCCACCAAAATAGTAATACCAACACGAGGATGAGCTGACATTAGTAACTTTGTGAACTCTTCACGGACGCGCTCTGCTGAGATGATAGAGATGCGAGATGCCATAGAGCTCATCGCCGTAAGAACATCATCATGGATGTCAAAGTTAAGTTGACTTGCAAAACGAGCAGCACGCATCATGCGAAGTGGATCATCGGTAAATGATTGTGTTGCACTTGCTGGTGTGCGCAAGATTCCTTTACCTAAATCACCAAGTCCATCGAATGGATCGATAAATTCTGGTTTTGCACCAGTAAGTTCAAGTGCCATGGAGTTAACGGTGAAGTCACGGCGTGAGAGATCACCTTCGATGGTGTCGCCGAATTCAACATCAGGGTTACGAGATTCTTCTTCATACTTTTCTGTGCGATATGTTGTTACTTCAACAGTTGTGTCACCACGTTTACCCGCAACAGTTCCAAAGAGAATTCCTGTATCCCAGGTGTTATCTGCCCAGGAGTTAAGAATCTTCTTTGTCTGATGCGGATGCGCATCAGTTGTGAAATCTAAATCATTTCCGAGGCGACCAAGAATTGCATCGCGCACTGGTCCGCCAACGAGAGCAAGGCGAAATCCCTCTCTCTTAAATTCTGCAGCGAGTGAGCTGGCAAGGGGAGCGCGTTCGATCAGGGAGCGAATAGCTAATTCGCCCGCTGCTCCTAAATTAACCTTCTCAGCGCTCACAATAGGTAAGGGTAGTCGCGTACGATTACTCCATGACCCCGGCACCTGGTGCGGGCAGCGAAGGTACGAAAAAGAAACGCAGGCGTAAACGCCCAGCTAATCGCTCTCCGCAATCTCAAGATTTAGCGAGCTCTACCAACCCTGGTTCACAGACCCCAAAACCCGCACCGAAAAGTTCCAAGGCTAAGGCGCCCTATGCAAAGCGGGTTGATGAAGTCAGCGCAGGCGGACTCGTCGTCGACACAACGGGAAAACTCGGATTACTGATCGGCCGTCGCGATCAAAAGGATGTATCGGGCAAAAGAATTCTCTGGTCACTACCTAAGGGCCATATCGAAGAAGGTGAATCACCAGAGCAAGCAGCACTTCGCGAAGTGCAAGAAGAGACCGGCATTGAATCTGTTATTGAAAAATCCCTTGGTGTTATCGATTTCTGGTTTATGGCAGGCGGTAAGAGAATTCATAAAACTGTTCATCACTATCTCTTTCGTGAGAGTGGAGGTCTTCTTGCACCGCAAGAGACTGAAGTCGATGAGGTTGCATGGTTTCCGCTTGCAGAAATTGTTGAGCGTCTTGCCTATCCCGATGAGAAGAAGCTGATTGCACGTACCAATGCATCACAAGAGTTGAGTGCAATATGAGAAAACTTCTGATTTCACTCTTTGCGCTTTCATTCTTAGCAATGCCGAGTGCCCAGGCAGAGACACCTGTTATCCGCATCGTGGATAAGGCACATACAAATTTTGATGGGACTTTTCGTAATAATGAGTTAGCTGTCACTCTCTTACCTAATGGCAAGCTTGGCAAATTAATCTATGGGCAAACATCAACTAGGCGCACATTTGTCATTGATGCCGCACTCATCGATGAAATCCAAAATATGGCTGATGGTTATTCATTTTCTGGCAAGGAAGATCCGGCAGGTGCACAAACTGCTCGTACGTGGCTCTCTCGTTTAAGAAGCGTTATTGCATATAACGATGTCGTTGCACTTCCTTATGGAAACCCTGATGAAAAATTAGCGAAATCACTTGCACCCAGTGAATTGAAGTTCTATTCACTCTATGCACAGACCCAGTTGCAAGAGGCGCTAAAGCGCCCCGTGAGCGCTCAAAATGGTTGGGGTGCAGGCGCTGCGCGCGTTGGAAATGAAATCATTTATAACTACACACAGAGCAGGCGCATGCTGACTGGTCTTTCAACCATTATTGAATCAGATGAGATTTTCCAAGCACGCGCTCGTCTAGCAATTGTCTTAAACCCACTTTTGACTCGCGATGATCGCGCATACTTTAGTTATAACCTCACAACAGCTGTTGAGAAGTTATCTAATCGCCTGAAAGTGATTCCTGGTCGCTACCAAATCACATCACAGACTGCGAAGCTTCCTATTACTTTGGTCAATAACTTTGATACCGCATCTGTTGTGAGCGTCTCGCTCATTCCGATGAATTCACGTATGCAGGTTGAGAACATCAATAACATCACAATTGCTGCTAAATCTCGCCAACAGATTCTTGTACCGGTCGATGTAATTGCACCAGGCTCCACTCTTGTTCTTGCCCAGTTAATGAATTCAAAGGGACAGCTTGTTGGCCAAGTCTCTAAGTTAAATCTGACTGCAACGATTATTGATTCGCGTGTTGCGTGGTTTACAACAGGTGCAGCAGTTCTACTCTTCTTAGGTGCTGTAACACAATCTGTGCGCCGTGTGAGGAGGTCTCGTAAATGAAAAACAATGAGCTCTTCCGCGCATCAGGCATTATGGCTATCGGCACCATTCTCTCTCGCATCACTGGTTTTATTCGCGCGCTCCTTGCAGTAGCAGTACTGGGAACAGCGCTTCTTGCCGATACCTACAACGTGGCAAATACGATGCCCAACATTTTATATAACTTACTTGTCGGTGGTGCACTCACTGCAATCTTCGTTCCGCAACTCGTACGCTCATTTTCAGATGAAGATGGTGGCCATGCATTTGCATCACGCTTAGTGACAACAATTTCAGGAATCCTTCTTGCACTTGTTGTTATCGGTGTGATCTTCGCACCCGCTCTCGTGCGCCTCTATGCACCAGAGTTTTCAACGCCAGGCTTTGAAACCGAGCAACACATAGCTGTTGCCTTTACTCGTTACTGCCTGCCTCAGATCTTCTTCCTTGGCCTCTTTACGATGCTGGGCCAAGTGGCCAATGCACGAGGCTCCTTTGCACCTCTGATGTGGGCACCGATTGCTAACAATCTTGTTGTCATCGTGGTCTTTGGAGCAATCCTTGTTGTGCAAAATGCAATCACCATTGATTCCATTACAGATTTCCAAGTGCAGTTACTGGGTTGGGGAACAACCCTCGGCGTTGTTATTCAAGCCCTGATCTTGATTCCTGTTGTGAAGAGATCTGGAATTCACCTGCGCCCGATGCTGGGAGTAAAAGGCCTCGGTAAATCATTTGGTTTAGCTGGGTGGACTCTTGTCTATGTACTTGTTTCACAGCTTGGTTACTTAGTTACTGTCAACGTTGCAACCAGTGCTGCTGTGCGCAGTGCACAAGCAGGAATTTCAACAGGCGTTGGTTTTACTCCTTACACAAGCGCCTACTACATCATGCTCTTGCCATATTCAATTGTGACAATTTCAATTGTGACTGCGCTGCTGCCACATCTATCAAAACTAGCAATTGCAAAAAATGTTGAAGAGGTGCGCAAGCAGCTGATTCGCGCAATTCGCATGGTTGGAGTTGTTACTGTGCCGAGTGCGGTTGCGCTGCTTCTCTTTGGCCCACTCATGACAGAAGTTCTCTATATGGGAATTAGTCTTGAGGATTCTCGCTACATTGGTTTTGTTTTATCCGCGCTCAGCCTTGGCCTTGTTGCATTTTCTATCAACCTCATTCTTATCCGTGGTTTTAACGCCTTTGAAGATACAAAGACGCAAGTGACATCTATCGTCATTATCAATGTGATCTCTGTGGCTCTTTCTTATGTATTCCTTGCAACCCTCGATAGCAATTGGGTAACAGTTGGCTTAGGTATTGCATTCTCTGCCAGCTATATCGTCGGTCTCTTTATTACGATCTCACTTTTAAAGAAGCATGTGGGTAAGTTGCAGGTCAGTGAGTTTGCATCACAACATGGTCGCCTTTTGGTGGCAGCGCTCATGGGAATGCTTCCCTTCTTTGCACTTACTCAGTACTACGGCTGGGCATATGAAGAGACAACACTGACTATTCGTGCACTTCGACTCATCCTCGTGCTCGGTGGAAGTGGTGTGGCTTACTTGCTTTGCGCAAAGCTTTTCAAGGTGAGTGAAATCTCAGGGCTGCGAGCCTTCGCCACCTCTGTTCTGCAACGACGTCGCAAGAACTAGTACGCCCATGGGAGGTATTGTCCGCATATGAGCACTGAAGTACGCGAACTCGTCATTGTTGGATCAGGTCCTGCCGGTTATACCGCTGCTATCTATGCAGCACGTGCGCAGTTAAACCCTGTTATGTATGAAGGCTCGGTTACTGCAGGTGGCGCGCTCATGAACACTACAGAAGTTGAAAACTTCCCAGGATTTATCGACGGCATCATGGGTCCAGATCTGATGGATAACATGCGCAAGCAATCAAAGCGCTTTGGAACAGAACTAATCACCGATGATGTTGTTGAGATGGATCTGACCGGAGATATCAAAATCATTAAAGATGGTTCAGGAAATACTGTGAAGGCTAAGGCTGTCATCCTCGCAATGGGATCTGCTTATCGCGAGATCGGTTTAGAGAATGAGAAGCGTCTATCTGGTCGTGGTGTCTCATGGTGTGCCACATGTGATGGTTTCTTCTTCCGCGATCAAACAATCGCTGTTGTGGGTGGCGGAGACTCTGCAGTTGAAGAGGCAACATTCTTAACAAAGTTTGCAAGCAAAGTTGTTCTTATCCACCGCCGCGATTCACTTCGCGCATCAAAGATTATGCAAGAGCGTGCATTTGCCAATCCAAAGATTGAAATGTTGTGGGATACAGAAGTCACAGATGTTTTAGGTGAGCAGAAGGTAGAAGCTTTGCAGCTTCACAATCTCAAGACTGGTGAAGTCTCCAAGCGTGATTTCACAGGACTCTTTGTTGCTATCGGGCATATTCCACGCTCTGAACTTGTTACATCTTCTGTAACCCTTAATAGCGAGGGTTATGTGCAGGTGGAGGGGCGTTCAACGAAAACAAATCTTGCAGGAGTTTTTGCTTGTGGCGACTTGGTCGATTACACCTACCGCCAAGCAATTACTGCAGCAGGTTCTGGCTGCCAGGCGGCGCTAGACGCAGAAAAATTCTTATCCCACTAGTAACCTTCACACATAGACGAGAAGATAAATAGGAGTAATGATGAGCGCACCAACTAAGGTCACAGCAGCTGATTTCGATCAGGTTGTTCTCAAGAGCAGCATCCCAGTTTTGGTTGATTTCTGGGCTGAATGGTGTGGTCCATGCCGCGCAATCGCTCCCATCCTCGATGACATTGCAGCAGAGCACGGCGCAAAGCTTAAGATCGTCAAGCTCAATACTGATGAAGAGTCAGCAATCGCTATTAAGTATGGAGTGACATCTATTCCAATGCTCAATGTTTATGTCAACGGTGAAGTTGTCAAGACAATCATCGGTGCAAAGCCAAAGCCAGCTCTTCTTAAAGAGCTCGAAGGCTTTATTTAATATCTTCTTAAGATATTGATAATAAGTTTGTAGGAGATCAATTATGAAAGAGATGTCTCCCGATGAGATTCGCGCTTTCCAACAAGAACGTGGCCTGCATGTAACAGGTGAACTCAATGAGCAGACAGTGCGCGCACTTGATGAATCGCGCTGGAAGCTCGGTGATCGCTCTCTCTATCTACAGGCATCTCCCTTCATGCGCGGTGATGATGTTGCAGCTCTGCAATCTCGATTAACTGAGATGGGATTTAACTGCGGTCGCGTCGATGCAATCTTTGGTGTGATGACAGAGGCTGCAGTAAAAGAGTTCCAACAATCAGTGGGTGTGAAAGTCGATGGCAAGTGTGGTCCCGCCACGATCATCGCACTTCTTCGCCTCACAAAAATTGTCTCAGGTGGAGCACCTGCTGCCCTTCGTGAAAGTGCTGCGCAAAAAAATCGTGGACCAGCACTTGCCAATAAAGTAATTGTCATCGATCCAGCAACCGAAGAACATGAAAAGGAAGTTGTTTACGACATCGCACAGCGCCTTGAAGGTCGCCTACTTGCACTCGGTGCAAGCGTCTTCTTAACACGCGGTGTCAATAACAATCCAAGTGAAGCAGAGCGCATTACCTTCACCAATCAAAATGGCGCAGATTTATTAATCTCACTACATGTTGATCACCACAAGAATTCTGCAGCGCGTGGTGTTGCAACCTTCTTCTATGGCCATGACCAGCATGGCATTCATTCGATTGTGGGAGAGAGATTTGCATCTTTAGTGCAGCGCGAAATTTGTGCGCGTACTGATTTTCTTAACTGTCGCACCCATGCAAAGACCTGGGATTCACTACGCCTAACAAAGGCACCTGCGGTGCGCGTAGATCTTGGATATGCATCCAATGATGGCGATGCCAATCGCCTTGCCCGCCCTGATTTTCGCGATACCGTTGCTGAAAGTTTTGTTATTGCTATTCAGCGCCTGTATTTAGCTGCCGAAGATGATGCAAAGACGGGAACTTTGCGAATTTCTGACCTTCGTAGCGCAGGCATCCGCCGATAATCGGCGCGCAGGCATCTAAAGGTTTGTGGGAGACTAATCCTTATGTCCGAGCTTTCCGTTCGCTATCAAACTGGTGCCCCACAACATCTCGAGACGAGATTTGCTGCGCGAGCTGCCGGAATGTTGCCGTCTGAAATTCGCTCACTCTTTGCTGTTGCATCGCGTCCTGAAATTGTTTCACTTGCAGGTGGAATGCCAAATCTTTCAGCACTTCCTATGGAGATGATGGCTGGCGTTGTCAATGAACTTATTCTCACCAATGGCGCTGAAGCACTTCAATATGGAAGTGGACAAGGCCATCCCAAGCTTCGTGAACAGATCTGCGATGTCATGGCACTTGAAGGAATTCGCGCCAATGCTGATGACATTGTTGTGACAACTGGTTCACAGCAAGCGCTCGATCTCATCTCTCGTATCTTTATCGATCCAGGCGATGTTGTTCTCGTTGAAGCGCCTTCTTATGTGGGAGCACTTGGAACATTCCGCCAATATGAAGCATCTGTCGTTCACGTTGAGATGGATCAAGATGGAATGATCCCTGAATCACTGCGTGCTGCAATCAAGAGCGTTCGCGCAGCAGGTCGCAAGATTAAGTTCCTCTATTTGATTCCTAACTACCAAAATCCAACAGGTGTCTGCCTTCCGGCAGATCGCCGCACAGAGATCCTGGCTATCTGCCGCGAAGCTGAGATATTTGTTGTTGAAGATAACCCTTATGGCCTACTTGGCTTTGATAAGCCATCACCGAATGCGATGCGCGCTGAAGATTCAGAGAATGTCATCTATTTAGGTTCATTTTCAAAGACGATCGCATCAGGTCTTCGTGTGGGCTGGGCTCTTGTTCCACAATCACTCAAAGATAAGTTAGTGATTGCTTCAGAATCATCAATTCTTTGTCCTTCAAACTTCACACAGCTGACAATCTCTAGTTATTTAGCAGATCAGCCATGGCGTGATCAGATTGCTAGCTTCTGTGAGCTCTATAAGGTGCGCCGCGATGCGATGCTGGAATCTCTTGAACAACATTTCCCTGCCGAGGCAACATGGACAAAGCCTGGCGGTGGTTTCTATGTGTGGGTCAATCTTCCTGCTGAAATCGATACAAAAGCTTTGATGCCAAAGGCGATTGTTGCAAAGGTTGCCTATGTTCCAGGAAATGCTTTCTATGCAGATGGACTTGGCTCATGGTCGATGCGACTTTCTTACTGCCACCCAACTCCTGAACGAATCCGCGAAGGTGTGAAAGCTCTCGGTGGAGTGATTAAGCAAGAGATGCAGCGCCGCGGCACTGCAATCAAGTAATACTTCTTACTTTCCTTCGATTAAATCAACGATGCGCTGCAAGTCTTCGCTGCCAGCAAATTCAATAACAATCTTTCCTTTTCCTTTGCCGCTCTCAACGCTGACGCGTGTATCAAGGTAATCACTTAACAATTCAGCAGCCGCAAGCCCTGCACCAGAGACACCTTTGGTTGCAGATTTCTTTGTTGTTTTTGTACTTGGCTTCATCGTTGCAATGATCTCTTCGACTGCGCGCACAGATAAACCTTCAGCAACGATGCGAGATGCGAGCTTTTCAATATCGGCTGAATCTGTAAGACCCAGGAGTGCGCGTGCATGTCCTGCAGAGATTACTCCTGCTGCAACCTTGCGCTGCACAGCATCTGGCAGATTAAGAAGACGGATGGTGTTGGAGATCAGCGGGCGTGAGCGACCGAGCTTGAGTGCGAGTTCATCATGTGTACAACCGAAGTCAGTAAGAAGTTGTGCATATGCAGCACCTTCTTCCAATGGATTGAGGTTGCTGCGGTGAATATTTTCGATGAGAGCATCGCGAAGTAATTCATTATCGGGAGTTTGGCGGATGATGACAGGAATTGAGGTTAGCCCTGCAGCTTTTGCTGCGCGATAGCGACGCTCTCCCATAATGAGTTCATATTTATTATCTGCCACTTTGCGAACAACAGGTGGTTGCAAGATACCGATTGATTTAATCGATGAGATGAGTTCGTTTAGCGCAGTCTCATCAAAGACTGTGCGAGGCTGGCGCGGGTTAGGAAAGATTTGATTGATAGGAATTTCATTCTGTTGTGCAACTTCTGTGCCTGCAACAGTTAAGGATGTTGGGATAAGTGAATCAAGATTTGTTCCAAGACCACCGCGCTTAATAGCCATTATGCGATTCCACCTTTGTAATTGATGCTGACAACATTGCCATCGAATACGACTTCATCTTTAGCTTTACCGCGCTCTGCAATCTCTCGCGCAACTTGCATATAGGCGATAGCTCCAGGTGAGAGTGGATCGTATGTCATCACTGTCTGGTTATAAGAAGGTGCCTCTGAGACGCGCACAGCGCGAGGAATAGGAATATCAATAAGTTCATTGGGAAAGTGAGAACGAACATTTGCTGCAACATCATTAGATAGTCGCGTGCGTGAATCAAACATCGTTAAGACAATCGTTGAAAGGCTAAGGTTGGGATTTAATCGCTTCTTCACAACGCCATAAGTTTCAAGAAGTTGTGACAAGCCTTCAAGTGCGTAGTACTCGGTTTGAATAGGGATTAACAACTCTTTCGATGCAGCAAATGCATTGATGGTAAGTAAGCCAAGGGAAGGTGGACAATCGATAAAGATGTAATCGTAATTAACGCTAATACTTTCAATCGCTTCTTTAAGTTGTAGTTCGCGTGCAACCATTGAAACTAAATTAATTTCAGCATTGGCGAGAGATGTATTTGATGAAACACAATCAAGAACAGGAAAGCCAGCAACCTTCTGAACAACATCGGCCATCTGCGCATTGCCCATTAAAACTTCATAGACACCTGCGCTCTCGCGATGTTCAACACCGAGGGCAGTTGATGCATTTCCTTGTGGGTCTAAATCAATCACCAGGACTCGAAGGCCACCCATTGCTAGGGCTGCTGCCACATTGACGGTGGTGGTGGTCTTACCCACCCCGCCCTTCTGATTGGCCACAGTGAAGATGCGGGTGGAGGCGGGCTTTGCCATGGGATCTTTCAGGCGCCGGACACCTACGACCTTTGTTTCACGTGAATCATCGCCAGGCATGCACGAATCTAATCACTAAAGGGGTGCGCTTCCTTTACGTAGCTCAACGATGCGCCCGAGTCCGATTCCTTCAAGGGTAATTTCATGCAATTTGGCATTTTTCATATCAGCCATTTCAGCTGCTGCGCCCTCCCCCTTCATGGCAAGGAGCGCTCCATTGGTCTTGACCATATGCCAGCTCATCTTCTTCAACTTCTCAAGGGGTGCCACCGCTCTGGCGGTGACGAAATCAGCCGTCTTTTTCACATCCTGGGCCCTGCCGCGGATTACTTCGATAGAGGTGCCGGCCGTTGCCTCTTTGAGGAATTCCACTCTGCGCTCAAGGGGTTCAATCAGGGTTACCTGTAGATCTGGGCGGGCCAGGGCGATAACGATGCCAGGCAAGCCTGCCCCTGATCCGATATCAAAGAGGGAGGCTCCTTGTGGGAGGAGGGTGGTGATATGAAGGCAGTTGAAGATATGGCGCTCCCAGATGCGCTCGCCTTCGCGGGGCCCAATGAGGCCACGCTCAATTCCGGCTGAGACCAAGAATTGGGCAAAGGCTGCAATCTCAGCTTCTCGCTCTGGGAAGTAGCGGCCGACTAGCCCCTCTACTGATTGTTCCACGTGAAACTTAAGCCGGGTAGATAACTACGAAGCGGTTTGGGTCTTCCCCATCGGATTCTGAGGTTAAGCCCAGAGTCTGTATTGTGTCGTGGATGATCTTGCGCTCAAAGGCATTCATTGGATCTAACTTGATTGAGCTACCTGTGGTCTTAGCCTGCTCAGCCATCTTTTCGGCCAAAGCGGTCAGCTCCTTGCGGCGGCCTGCGCGGAATCCATCGATATCGAGCATAAGGCGGCTGCGATCTCCTGTGGAGGTCTGAACGGCAAGGCGTGTGAGCTCTTGGATTGAATCAAGGACTTCACCTTCGGCGCCAACGAGGTGCTTAAGCTTGCCACCGACGATTGCTAGGGATGCGCGGCCATTTTCAACATCGATATCGATATCTCCATCGAGATCTGCGATGTCGAGTAAGCCCTCTAGGTAGTCGGCTGCGATATCGCCCTCTTCCTCAAGCTTTGCCACGCTCTTTGGAGCCTTGGCAGTTGCCTCAACACTCTCTTCTACTTCTACAACTTCAGTTACATCTGACATTGTCTGCCCCTTTTATCTTTATAAAGCGTTATTAATACTATTTGTCTGAATTTACTTCTTCTTCTTTTTCTTCTTCTTTGGTTGTTCTCGTTGTCCCTGAACTTCTGGCTCTGTCGCCTCGTTCTGGTCAATTCCATCTATGCCCTTGCCATCGAGTTTGTCTTTCTGGGCGCGCTTTCTCTGGAGCTCTTCATAGGCAGGAGATCCCGGCGTTGGGTTTCTTTTAATCACGTAGTACTGCTGTCCCCATGTCCAAAGGTTTGTTGTCGACCAGTAGATCAAAACACCCACAGGGAAGTTCACACCTGAGATTGCAAAGATCACTGGGAATAAATACAACATGATTTTCTGCTGTTGAAGCATCATGTTATTTGATGCATCCATCTTTGGCATTCCTTTAACCATCAACTGACGTTGAGTTGTAAAGGTTGTTGCCGACATAAAGATAATAAGTAGAACGGTGACGATCTTTACTGTGGTGTCAGTTGAGCCAAGGAAGCTCTGTGAAATCTTTGCACCGAAGAAGGCAGCCTGTGCTGCGCTATCTAAGTATTCACCCTTAAGGAATCCGCGGGCAATCGGTGCTGAAACGCCTTCTGGTGTCTTTGCTGCGATGCCATTAAGAACTGTAAAGAGTGCGAAGAAGATAGGTGCTTGGGCAAGGATGGGAAAACATGACGCGAGTGGGTTTGTCTTATGCTCTTTATAGAGCTTCATCATCTCTTCTGATTGCTTCTGACGATCATCTTTATACTTCTTTTGAATCTCTTTCATATGTGGCTGCAGTGCTGTGAGAGCGCGCTGGCTCTTGATCTGCTTCACAAAGAGTGGAATTAAAATAATACGGATGAGAACAACGAGTCCCATGATGGAGAGAGTCCATGTCACACCAGAGTCTGCACCGAATATTGGTTCCAGGAGTCTATGGATAAAGACAATAACGCCAGAGACGATGTTATAGAGAGGGTTAAGAATAAAGCCCATTAGTTAGCGCCCACCACTTCTTTTTCGTTATCGTGTATAAAGTTCTTTACATCAGCACAATCAAGGTGGGCATCGACATAATCGACTCCGCCTTGTGACCATGGGTTGCAGCGCACAATGCGCCATGTCGCCATAGCTAAACCTTTAACTCCATAACGTCCAATTGCTGTGATCGCATAATGTGAACATGATGGATAGTACTTACACCGTGGTGCGACATTTGTAGTTGCCACCTGATATGCGCGCACGAGAGCGGTAAGAATCTTTCTCATTACTTCACCGCTATCTTGTGAGAGCGAGAGATTAACTTTGTAATCAGCTCTGAGATTTCGGTTTCAAGGTTGCTATCGCCATCTTGTCCGAGTGCGCGGATGACTAGAAGAGATCCTGTTGGAAGAGATGGGATCAGTGGTGTGATTGCGTGGCGAACTTTGCGCGCAACGCGATGGCGCTTAACTGATCCACCCACTGCTTTACTAATGATGAGTCCGCATTTGGCAGATGCATCATTTGTGACAGGTGAGATGTAGAGATATCCAACGAAGTGTTGTGTGGTAACTCGGATACCGCTCTTAGTTGCGCGAGCGAAATCTGAGCTTTGAGTTAAACGTGCATCGACTGGGAGCACGAGAAGTTCCTGTGCGCTCTTTAACTTTACGCTGAGAGCTTTATACGGCCCTTAGCGCGGCGAGCAGAGAGAACTGCACGTCCTGCACGAGTTGCCATGCGTGCGCGGAAGCCATGCTTCTTGGCGCGGCGACGCGTATTTGGCTGGAAGGTGCGCTTTGTCATGAGAACTCCAAAATCTGTGAGGCGCTAATTACGCCTATCGGGTCATAAGTACGGGGGAAGCAAGGAGGTAACGGTAATGGTGTGGATAAGGGCGGGTCAAACTCGCGATCAGCTCCCTTGAAACCCTCAACTTGTGGATAACCACTTGCTATTTAGCCAAATCGGGTCTACTTTGCGGGTTC